>NZ_CP087588.1:1200000-1500000 GCF_020985305.1 Croceicoccus sp. Ery15
TGCCCACGCGCGACCACACCGAACGCATGCTGCAAGGATTCGGCGCCGAGCTGACGGTCGAGGAAACCGGCGGCGAGCGCATTATCGAGCTTCGCGGTCAGGCCGAATTGCACCCGCAAGACATTACCGTCCCCGGCGATCCGTCTAGCGCGGCCTTTTTCGCTGTGGCGGCGCTGCTGGTGCCGGGATCGGATCTGGTGATCGAGAATGTCGGCCTGAACCCAACCCGCGCGGCATTGTTCACCGTGCTGCGCCAGATGGGCGGAGAAATCGAGGAACTGGACCGCCGTGACGTGGGCGGCGAGCCGGTGGCCGACTTGCGCGTGCGCCATTCGCGGCTGACGGGCATAGACGTCGACCCTGCCCTCGCCCCTGCCATGATCGACGAATTCCCCGTGCTGTTCGTCGCCGCCGCACTGGCCAAAGGCCGAACGGTGACGACCGGCCTCGACGAATTGCGCGTCAAGGAATCGGACCGGCTGTCCGCGATGGCCGCCGCCCTCACCTCTGCCGGCGCGCAGGTGGAAGAGCGTGAGGACGGGCTGGTCATCACCGGAACCCGCGGCACGGCGCTGCGCGGTACGGGGAATGCACCCGTCGTGACCCATCTCGACCACCGCATCGCCATGAGCATGGCGGTCGCGGGCCTTGCCAGCGAACATGGCGTGGATATCGACGACACTGCCCCCATCGCCACCAGCTTTCCCAATTTCATGGCGCTGCTGGAACAGGCGCAAACTGCCGCGCCGGTATGATGCTTGCTGCCATGATGCCTGCCGCAATGCCCCATATCGATTGGCCCACCATGGTCGGATTTGGCGGCATGGGGTGCATCATCTGGGCCTATTGGTACATCACCGCGCGGGACGCGCCAAACCCCTTTATCCAGCACGGGGTAAACCTGATGGGGGCGGCGCTTCTGACGGTGTCGCTGATGTATCACCTCAATCTCGCCTCGCTGGTGCTGGAAGGGTTTTGGGCCTCCATCGCGATCTGGGGCCTGTGGAAGGCTTTCAGAAGGCGGGAAGCGTTCAGTAAAAGGAAAAACGCATGATCATCGCCGTCGACGGGCCGACCGCCAGCGGAAAGGGCACCATCGCCAGGGGACTGGGCAAGCATTACGGCCTGCCGGTGCTGGATACGGGCCTGCTCTATCGGGCGGTGGGCATGCAGGCGCGCAAGATGGGCCTCGACCCCGACGATCCGGTCGAGGCTGCCCGTGCGACAGGCTTTCCCGATGCCCTGCTGGCAGAGCCCGAATTGCGCTCCGTCGCATGCGGCGCGCTGGCATCGCGCGTTTCGGTGCACAAGCGTGTTCGCGCGGCCCTGCTCGAACGCCAGCGCCAGTTCGCCGCGCAACCGGGCGGCGCGATCCTCGACGGACGGGACATCGGCACGGTGATCGTACCCGATGCCGATGTGAAGCTGTTCGTAACCGCCAGCCTCGATGCCCGCGCAGCGCGTCGCCATGGCGAAAGCAAAGGCCGTGGAGAGAACCTGACGCTGCAGCATGTGATCGACGACCTCGCTCGCCGTGACGACCGGGATCGCAACCGCGCAGAGGCTCCGCTGGCGCAGGCCGCCGACGCGGTGCTGATCGATAATACTGATATGAGCGCGGCACAGGCGCTGGAAGCCGCGATCGCGATCGTCGATGCCCGCATGGGCCGCCACGCCGCCAAGGGTGCTTGACGCACCGCGCGCGCTGCCCGCACAGCTTGGCAAGGCGCGCTTTCGCTTGCTTTCACAGCCATTAGCGCCTAAGCGCGCGCGGTCCTGACGGCCAAAGGCTCCGGTTCGCTGTCGTTACGGATATTCGCAGGTGCAATCGGCCCTGCGGATGGTTCGGCCCTTTTTGGCCCGCCGATGCAATGGTGCGGATGGCGGAGGAAAGACCGGCGGAAAAACCGCCCGGCCGGAAAAATCGATTGAACGGGAATAACATCCTAATGGCAACTTCGCCTAACCCTACCCGCGATGATTTCGCGAAAATGCTTGACGATATGCTTGGTAACGAGGCCGATGGCGGCTTTGAAGGCCGCGTCGTCAAGGGCACCGTCACCGCCATCGAAAACGACAAGGCCGTCATCGACGTCGGTCTGAAGAGCGAAGGCCGCGTGCGCCTTTCGGAATTCGCGCGCAATGCGGACGAGCACGGCCTGAAGGTCGGTGACGAAGTGGAAGTTTTTGTCGACCGCGTCGAAAACGCCGACGGCGAAGCGATGCTGTCGCGTGACCGCGCCCGCCGCGAAGCCGCATGGGACCGCCTTGAGAGCGAGTTCGGCGAAGGCAAGCGCGTCGAAGGCAACATCTTCGGCCGCGTCAAGGGCGGCTTCACCGTCGACCTCGACGGCGCCGTGGCCTTTCTGCCCGGCTCGCAGGTCGATATCCGCCCCGTGCGCGACATCACCCCGCTGATGGGCATTCCGCAGCCGTTCCAGGTCCTCAAGATGGATCGCCGCCGTGGCAATATCGTCGTGTCGCGTCGCGCCGTTCTGGAAGAAACCCGCGCCGAACAGCGCCAGGAACTGATCGGCGAGCTGAGCGAAGGCCAGGTCATCGACGGCGTGGTCAAGAACATCACCGATTACGGCGCCTTCGTGGATCTGGGCGGCATCGACGGCCTGCTGCATGTCACCGACATGAGCTACAAGCGCGTCAACCACCCCAGCGAAGTGGTGGAAATCGGCCAGACCGTCACCGTGCAGATCGTCCGCATCAATCAGGACACGCAGCGCATCAGCCTTGGCATGAAGCAGCTGGAAAGCGATCCGTGGGATGGCGTCGCCGCCAAGTATCCGGTTGGCGCGAAGCTTTCGGGTGTTGTGACCAACATCACCGAATATGGCGCCTTCGTCGAACTGGAACCGGGCATCGAAGGTCTGGTCCACGTTTCGGAAATGAGCTGGACCAAGAAGAACGTCCACCCCGGCAAGATCGTTTCGACCTCGCAGGAAGTCGAAGTCATGGTGCTGGAAGTCGATGCCGACAAGCGTCGCATCTCGCTTGGCCTCAAGCAGGCCCAGTCGAACCCGTGGGACGATTTCGCAGAGAAGTTCCCCGTCGGCTCGACCGTCACCGGCGAAGTCAAGAACGCGACCGAATTCGGCCTGTTCATCGGCCTTCCGGGCGACGTCGACGGCATGGTTCACATGTCGGATATCGCATGGGGCATTTCGGGCGAAGACGCGCTGGCCCTGCACCGCAAGGGCGAGGAAGTCGAAGCTGTCGTTCTCGATGTCGACATCGAGAAGGAACGCATCAGCCTTGGCATGAAGCAGCTTGAAAAGGGCGCACCGGCCGTTGGCGGCGCTGCCGCTTCGGGCGCTGGCCTGCGTCGTAACGAAGTCGTCACCGTCACCGTTCTGGAAGTCCGCGATGGCGGCCTTGAGGTGCAGGTCGGCGAAGACGGCGCGACCGGCTTCATCAAGCGTTCGGACCTTGGCCGCGACCGCGACGAACAGCGTCCCGACCGCTTCCAGACCGGTCAGAAGATCGACGCCATGGTCACCGGTTTCGACCGCACCAAAAAGCCGAACTTCTCGATCAAGGCGCGCCAGATCGCCGAAGAGAAGCAGGCTGTCGAGCAGTACGGCTCGTCCGATTCGGGCGCGTCGCTGGGCGACATCCTCGGCGAAGCGCTGAAGGGGAAGAGCTAAGCACAGCGAGGAAGGGGCGGAGCGCGCAAGCGGTCCACCTCTTCCGCAGCGGCGGCGCAGCCGGTGCGCAAGTCGGCCGACGGTGGCCCTTGGCCACCGTTCGACGTCATGGAATTCACTTCCATGACGATTTGCGAACACGAACGCCTAAACCCAAATCCCGAAAGGCCCGCCCGGTTCATCCGCGGCGGGCCTTTTGCTTTGCGCGCTTCCCGCCTACATCAACGGGCGAAGGAGCGTGCCATGATCGAAGTCCACCAGTTCCCCTGTCTCTCCGACAATTACGGCTTTCTGCTGCATGACACGGACAGCGGCGAAACCGTGTGCATCGATACGCCCGACGCAGCGGTCTATCTGGCCGAGGCGGAGACGAAGGGCTGGACCATTACCCAGATCTGGAACACGCACTGGCACCCGGACCACGCAGGCGGGAACGAGGATATCAAGACGGTCACGGGCTGCACGATCACTGCGCCCGCAACCGATGCCCCCAAGATCGCAGCCACCGACCGTATGATGAAAGGCGGCGACACGGTTTCCATCGGAGCGCACAAGGCCGAAGTGATCGACGTGGGCGGCCATACGAAAGGCCATATCGCCTATTACCTGCCAGACGCGGGGATTGCATTTGTCGGCGACAGCGTGTTCGCCTTGGGCTGCGGGCGCATGTTCGAAGGGACGCCCGACCAGTTTTGGGCGAGCCTGAAGCGGATAAAGGCCCTGCCGCCCGGGACGCGTTTGTTCTGCGCCCACGAATATACCGCGGCCAACGCGAAATTCGCGCGGCATGCCGACCCCGACAATGCCGCGCTGGCCGATTATGCCGAGGAGGTCGCCGCCCGCCGCGCGCAGGACCTGCCGACCGTGCCGACACGGCTGTCGCGCGAACTTGCGACCAATCCCTTCCTGCGTGCCGACGATCCCGCGATGCAGGCGCGATGGGGCGGCGGTGATGCCGTGGCGACCTTTGCGGCCCTGCGCGCCGCCAAGGACAGCTTTTAAGGAGACTGGCGGCCATGGACGCAGATGACGCCCTCTTCCGCCTCGCCCCCGACCATTACCGCGCCCGCGCCGATGCCGAACAGCTTTACCGCAGCGTATCGCAGCGCCTGATCCGCTTGCTCCCCACGGGGAGCGAGATCATGCATGTCGGCGCGACCGCGATTGCCAATTGCCTGACGAAGGGCGACCTCGACATCATGGTCCGCGTCGACCCCAATGAATTTGCCGAGGCGGAACAAGCGCTTGCCAGCCTGTTCGCCCGCAGCCGCTCCGATCCTGCCGACGGTTTTGCCGGTTTCGAGGATGCAAGTGCCTCCCCCCACCTCGGCATCCAGCTCGTCGCGCGCGGCGGCGCGTTCGACATGTTCGAGAAGTTCCGCGACCGCCTGAATGCCAGCCCCGCCCTGCTGCGCGAATATAACGCGCTGAAACGCGACCATGACGGCGCCGCAATGGAGGCCTATCGCAGCGCAAAGGACCGGTTTATCGCGCGCACATTGCGCTATTGACCGTCACAGATCGGCAAGTAGCACCCACGCCATGAAGTTACCAAGCGATGGCCCATCACCCCGTATGCGATGGCTGCACCGGATTGGATATGTGACGACCGGAATCGTCACCTTACAACTTGGCACAATTGGATTTTTTATCGCCAGCACTCAGGTCCAGAACTGGCACAGGGCAAGCCAGACCGCAACACAAGATGGCCCCATCGTCGACAATGGCGACCCCCATGTGAGAAGTGGCTTGTTACGTCTAATTTCGCTCCTGCCGCAGGATGGGAACTTCAGGGATTGCGGGCTCCGCTTCGTCGCCATGCCATCATTCGGCGATACGGATTACGCAATTTCTATTGGCCTTCCAACCAGCGGAAAATTCGCTGCGGGCACGCTGGTCACCGTGCCCAGCGGTAAGGAAGCACCAATCAGGGCCCGGCACTTTCGGATTCCTGAGAAGGATTTCCACCGCCTGATGACGTCCATCAATCGCGAATTGGATGCAAATGACGGCTACGGGTTAGTCGGCACCGATGGTACGCCAGTAGCTATCGAGACATGCGGAAAAAACGGTATCCGGTCAGCCGCAGGCAATGTCTATAACGAGCGCTATGATACAATTTCCAGTTTAGTGCTGAACTCAATCCGGGAATGGGCTCCCGGCGACGATCTACCCTATGAGGACGACTGGCACCGAATTCCCGAATAGCGGCGCCGCAAACAAAAACCCCCGCACATGGCGGGGGCGTTCGTTTGACTGCAAGGCGAACCCGATCAGATCGAGCCGATCGCCTGATCCACCAGCGCCTTGTCGGCATCCGCGCCATAATTCCTGGCGATCAGATCGGCCGAAGCGGCAGCCGATGCCTGTGCGGCGCGGACGCGCAATTCGTCCATCACCCCGCGCTCGGCAGCAGCGATCTTTTCCTCGGCCATTTTCTCGCGGCGGGCGACCATGGCGGTCGCATCGCTTTCCGCCTTGGCGACGATGGCGCCAGCCTCGGTGCGGGCATGGTCGAGCATCGCGGCCGCGTCTTTTTCGGCATTCGCGATCTTGTCGGCATATTCCTTGCGGAGCGCCTCGGCCTCGGAGCGAAGCTTCTTCGCTTCCTCAAGCTGGTTCTTGATCTCGGCAATACGGTTGTCGAGGCCGCCGGCGATCTTCTTGTGCGCCTTGGCATAGAAGAATGCGATGGCCAGCAGCACGATCATGGCCGAGCTGACAACCGCAGCCGGAGGGGCGATGCCCAGCAGTGCGGGTTCGACGTGATGTTCCTCGGTCATGCCTTCCGCGGTGGCGGCATGATCCAGATGCTCTTCGACGGCCTGCGATGCAGCGGGCAGTTCGTGCGTTTCGGCAGCCATCAGGCGAGCTCCTTCCTGACCGCGCCCAGCGCGGCGGCATTATCGACCGACAGGCCCGACACGCGTGCGACGATCGACTGAGTCGCTTCGGCAGCGATCCCCTCAATCTCGGCAGCGGCCTTTTCGCGGGCTTCGGCAATACGGGCCTCGGCGGCGTCCAGCTTTGCATCGATTCCCGTCTGGGCAGCGCCCAGCCTGGCTTCGGTTTCGGCTGCGGCCTTGGCCTTGGCTTCGGCAATCAGTTCCTGGGCCTTGGCGCGGTTTTCATTCTCGCGCTGGCGCCATGCCTCTTCCTGCTCGTCAGCGGCCTTGCGGGCAGCTTCGGCAGCGGAAAGATCGTCGGCGATCTGCTTGTCGCGCATCGCCACGGTGTCCATCACCTTGGGCACCATGCCGCGCCCGATGACGAAATAGGTCAGGCCGAAAAAGATCAGCAGCCAGAAGACCTGGCTCGCATAGGTTGCGGCTAGCTGGGATATTTGTGGCATGGCCAGACCCTAAAGATAGATCAAATTCATGACGCCCGGCCATATCACAATGGCCGGGCGAAATTCAGTATCGTTCGATCAGGCGACGAAGATCAGGATCATCGCGACGACGAACGAGAGCAGGCCCAGAAGCTCGGCACCGGCGAAACCGATGAAGAGGCGGCCCTGCTGGCCGTCGGCAGCACCCGGATTGCGCAGCGCGCCTTCGAGGAACTTGGCGAAAACGTTACCCACGCCGATCGAGGCGAGGCCCGCACCCAGAGCGGCGAGACCGGCACCGAGCAGCTTTGCGGCTTCTGCGTCCATTTCAAAAACTCCTTTGGAAAACTTGATTAGATGATGGAAGGATCAGTGAAGATTTTCGGCGTCGTTCAGATAGACGCTGGTCAGCAGGGCGAACACATAGGCCTGGATCCCGGCAACCAGGATTTCCAGTGCGCAAATGCCCACCATGAGGAGGAAGCTCGGGATACCGGCCAGCGCGAAAATGCCCGCGCTGTGGTTGCCCGCGCCGATCACGAAGCTGGAAAGCACTTCCAGCAGCACGTGCCCTGCCATCATGGCCACGAACAAACGCAGACCAAGGCTGAAGGGACGCACCATGAAGCTGATCAGTTCGACCACGAAGATCACGGGGATCATGGGAACCGGCGTGCCATGCGGCACGAACAGCGAGAAGAAGTGCAGACCGTGCTTCGCGAAACCGACAATCAGCACGATCGAGAAAGAGATGATCGCCAGCACGCCCGTAACGGTGAAATGGCTGGTGAAGGTAAAGGGATGCAGCCCGATCACGCCCAGCGGCAGCAGGCCGAGGATATTGGCGAACAGGATGAACATGAACAGCGAGAAGATATAGGGCACATATTTACGCCCTGCCTTGCCCACATTGGCTTCGAGCATATCGTCGATAAAGCCGGTGAAGCTTTCCACGGCCATCTGCCAGCGGCCCGGCACCAGCTGGCGCTTCATCCCGCCCGCGACGAACACCCAGAGCACGACGACCGAAATGGCCATCCACAGCGCGCTGTTGGTGAAAGCAATGTTATAGCCGCCGATGGCCCACGCATCCGAACCGAACATCGGTTCGATGGTGAACTGGTGCATCGGATCGACCTTGGCTTCGCTTGCCACTTGCTGAAAATCCCTATTGCCCCAAGGGAACCGTGCGGTCCCCCGGTCCGTAACAGACCTTAAGCCCTTTGCAGAAAGACGCCCTTTCGTGAACCCCCGCAAGGAGGATCACGCCTCCATCGGAAGATTCAATCAGGGCGCCGGTTTGCGAGCCGGATGATGTTCCTGAAGGCGACGACAATCCCGAGTGCGAGCATCACCAACAGACCCCAGGGCGACGTATCCGCGAATCGGTCTATGACAAGACCGATCAGCGCACCGCCGACAAGGCCACCCAGCAAATCCGCCAGCACGCGGGACCCCATACGATAATTCTCGTCTGTTCCCTGCACTTGCGGCCTGATCCGCGCTTCCTCGCGTTGACGCGCGGCTTTCAGCCGTTCGTCGAGTGCGTCGATGCGCTTATCTTCGCCAAGTGGCTCCCGTCCGGACTGCTCGTCACTCATGTCAGGCTCCCGTCAAGACCCCGTCACGCGCGGCAAAGCTGCCCGTCTAGGGCGCGGCCCCTTTAGGAAAGGGGTCTGGCCAAGTCAACACAGCCAGATCGGCCTTTTGTCTTATACCTGTTGGCGGTGTGTTGCGCGGGAAAATATTCGGGGCGTGTCCGATTGCCAAATCAGCCCCTCATCCGACCGACGGACAGCGCGGATCGAGTCGGGCGGCACCTGCACCGCGCGTCTGCCAGCTTCCGTCGGGCGCCTGGTATTTTTCGCCCGCACTGGTGCGCGCGATCAGGATGCACCCTTGCGCGAATGCGAATTCCTCGATTGTCACGCCCTCGGCCCTCGCCCTGTCGGCATAGCTGGCCTTGCGGCGGATATTCAGGTCATCGACAAGCTTGCGCAATGCCGCATCGGGAGAGCCGACAAAGCCCAGATAACCGTCCATCTTCTCACCGATCGCGCCATTCGCGCGCGCGGCGGCATAGGCGGGATCGCGCTGCACGGCAGAGGCCGGAGCGGCAAGCATGCCGGTTGCGGTGACGGCAGTGGCGGCGATGGCCACCACTGCCAGGCCGGCAGCGGAAAGAATTCTATTACGGGCCATCAGAAAATCTCCGGATTATCCTCTATGTTCTGTTCGGCGGAATCGACCAGCCGGTAGAGCACTTCCTGTTTGATATTGATGTTGAGCTCGATCACGATCGCATCGTTGGGTGCGTTCACATTAATGCACCCCGCCAGCGGCGCGGCCATTGTCAACGCCAGTGCGATATTGCGCAAAGCCCGATATCCAGATCCATGCTCCTTCATGGCGGGACCAGTCGCAGCGCGTATTGCCTGCGTCAATCCGGTCGACGCTTCTATGGCACGGTTCATGGCACGGTCTCGCTTTCGGCATTGTGAATAGAGGGTTTAACCGGCGGCAAGCCAGCGACCAGATCGCCTTGCGGAGCCGGAGGAATTTCGGGAGCTTCGGGGTCGGACACCAATGCACCGCCCTCTTCCTTCAACAGGCCCAGTTCGCGCGGATCGCGCACCGAAGCCGGATCGTACAGCGATTTCAGGCTGGAGAGCAGCTGATAGAAGGGCGCGCGTATATTGACGTTAAAGCGCACCGGCAGGCTGGCGAGCTTGCGGGTCAGAATGTTCTTCGACGCCGCCTCGCCCTGACTGACCCCGTCGATTCGCACGCGGGTGACGATCTCCCCTTCCAGCGCGCCGTCCATGCCAATGGTCATGTTCTTGTAATCCAGCGATTTCAGCGCATCGAAGGCGAAATTGGTGATCGCGGACATATCCTCATAGCTGAGCGCCCCGACATAGGAGAGATTGCCGCCCGGCGCGCGCGATTGCAGGAACCCTTCCTCGATCCGCCCGCCCGCCTTGTCGAACACCACGGGCAAGGTGCCGTCGAACGTGCCGGTTGCCGACAGATTGGCCATTTCCATCCTTTCGAGGAAGCGCGCCGCATCCAGCCCCTCGATCACGAAGACATAGCGCCGCGTCTCGTCCGCGCCCAATGTCATGCGCACGGGCCGCAATTCCAGCGTGCCGCCGACAAAGGGCCATTTGCCCGAATGAAAGGCAAAGACATTCCCTTCCTCAAGAGCATAGCGGATCACGCCGTTTTCGACCGGAATGCCGGGATTGATTTCGGCCACGGTGATCGTCTGGTCGGGCGCGGTGACCATGCCCATCAGATCGGTAAAGCGGATCGTTCCCGCCATGCCCTTGACCGGTCCGAATGCCGCCGCGAAATCGAGCGAGGCCGTGGTGAACTGGCCGGTGGACGTAATGCCTTGCGCGCTCCAGTCGATCCGCCCGCTGCCATCGACCCGCCCCTGCATATTGGCGACCACGCCCAGCGCCAGCGGGGTGATATCGGTCGGTTGCAGGCCCTCATCGAAACGCAGCCCGTCAACCGTCAGATCGGCATGGCCCGTCCCGCTGCCCAGATCATGCGCGATATCGACGGCGGTAACCTGCCTGCCGGTCGTTTCCTCGCGCAGCAGGGCTTGCGCCGCGATCCGGTTGTCGGCCAGCCTTAAGGTCGCCCCTTCGCTCACCATCGGATTGAACCGGGCCGAAGCCGCGCGGTCGGTCATCCGAAGGCTGACATCGTCCAGCGCCAGCACGCCATCGTTATAGGACCATCGGCCCGATGCCCGCGTAATATCGTGCGGCACGGCGGCCATGCGCATTTCGGCATCGGCAAAGCTGCCGCCGATCGCGCTGCCCAGATCGGCTTTCAGATCGCTCAGCACGAATTGCGTGGCCGATCCGCCCTCACCCAGTTGCACGTCCAGATCGCGCGCTGCCATGGTGCCGGGAAAGGCAAATCCCACCGGACCGCCATTCACGCGCACCGGCGTGTCGCCCAGACGCCCCGCCAGCGCCAGTTCGGGCACGCCCGCCGCGAAACGGGCGCCGTTTTGCGTCACGCGCAGCATCGCGCCGTCACCTGGCGGGCACAATGTGACGGTCTGCCGCACCATCGACAGGCTTGCCAATGTAAGCGCGTCGAATCGCGGCGAAATGCACGCGGAGCCCAGCGCCAGCCCGCTCCGCTCGCTCCATCCGCCCGCGACCGGCAGGTTCAACGCCTCTACCCTCCCGCCGGGGAACGCGCCGCTGGCGATCAGGCGACCGGCAACCGAAACCGCGCCCGAAGCGTTTTGCACGATGCGCATGTCGGGCACGGCCAGCGCCGCGTCGCGCGCCCTATATTCCGCCATGGTCAGCCGCATGGCGCGAATGCCATCCTCACGCTCTTCCATCCGGCCCGTGATACGCGGCAACCCCGCGCCGCCGGTGGAGAAATTGCCCGCCACTTCGACAGGCCGGTCGCCGCCAAACCCGTATTGCCCGCGCGAAAGCGCCAGCAGCGTCTCTCCGCTCGTGCCCCGCCAGCGCGCCTGCGGCACGATCAGCGTCGTACGACCATCTGCAAGGCGCGCCTGCACATCCGCCGAAAAACTGCTGTCCTTGCCCTCTGCCGCCAGGCCGCTTTGCAATTTGGCCAGCAAAGGCTCCGCCAGCGTTCCCGCAGCCGATTTGCGCCATCCCGTCATCAGGGTATCGAGGTCACCCGCAGCTTGCAGCCCCTCACCCTCAAGCCCGCCGTTGAAGGCCACATGCGACAGGTCCGGCCGCGCGCGGACGCGTCCTTCCAGCCGGACGGTTCGCCCCTTGATGCCCGATGCTTCCACCCCGCTGGCGGATAAGTCGAAATTCGACACCAGAGCGCCCTTGCCATCGCGGGTCAGCGCCAGATCGCCCGTCAGCGCGTCGGCACGCGCCATATCATGCGCCAAACCGCGTCCGTTCAAGCGTCCACGCAGCGCGAAACTGGCGAAATCCTGCGTCTCGGCATGAAATTGCAGCGCGTTTTGCCCCATCGCCGCGCCGGACGCGCATTGCAGGCTGGCCAGACGCACCGGCCCGTCAAACGCCAGTCGCCCCCTATGCGTCGCCAACTTGCCATAAAGGCTCCCCCACTCGCCCGTACAATCGCCCAGCGCCATCCGGGGCATGACCGCGCCCGCCACGCCTGCAAAGCCGCTGGCCAGATTGCCGCCGCCTTCCAGCTTGGCACCGACATCGCCCCACGGACTGCGCACCATTGCCCGCCCGTCCGCAATCGCAAGGTCCAGATCGGGCAGTGCGAACGGCTCGTCGCTCGCACTGTCGTAAATCACTCTGTCGAGCGCACCGAAACTGACCTTTTCGCCATCCCAGCGCCCGTAAAGCCGCGGCTTTTCCAGCCTGACGCCGCCGATGGCGGGCGTGCCGAAGCGATAGGCGATCGTCACCACAGCCCGCTCTACCGTCAGGTCGGGGTCAAGGGGATCGCCCACTACGATATTGCCGATCACCTGCTGCTGCGGCCCGATCGAGATCACCTCATAGCTCGCCGGAACGCCATATTCGGCCAGCGTCGAATCGATCAAATCACCGGCCAGCCTTTCGCGCGTAACGTAAAGCCCGGCGAATATGCCCAGCGAGATCGCGAAAAATACGAGCGCCACATCGGCGAAAAACCGCCGTTTGCGATAGCGGCGCGCACGAACGGAGGCAGCGACCGGTTCGCCGGTCGGCACTTCTCCCGCCTGTTCGTTATCGTCCTGTTCGCTCATGCCGCCTGCGCAATCGAATATCGGCGCCCTTGCAGCTGGCCGAATGCTGGGCCGAACTTGCGCATTCGTCCGGCAAAAGGCAATGACCGCACAGGGATGCGCACGATTTCGTGCCGCCGAAAAGGGACGTTTACGCCATGGCCGACGGGCAGGAACCGCTGCCGATCGATGCGCCTGCCATACCGCCGCAGGGCAGACCGCAAGACGGCACCGATCCGCGCGGCCATCGCGCGCGGCTGCGCGAAAGGATGCTGTCGGGCGGGATCGATGCGCTGGGTGACCATGAAATCGTCGAATATCTGTTGATGACCGCGATTCCGCGAAAGGATGTAAAACCGATCGCGCGCAGCCTGTTGCAGCGTTTCGGCAGCCTTGCGGGCGTGTTCAATGCCGACCGCAAGGCGCTGGCCGATCATCCCGGTATGGGAGAGACCAGCGCCGCGGCGCTGAAGATTGTGGGCGTTGCAGCCCGGCGGCTGGCGCGCAGCCAGGTGCAGGAACAGCCGATTCTGGGCAGCTGGCAGGCGCTGATCGATTATCTGACGATCGATATGGCGCATCTGACGGTCGAACGGGTGCGCATCCTCTATCTCAATGCGCAAAACCGGTTGATTCGCGACGATCATGTCGGCGACGGCTCGCTTGACGAAGCAGCCATCCACCCGCGCGAGGTAATTAAGCGGGCGATGGATCTGGGTGCGGCGGCTTTGATCCTTGTTCACAACCACCCCAGCGGCAATCCCGAACCGAGCAGGGCCGATATCCAGATCACCAACCGCATTGCAGAGGCTGGGCGATTGCTGGGCGTGACGGTGCATGACCATATCATCGTGGGCCGCAGCGGCCATGTATCGCTGCGGTCCAAGGGATTGATATAAAGGGTTGAAAATTCTTCGGGGGCGGACATCGGAAACTGCCCACCCCCGCGACGTCACCGCCGCCTCACCCTTGAAAATGACCATCCGGGTCGCAGAAAGACAGTCATTCCCGCAGGCAAGCCATTTCGGCCGATATGCGAACGGCAAAGCGCATCGCGACCGGGGTCGGGAAAGCTGAAATCATTCGACGGAATTCCGGCAGCGTGCACGTCCCCCGCACGCCCGACGACCCGTCAACGACGGTGCCGACCTGTCACGCCAATGCCTGAACCTTCCCCAACCCGTCTGGTCCACGCCTGCCATCGCGGGCCATGACCCCGACGGAATGTAACATTTCATGCACCGTGGACGTATCGGTAACCGTTCATCGCGCGTAAAGGCAAGGAAATTCTTCAAATCCTAAGCGATCCGAAGCCTTCCCTGCCTGCGGGCGTTAACGATTTTCCTAAACGAGCCGCGACTGCTCCAGTGCCGCCTTGATGAATCCGGCAAACAGCGGATGGGGCGCGAATGGACGGCTCTTGTATTCGGGATGGAATTGCACGCCGACGAACCACGGGTGGTCGGGGCGTTCCACGATTTCGGGCAGCAGGCCGTCGGGCGACATGCCCGAAAACAGCAAGCCGCCTTGTTCCAGCGCTTCGCGATAGGCGACGTTCACTTCGTAACGGTGGCGGTGGCGCTCGGATATCTCGGTGCTGCCATACAGATTGGCTGCGCGGCTGTTGCCCGCCAGCTTCGCGTCATAGGCGCCAAGCCGCATCGTACCGCCAAGGTCACCGCCCTCGGCGCGCTTTTCAAGCCCTTCGGCGGTCATCCATTCGGTGATGATGCCGACGACAGGCTCGCTCGTTTCGCCGAACTCGGTCGAACTTGCGCCGGCGATTCCCGCCGTGTTCCGGGCGCCTTCGATGCAGGCCATCTGCATGCCGAGACAGATGCCGAGGAATGGCACGTCGCGTTCACGGGCAAAGCGGACGCTCTCGATCTTGCCTTCGCTGCCCCGTTCGCCAAAACCGCCGGGGACGAGGATGCCGTGCATCGGTTCCAGCGCCGCCACGATGTCCGATTCATCCTGTTCGAACAATTCGGCATCGATCCACTTCACATGGACCTTGGTGCGATTGGCCATTCCGCCGTGAATCAGCGCTTCGTTCAGCGATTTATACGCATCGGGCAGGCCGACATATTTGCCGACCACACCGATGGTCACCTCACCCTCCGGATTCTCGAACCGGTCGACGATGTCGTCCCAGCCCGCCAGTTCGGGTGCCGGTGCATCCATGCGGAAATGGCGCAGAACCTCTGCGTCGAGACCCTCGGCATGATATTGCAGCGGCACCGCATAGATGCTGCTGGCATCGAGCGCGGGAATGACCGCTTCTGTCCGCACGTTGCAGAACTGCGCGATCTTGCGGCGTTCGCTTTCGGGCAATTCATGTTCGCAGCGGCACAGCAGCAGGTCGGGCTGTACGCCAAGGCTCGTCAGCTCGCGCACCGAATGCTGGGTGGGCTTGGTCTTCAGCTCGCCCGCCGCCTTGATATAGGGCACCAGCGTCACGTGAATCGCGGCGGTCTGTTCGCGCGGCAGTTCGTTACGCAGCTGGCGAATCGCTTCGATAAAGGGAAGCCCCTCGATATCGCCGACGGTGCCGCCGAATTCGCACAGGACGAAATCCAGCCCCTCGGTATCGGCAAGGGCGAATTGCTTGATCGCGTCGGTCACATGCGGGATCACCTGAACGGTCGCGCCCAGATAATCACCACGCCGTTCCCTGGCGATGATCGACTGATAGATCCGCCCGCTGGTGATATTGTCGCCCTGATGCGCCGACACGCCGGTAAAGCGTTCGTAGTGGCCCAGATCGAGGTCGGTTTCCGCCCCGTCGTCGGTCACGAAAACCTCGCCGTGCTGATAGGGGCTCATCGTCCCCGGATCGACGTTGAGATAGGGGTCGAACTTACGAATGCGGACCTTGTAGCCACGCGCTTGCAAAAGGGCAGCCAGCGATGCCGCCATAAGACCTTTGCCGAGCGAGGAGACCACGCCGCCGGTGATGAAAATGTACCGCGCCATGGGGGTTGGGCCTTAGTCGAAAGAATCGAAATGGGGCAAGCTTCGTGTGAAGCCTGCGGCCGCTTTTCGTCAATTTAATGGGGATGGACCGGATAAGCGATCCGGTCCGGTGCTGATTTCAGGGCGGAACCCTATGTGGCCCGGTTATTCGGCCGAACCGGCCAGCGGATCTGCATCGGCAGCCGGCGCCGCCTCGCCCGCAGGAGCGGGAGTCGCCGCAGGAACGGCAGGCGCCAGCGGATCGGGCGCTGCGGCGGGGATCGTACGGTCGAGCGAGGTATCGATTTCGCTGCCCTGCGTGGTTTCGACGGCAATCGCCGCCAGCGCGATCGACAGCACGACGAACAGAACAGCCAGAATGCCGGTGGCCCGCGTCATGAAATTGGCCGCACCGCGCGCGCTCATCAGGCCGGACGGGCTACCGCCCACGCCAAGCCCGCCGCCTTCCGACTGCTGCATCAGGATCGCGCCGACCAGCGCCGCACCAACAATCGCTTGAACGATGGTAAGAAACAGGAAAAGCGACATCGATTGATCCGGTTATGCAGACAGACAACAAGTTTGCGAAAAATAGGAGCCGCGCGTGCCTATGCAAGCCCGTGCGCCGATCCAAGGCGGCGGCTCTTACCGGCAGCGGCCCTAACTTGCAAGCAACCCGAACTGGGAAGCAAAGGGGCGGGGGGCAAGTTTCGGACGTTCAGCCTTCGTCCAAAGAGGATGCCGCCGCGATGATCGGTACGAAACCGTCCGCCGTCAGGCTGGCCCCGCCGACCAGCGCGCCGCCCACTTCGGATGCCGACAGCAATTCGGCCGCGTTATCGCCCTTGACCGACCCGCCATAGAGAATGCGGATTTCCTTCCCCTCGTCCCCGTAACGGTCCATCAGCACCGCGCGCAGCCATTTATGCATGGTACCCACATCCTGAACCGACGGGACGCGACCCGTGCCGATGGCCCAGATCGGTTCATAGGCGACCGACAGGCGCTGCGGCGAATCGGGCAGGCAATCGGCCAGCTGGCGCGCGACGATCTTCTCCGCCTCGCCCGAATCGCGCTGCTCCGCGCTTTCGCCCACGCACAGGATCACGCCAAGGTCGACGGCCTGCGCCGCTTCGGCCTTGGCCTTGACGTCCGCGTTGGTCTCGCCATGGTCGGCGCGGCGCTCGGAATGGCCGACGATCACGAAATCGGCCCCCGCCTCGCGCAGCATGGCGGCCGAAATATCGCCGGTATGCGCACCCTTCTCGGACGAATGGCAATTCTGCGCGCCCACGCCGATCTGGTTCACCGCCTCTCGCAGTGCCGAAATCAGCGTTGCGGGCGGCGCGATCGCCACCTCTACCTTGGGCAGGCGCGACGAAGCGCGGTCGATGGCGCGCGCCTCGCTAAGATCGGTGCGCATGCCGTGCATTTTCCAGTTTCCGACTACATAGCAACGTTGTGCCATCGATTACCCGTCCGCCCTGTTTGTGATCCGTGCTGTCACAATGACAACGCCCGAAGGAATGACCCGGAAAGAATGACCCGGGAAGAATGACAGAGTCGATAGCCCTGCCGGTCGGCGGCGGCTAGCCCATGGAGGGTTTTGTGTCAAAACGGTAGCGGACCGGTCGTGCCCGCTTTGCGGGGACGGTGTTGCAGCGCGGCCATCACCCGCCTAAAGCCGTGCGCCAATGCATCGCGCCGGTCCGGTTTCACGCCGGGCCATGCGAAGAAAATGACGGCCCCTTACGGCCAAATTACGGATTGCCAGTCACCATGATCCAGGGTTTTCGCAAGCTTTTCCAATCTCCGCTCGGCCTTGCGCTGACTTTGGGCTTTGTCGCGCTGATCGCTTTGGCGTTTGCCAGCGCGGATATCACCGGATCGGGCTTTGGCGGCATCGCGGGAAGCGAGCGCGTGGCGACGGTGGGCGACCAGAAAATCACCACGTCGCAATTGCGCACCACCGTGGGCAGCGCGTTCGAACAGGCGCGGGAAAATAATCCGACCGCGACCATGGAGGATTTTCTGGAGGCCGGCGCGATCGACAATCTGCTGGACCAGATGGTCGAACGCTATGCACTTTACGATTTCGGCCTGTCCAAGGGGGTGCGCATCGGCGATTCGCTGATCGGCAGCGAATTGACGCAGATGGCCGCGTTTCAGGGGCCCGACGGAAAATTCAGCCAGGACCTCTATAATCAGGCCATCCAGCGTCGCGGCCTTTCGGACCAGATGGTGCGCGAGGATATCGGACAGGGTCTTGTCTCGCGCATGTTGCTGGTGCCCACGACCTATGGGGACAAGGCACCGCTGAATGTCGCGCGCCGATATGCGGGGCTGCTCAACGAAACGCGCCATGGCGGCGTGGCGCTGATCCCCAGCCCTGCCTTTATCGATCAGGAACCGGTCGACGATGCGGTACTGAAAAAATACCTCGCCGACAATCGCGACACCTATATGCTGCCCGAGCGTCGCACGATCCGCCTTGCGACTTTCGGCGCGGAAGTGCTGGGGGATGCGGCCAAGCCGACCGAGGCCGAGATTGCCGAACGCTATAAGGCGAATGCCAGCCAGTATACCGCGCGCGAGGAGCGCGAGTTCGAGCAGCTGATCGTACCGACCGAAGCCGCGGCCAATGCGCTGAAAGGGCAGATCGCTTCCCCCTCGCAATTGCGGGCCGTGGCGGAAAAGCAGGGGCTTGAGACGAACACGGTCACCGCCACCAGCCGCCAGCAACTGACCTCGACATCAACGCCGCAGGTTGCAGCCGCCGTTTATGACGCGGCCTCGGGCAGCATCGTCGGGCCGGTTCGCGGACCGCTGGGTTTTTACCTGATCCGCGTCGGCAAGGTCACTCCGGTCGCGGCACGCGGTATCGATGCCGTGCGCGGCGAGATTGCCGAAGCGATCGGGCAGGAAAAAACCCGCAGCCTGATGGCCGACCGCGCCTCACAGATCGAGGATCGCCTGCAGTCGGGCGCAAGCCTTGCCGATGTCGCCAAATCGCTGAATGCCGAGGTGAGCAATACGCCCCCGCTGACCGAGGATGGCAGCGTGTTCGGCGAAGGCGAAGTCGATCCATCGGAAGCGCGTCTGGCGCAAACCGTGTTTGCCATGCAGCCCGGTGGCGATGCGCAAATCGCGGCCAGCATGGACGGACAACGCTATGTGATCTTTGAACCCGGCGAAGTCACCCGTGCCGCGCCGCCGCCGTTCGACGACATCAAGGACGTGCTGACGCGCAATTACAAGCTGGAACAGGGCTCTGAAAAGGCGAAGGCTGCCGCCGACAAGGTGATGGCCGCGATCAAGGGCGGCAAGACCCTGTCCGAGGCGCTGGCCGGTCTCGATGTTCGCACACCGCCGGTCGACAGCATCGATCTGTCGCGCCGCCAGCTGATGGCGCAGCGCCAGCAACGCGGCATCGCGCCGCCGCTGGCCCTGATGTTCACCATGGCACCCAAGACCGCGAAACGGCTGGAAGCGCCCAATGGTCTGGGCTGGTTCATCGTCTCGCTCGACAGCATCGACGTACCCGAACTGGCCGACGACGATCCAATCATCGCGCAAACGCAGGCCGAATTGTCGCATCTTCGCCAGCAGGAGCTGATCGACCAGCTTCGCGTTGCGATTGCAAAGGAAGTGCCGGTGACTCGCAATGACAATGCGATTGCCGCCGTTCGCACCCAGCTTGCGCCCTAGCGCAATTGATCGCCCGTATATAAGCGAACCGCCAACACGATGACCGACACCGCCGTCCCCGAAAACGCGGATCACGCCCGCGACGCCTTTGCCGCCAGCCAGTTGCGCGCGGGACGCGCAGGCGTGGTCTGGCGCAAGGTGATCGCGGATTGCGAAACGCCGGTGGCCGCCGCGGTCAAGCTGATCGAACCGGGTCGCGGCGATTTCCTGTTGGAATCGGTCGAAGGGGGCGAGACGCGCGGGCGTTACTCGCTTGTCGGGCTGGATCCCGACCTGCTGTTCCGCGCAAGGGGCGATACGGCGGAAATCAACCGCATCTGGCGGCATGACCGCAACGCTTTCGTCCAGCTGAAGGACGAGCCGCTGACCGCATTGCGCAATCTGGCGGCCAGCTGCCGTTTCGATGTGCCCGATGAATTGCCGCCCGCGCTTGCCTGTCTTGTCGGCTATTTCGGGTATGAAACGATCGGTCTGGTCGAGGATATCGCACGGCCCGCGCCCAATCCGCTGGACCTGCCCGACATGATCTTCGCGCGGCCCACGCTGATCCTCGTGTTCGACCGGCTGAAGGACACGCTGTTCTGCATCGCGCCCGTCTGGCCCTCGGAAAGCAGCGCCGATAATGCCGTTTCCGCCGCGGCAGAGCGGATCGAGGCCTGTCTGGCAAAGCTGCAGGGCGCGCGCCTGTCAACGCCCCCGCTTTTGCCCGAAGAGGCCGAGGCAGCGCTGACCCCGCAATTGCCCGCGGGCCGCTATACCGAGATGGTGCGCGCGGCCAAGGATTACATTACGGCGGGCGATATCTTTCAGGTGGTTCTGGCGCAGCGTTTCACGTGCCCCTTCCCGCTGCCTCCGCTGGCGCTTTACCGCGCGTTGCGGCGAGTGAACCCCTCGCCCTTCCTCTATTTCCTCGACTTGCCCGGCTTTGCGCTGACGGGGTCCAGCCCCGAAATCCTCGTGCGCGTGCGCGGCGGGGCGGACGGCAAGCCCGAGGTGACGATCCGGCCCATCGCGGGCACCCGCCCCCGCGGCAAAGACGCAGAGGAAGACCGCGCCAATCGCGACAGCCTGCTGGCCGATCCCAAGGAACGCGCCGAACATCTGATGCTGCTCGATCTTGGCCGCAACGATGTGGGCCGCGTGGCGAAACCGGGCACGGTGCGCGTGACCGAAAGCTATACGGTCGAACACTACAGCCATGTCATGCATATCGTGTCGAACGTGGTGGGCGATCTGGCGGCCGATGCCGATGCCATCGACGCCATGTTCGCAGGTTTTCCTGCAGGCACGGTCAGCGGCGCGCCCAAGGTGCGGGCCTGCCAGATCATTGCCGAGCTGGAGCCGGAAACCCGCGGTGCCTATGCGGGCGGCGTCGGCTATTTCGCGCCGGACGGATCGGTGGACAGCTGCATCGTCCTGCGCACCGCAGTGGTCAAGGACGGGGTGATGCATGTGCAGGCAGGCGCGGGCATCGTGGCCGATTCCGATCCCGCCTATGAACAGCGGGAGTGCGAAGCAAAGGCGGGCGCATTGCTCGCCGCCGCGAAAGAGGCACTCAGCCTCGCGGGTGAGCCGGGATACGGGCAATAGGCCCGCCCCGCTTCCCCCGCCGCCTTGATCTCGGCCCTATTCGCGCGCAAAGGCGGGCATCATGATCCTTGTCATCGACAATTACGACAGCTTCACCTGGAACCTCGTCCATTATCTGATGGAAATGGGCGCAAAGGTGGAAGTGGTGCGCAACGACGCCATCACGGCAGCAGATGCACTGAAAACCGGCGCGAAAGGCTTTCTGATCTCGCCCGGACCCTGCACGCCCGACGAAGCGGGAATCAGCCTCGACCTCGTCGGCGCTTGCGCCGATGCGCGGCTGCCGCTGCTGGGCGTGTGCCTTGGCCACCAGTCCATCGGGCAATATTTCGGCGGCAAGGTCGTTCGCGGCGGGCTGATGCATGGCAAGACCTCGCCCGTCGATCATGACGGAACGGGCGTATTCGCTGGCCTGCCCTCGCCCTTTACCGCCACGCGCTATCACAGCCTTGTGGTAGAGGACGTGCCCGATTGCCTGAAGATCAACGCCACCACGCCGCGTCCGGACGAGGATGGCACCCATGCCATGGGCTTCCGCCACGAAAGCCTGCCGATCCACGGTGTTCAGTTCCACCCCGAAAGCATCGCCACGCAGCACGGCCATGCCATGCTTGCCAATTTCCTTGCGCTATGCGGGATCGACGCGGTTCTGCCTGCCGAACAGGCCGTGGTCGCATGATGGCATCGACCGGACTGACCATCGACGAAGCCGAAGCGCTGGTCGGCAAGATGCTCGACGGCGAAATGGCGGACGATGCCATTGCCGATGCGCTGACCGCCATGGCGGAGCGCGGCGAAACGGCAGAGGAAATCGCCGGTGCCGTGCGTGCCATGCGCGCAAGGATGAAGCCGGTTCCCGCGCCCGCGCTTGCCATCGATGTTTGCGGCACGGGCGGCGACGGGCAGCATTCGCTGAACGTATCCACTGCCGTGGCGCTGGTGGTGGCCGCTTGCGGCGTGCCTGTGGCGAAACACGGCAATCGCGCGGCCAGCAGCAAGGCGGGCGGGGCCGATACGCTGGAAAGCCTTGGCCTGAACCTCGACAAGGCCGGTGCGCTGGCGGCGCAGACCCTGCCGGATCTGTCCATCGCCTTTCTGTTTGCCCAATCGCACCATCCCGCGCTGGGCCGCATTGCCCCGATCCGCAAGGCACTGGGTCGCCGCACCATCTTCAACTTCACCGGCCCGCTGGCCAATCCCGCCAGTGTCACCCGCCAGCTGGTCGGCGTCGCCAGCCCCGCTCTGGTGCCCGTTTACGCGCGCGCCATGCGCGATCTGGGCACCGAACGCGCACTGGTCGTGTCAGGCATGGAAGGTCTGGACGAATTATCGATTGCCGGGCCCAGCAGGACCGAAGCGATCGGGTTCGACTTTCCGTCCGAGATCGGCCCCGAAGACGCGGGCCTGCCTGTCCATCCGCTCGATGAGATCAAGGGGGGCGACGCGGATTTCAACGCCGCTGCCCTGCGCGACTTGCTGATGGGGGCCAAAGGTGCCTATCGCGACACGGTGATCTTCAACGCCGCCGCCGCACTTGTGGTCGCGGGCGAAGCCGAAACCTTGCGCGAAGGCGCGGAAGAAGCCGCCGAAGTCATCGACAAGGGGCTGGTGAAAGCCTTGCTCGACTGCTGGATCGGCGTCGTGAATTCGGGAAAACTGGCATGAGCAACCGTCTGCTCGAGATTTGCGACGTCAAACGCGGCGAAGTCGCCCTTCGCAAGGCGCAGCGTTCCCTGCGCGATCTGGAAGTGCTGGCCCGCGCACAGGAAGCACCGCGCGGTTTCGCCGCGCGGCTGGAACAGGCATCGCGGCGCGGCTTTGGGCTGATCGCGGAAATCAAGAAAGCTTCGCCTTCCAAAGGCCTGATTCGCGCTGATTTCGACCCACCCGAACATGCCCGCGCCTATGCCGCCGGCGGGGCGACCTGCCTGTCGGTGCTGACCGATGCGCCGCATTTTCAGGGGCACGAGGATTATCTCGTCGCCGCGCGCGCCGCCTGTACCCTGCCCGTGCTGCGCAAGGATTTCATGGTCGACCCCTGGCAAGTGACCGAAGCGCGCGCCATTGGCGCCGATGCGATCCTGATCATCGTCGCCGCGCTCGACGATACGCTCGCCGCCGAGATCGAGGCCGCCGCCATCGAAGCGCATATGGATGTGCTGGTCGAAGTGCATGACGAGGCCGAGATGGAGCGCGCGCACCGGCTGCGGTCGCGGCTGATCGGCGTCAACAACCGCGATCTGCGCACATTCACGACCGACATCGCCACCACCGCCCGGCTTGCCCCGCTGGCCCCGCAAGGCGCCCTGCTGGTCAGCGAAAGCGGCATCGCCAGCCATGCCGACGTGCAGAGAGTGTGCGAAACCTCGGGCGCGCGTTGTTTCTTGGTGGGAGAGAGCCTGATGCGGCAGGACGACGTGGCCACTGCCACACGCGACCTTTTGGGTCTTCCCCGCCTGTCCGGCATGGCCGGACCGCTCGGAACGCGATGATGGGCAGCAGGCTGTCCCATATCGATGCCGCGGGAAATGCGCGCATGGTCGACATCGGCGGCAAGGCCGCAGCGCGCCGCATCGCGGTCGCCAGTGGCATCATCACCATGTCAGACGAAGCACTGCAGGCGATCCGCGAAGGCAGTGTGAAAAAGGGCGACGTGCTGGCGACGGCGCGCATCGCCGGTATCATGGCGGCGAAAAAGACGGGCGAGCTGGTGCCGCTGTGTCATCCGCTGCCCATCGATGCAGTGAATGTCGATTTCGCGTTCGAACACGGCGCGATCCGCGCCAGCGCCAGCGCCGCGATCGAGGCGAAGACCGGTGTGGAGATGGAAGCGATCACGGCCGTTTCAGTTGCGCTGATCACGATTTACGACATGGCCAAGGCTCTGGACAAGGGGATGGTCATCGGCGGTATCCGCCTGATCGCCAAGGATGGCGGCAAATCGGGCCGCTGGCGCGCCGCAGGGCACGAGGATCTGGAGCTTTGACGGCACCGCTGCTCGATCTGGACGAGGCGCAGCGGCGCCTGCTGGCGATGGCACAGCGGTTACCCGCCGTCGATTTGCCTGCCGAAGAGGCATCGGGCCGCTGGCTGGCGCGCGATGTCGTGGCGCTGCGATCGCAGCCGCCCGATCCGATGTCGGCCATGGATGGCTATGCCATGCGGCAGGCCGATATGCCCGGACCGTGGAACATCGTCGGCGAAAGCGCGGCGGGCCATGTGTATCAAGGCTCGGTCGGTGCGGGTCAGGCGGTACGCATCGCCACGGGCGGCGTGGTGCCCGACGGCGCGGACATGGTCGCCGTGCAGGAGGATTGCCGCCGCGACGGCGTCCGCCTTTATTTCGAAGGGCAACCGCCCGCCCCGCTTCACCGCCATATTCGGCCGCGCGGACTGGATTTCAGCGATGGCCAGACAGTCGCCAGGGCGGGCGAAAGGCTGACACCGGCACGGCTGGCGCTGAGCATCACTGCGGGTCATGGCATCTTGCCAGTGCATGATATCGCCAACGTCGCCGTCATCGAAAGCGGCGATGAATTGCGCCCTGCCGGTGAACCGCTGCCTGCCGGTTCCATTCTCGCCAGCAACGGGGCAATGCTGGGCGCGTTGTTCGCCGATATCGGCTGCACGGTTCAGCGTCAGGGCCCCGTCCCCGACCGGCGGGATGCCTTGCGCAGCGCCTTTGAAAATGCAGGCGATGCGCAGATGATCGTCACCAGCGGGGGCGCTTCGGTGGGGGACCACGATCTCGTGCTGCCCGTACTGCAGGAGATGGGCGCCGAAATCGATTTCTGGCGCGTTGCGATCAAGCCGGGCAAGCCGATCCTTGTCGCAAAGCTGGGCAAGCAGCTCGTCATCGGCCTTCCCGGCAATCCGGTTTCCAGCTTCGTCACCGCGCATCTGTTCGCCCTGCCCGTCGCGCGCGCGCTGATGGGCGACCGGTCGCCGCTGCCCGCGCTACAGCCCGCGTTCTGTCTTGCCGATCTGCCCGCCACTGGCAGGCGGACGGAATTTCTGCGCTGCCGCTTTACCGATGCAGGCGTCATGCCCCTGTTTCTGCAGGATAGTGCGGCGTTGAGCCCGCTGGCCGAAGCCGATGCGCTGATCCTGCGCCCTGCAAAAAGCGGAACGGTTGCCAGCGGCGATATCGTACAAGTGATGCCCTTTGCCCCGCGCAATCGCGCCTAGTGGAACATTGCGTTAACATGGCTTGACGATCATTCTGATGTTGCTTAATTGTTCCGCATTCGTTCGCGCCATTGGGGCGCGGAACGGAACAGGACTTTGGGCGGAACAGGATATTGGCCATGCTTACGCGCAAACAGCACGAATTGCTGCTTTTCATTCAACAGCGGCTTGAGGATACGGGCATTTCCCCCTCGTTCGAGGAAATGAAGGAAGCGCTCGATCTGAAATCGAAGTCGGGTGTCCACCGGCTGATTTCCGCCTTGGAAGAACGCGGGTTCATCCGCCGCCTGCCCAATCGCGCGCGGGCGCTCGAAGTGATCCGCCAGCCCGACGACGTGACCGGCACGGCGAAACCTGCGGCAGTGGCGCCAAGCGCGGCGAAAGCCGATAATGTGGTCGAATTCAGGCGCCCGTCCCCGCCGTCCGGCGCGTCGAACGATGTGATCGAAATTCCCCTGCACGGTCGGATCGCCGCCGGCGTCCCGATCGAAGCGATGGAGGATACGCAGGTCCTGCCTGTTCCCGCAGCCCTGCTGGGCAGCGGTGAGCATTACGCGCTGGAAGTATCGGGCGATTCCATGGTGGAAGCCGGTATTTTCGACGGCGATTACGCGCTGGTCCGCCGCACCGACACCGCCCGCGACGGAGAGATCATCGTCGCGCTGGTGCGGGGAGAGGAAGCAACGCTGAAATATCTGCGGCGCGAAAACGGCATGGTCAGGCTCGATCCCGCCAATGCTGCCTATGAACCGCAGATCTACGATCCGTCGGAGGTTCAGGTTCAGGGACGGCTCGCCGGATTGCTTCGCCGTTATCACTGATCGGATGATAAGGTCACCAGCCGTGGCGGTCGCCTTGGGGTCTGACCGCGCGGGTGGTGCCATTCGATAAGTCCACGGCCAGCCCACCGCGCCGCGCCAGCAGGCTGCTGTCCGCCTTCAGCATGGCCGGCTGGCAATCGGCGGGAAGCCGCCTGCTGGCGATCACGATATCGGCGCGCGCGCATGCCGCCACCATCGCGCCATAGGGCACCTCTGCCGGTCGCTGGGCGACAAGTAACACGCGCCCCTCCGCTTCGAACTGACAGAAAACGCCATTGCATCGTGCCCCCGGCCATTCGGGAAACTCGGCGAACGGCTCGACGCCATATTGCGCACCTTTTCCCATTGCCTCCACCATGGCCTCGGCAGAAAAACTTGTACTGTTGCGCAACAGGTAAAGCCGTCCGTCAGGCGCCAGTAGCGCAGCGTTGCGACCACTTTGCTCGATCAGCAAATCGGCTGGCCGCGCCAAAAACAGCGCAGGCAACCCGATCGCCAGCGGTGCCAACCCCCACAGGCGGAGCCGCCCCGACCAAAGCGCCAGCCACAATCCGCCCGCAACACAGGCGAGCACGGCCCACAAGGCGATCTGCGGCAGTTGCAAAACCGCCCCTGGCAATGACGACGTGCCATGCGCCAGCGCGATAATCAGATCGAGCGATTTGGCCCCCGCCCACCAGAACGGCGCGCCCCAGCCGACGGCATCGAAGACCAGCCCGCCGATCAGCACCGGCAGCGTCAATCCCGTCATCAGCGGAATTGCGATGACATTGGCCAGCGACCCGTAAACCCCTGACCGCTGGAAATGGAACAGCACCAAAGGCGTCAGCGCCGCCTCCACCACAAGACCGGTCAGGAACAGCAGCAATCCGGCGTGGAGCAGTCGCTCCAGCCGACCCTCTCCCCGACCCTCTCCCCGTTTCCCGCGCAGCCATGCGACGAACCGGCTGTTATGGAACGCCACGATCGCGATCACCGCGGCAAAGCTGAGCTGAAACGACGGGCCGATGACAGCCTCGGGCCAGAACAGCATCACGCCCATTGCCGCCAGTGCAATCAGGCGCAACGACAATGCCTGCCGCCCCAGCGCCAGCGCGCCCACCACCAGAAGTGCCGCAAGGCAGGCGCGCACCGTGGGCAAGGCCGCGCCCGTCAGCAGCGTATAGGCGATACCCGCCAGCGCGCCCGTCCCCGCCGCCGCCAGAGGCAGCCGGACCCGCAGTGCCAGCCATGGAAACAAGGCCCCCACACGGACTACCACAAGCCACGCAATCGCCACGATGGCGCCCACATGCAGTCCGCTGATCGAGAGCATATGCGCCAGACCTGCATCGCGCATCGCTTGTCCGTCGCTGTCGGGAATTGCGCCCCTGTCGCCGGTAATCAGCGTGGCCGCGATCGCCGCCGACGCCGTGCCACTGAACCGTCCGACCTGTTCGCGCACATGCTCCGCCAGCCTGCTGCGCCAACCCGCGATTCCGCCGCCCTCGCGCGTGATCGCCGGTTGCTCGAGCAGAGAGCCCGAAGCCGCCAGCCCGTCGAACCATGCTGCCCGTGCGAAATCATACCCGCCCGGCACGGCAGCGCGCTGTGGCGGGATCAATCGCAGCTTTGCGCGGAATTGCGCCCCCGCCGTCAGCCGCGGATCATCCATCTCTTCCGGCACGTTCAGCCGTGCGCGGATCGGCCTTGCATCCAGCGGATCGCGCGTGGCGACGATCAGCCGTACCCGATCGCGCGCCGGTTGCTCCTCGCGCTCCAGAACCAGCGCTTCGACCACGGCGACACGCGGGCCTGCCACCGGCTCTGTCCCGATCAGGGCGGATCGCGCCCAAATCAGCACAATCCCCGCCGCGATCATCAATGGCACCGCAACGGCGGCATTGCGCAGCAGGGCGCGATCGTCCCCGCGCATTGCAATCAGGGCCAGACCGGCCGGCAATCCGCACAGCCCCAGTGCGATCAGCCATTCGCCGGGGCCCGGCAGGGCGAACCAGATACCGATCCCCGCCAGCATCGCGACCGCCAGCCATGGCATGCGTTCAAAGCCGCGATCGGCAAGCAACGCCTCTAATCGTGCCACGGCACTGGACAAATGCGCTTCGCTCCCCCATTTCCGCAACCGCGAAGGAAGGCGGGAATCGCCTTCGTCCTCGCCCGCTATCGGGACGATGGTATTGGCAACGATGGTATTGGCACGGGCCTTCCCCATGGCACCGCGCAAGTCATTCATACCAAATCGTCTCCGGTTCGAGCGGCTCGCCCATGACATGTATTGAAAGAGGAAGCACGCGCAGATGGCAAGCGGCCAGGCAGACGGAACCGGCAGCGGAACGGGGAAAAGCCCGACGCAAGGAACTGTCGTCACGCGTTTCGCACCCTCGCCCACCGGTTTCCTGCATATCGGCGGCGCGCGCACCGCGCTGTTCAACTGGCTCTATGCCCGCCACTTCGGCGGAAAGACGCTGCTGAGGATCGAGGATACGGACAAGGCGCGGTCCACGAAGGAAGCCATCGACGCCATCCTCGACGGGCTGGACTGGCTGGGCTTTGATTACGACGAAGCGCCCGTGTTCCAGTCCGAACGTGCGGCCCGCCATGCAGAGGTGGCGAACATGTTGCTGGAAGCGGGCCATGCCTATCGCTGCTATGCCACGGCCGAAGAGCTTGAGCAGATGCGCGCCGAGCAGCGCGCCGCGAAAAGGCCGCTGCGCTATGATGGCCGCTGGCGCGACCGCGATCCTGCCGACGCTCCCGAAGGCGCGCCCTTTGTCGTCCGCCTGAAAACGCCGACCGACGGCGTGACCGAGATCGAGGATGCCGTGCAGGGCAAGGTAAAGGTCCGCAACGAAGAGATCGACGATTACATCCTGCTGCGTTCGGACGGTTCGCCGACCTATATGCTGGCCGTGGTGGTCGACGATCACGACATGGGGGTGACCCATGTGATCCGCGGCGACGACCATCTGAACAATGCCTTCCGCCAATTGCCGATCTATCGCGCGATGAACGCTATCGAAGGCGGGTGGGACGATCCGGTCTATGCCCATATCCCGCTGATCCACGGTGCGGACGGCGCGAAACTGTCCAAGCGTCACGGCGCGATGGGTGTCGATGCCTATCGCGACGAGCTGGGTCTGCTGCCCGAAGCGGTTGTGAACTATCTGCTTCGTCTGGGCTGGGGCCATGGCGATCAGGAAATCTTCAGCCGGGACGAGGCGGTCGCATTGTTCGACCTGCCCGCCGTCGGCAAAAGCCCGTCGCGCTTCGATTTCAAGAAGCTCGCCAATATGAACGGGCAATATATGCGCGAGGCGGACGATGCGCGGCTTGCCGATCTGGCCGCGCCGCGCATTGCCGCGCTGGAAGCCGGTTTCGACGCTGCCAGCCATCGCGATCTGCTGGTGCAGGCCATGCCATCGCTAAAGGCGCGCGCCAAGAATCTGGACGAGCTGGCCGAAGGAGCGTTGTTCCTGTTCCGCCAGCGCCCCTTGCCGCTGGACGACAAGGCCGCCTCGCTGCTTCAGGCTGAGGGTGCCGGCGAATTGCTGGCCGATGTAGCCAACCGGCTGGAACAGGCGTCCGACTGGTCGATCGAGCCGCTGGAAACCGAATTGAAAGCCATGGCCGAAGAGCGCGAGCTGGGCCTTGGCAAAGTCGCACAACCGCTGCGCGCGGCCTTGACCGGGCAATCGACATCGCCCGGCATTTTCGACGTGCTGGTGCTTTTGGGCCGCGAGGAAAGCCTTGCGCGGATCCGCGAACACGCTGGCGCAGCAGTTCCCTAGGGATCAGGGCTTGACGGGTGCGCCGGCACAGGAAATTGAGACGTTAGAAGAAGAGGAGTGAGTAAGTGGGCGATACGGCGAAACTGACCGCAGGGGGCGGCGACTACGAATTTCCGGTAAAGAGCGGGACGCTTGGTCCGGATGTCGTCGATATCGGCAAGCTTTACGGCAAGTCGGGCATGTTCACTTATGACCCTGGCTTCACTTCCACCGCCAGCTGCGATTCAGGTCTGACCTTTATCGATGGAGAAGAGGGCGTGCTGCTGCACCGCGGCTATCCCATCGGCCAGCTGGCCGAAAATTCCAGCTTCATGGAAGTATCCTATCTGATGCTGAACGGCGAATTGCCGTCGCAGGAAGAGCTGGACAAGTTCGAATTCACCATCACCCGCCACACCATGCTGCACGATCAGTTGCGCCAGTTCTATCAGGGTTTCCGCCGCGACGCGCACCCGATGGCGATCATGTGCGGCGTGGTCGGCGCACTCTCGGCTTTCTATCACGACAGCACCGATATTTCGGACCCCGAACACCGCAAGATCAGCTCCCACCGCCTGATCGCCAAAATGCCGACCATTGCAGCGATGGCGTATAAATACTCGATCGGTCAGCCTTTCCTGCAGCCCGACAACTCGCTGAGCTATACCGGCAATTTCCTGCGCATGACCTTTGGCGTCCCTGCCGAGGAATATGAGGTGATCCCTGCCGTCGAAAAGGCGATGGACCGCATCTTTATCCTGCATGCCGACCATGAACAGAACGCCTCGACCTCGACCGTACGTCTGGCCGGTTCGTCGGGCGCAAACCCGTTTGCCTGTATCGCGGCGGGCATCGCCTGTCTGTGGGGTCCGGCGCATGGCGGCGCGAACGAAGCCGCGCTGAACATGCTTCACGAAATCGGCACCCCCGACAAGATCCCCGAATATATCGCGCGCGCCAAGAACAAGGACGACCCGTTCCGCCTGATGGGCTTTGGCCACCGCGTCTATAAGAACTATGACCCGCGGGCGACCGTGATGCAAAAGACGGTGCGCGAAGTGTTCGACGCGCTGAAGGTCAACGACCCTGTGTTCGAGGTTGCCCTGCAACTGGAAGAAATGGCGCTGAACGATGAATATTTCATCGAGAAGAAGCTGTTCCCGAACGTCGACTTCTATTCGGGCGTGATCCTTTCGGCCATCGGCTTCCCGACCGAGATGTTCACGGCACTGTTCGCCCTTGCCCGCACCGTCGGCTGGGTCGCGCAATGGAACGAAATGATCTCCGATCCCGGCCAGCGCATCGGCCGTCCGCGCCAGCTTTACACCGGCCCGACTGAGCGCGATTATGTGCCTATCAATCAACGCTAAATTTTTGGCGCTGATTCGGCGATAAAGGAAATGACGATGCGGAGACTGGCTTTTACCATCCTCGGCATCGTCATTTTTCTTTTGGGGACCTTGTGGACGCTGCAGGGTCTGGAACTGGTGTCATGGCCCCCCAGCAGCTTTATGATCGGCAAGCGGCAATGGGCCTATATCGGTGTGCTTGCGATGGCAGCGGGGCTGATCCTGGCGTGGCTGATGCAGCGTCGACGCAGCGACCGCTGACATTTCGCTGAAGGACGCTATCAGCCCTCGGCTGTGTCGGCGGCCTTCAGGCGAAGCGTAAAGCAGTTTCCGCCCTCCGATGCAGGCGTAACGGTCAGGCTTCCGCCCATTGCCTCGGCCAGACGGCGCGAAATATGCAGGCCAAGGCCTGTGCCCCCGCCCCCCTCACGGCCCAGCCTTTCATATTTGCCGAAGATCAGCTCGCGCTCCTGCGCGGACAGAGGCTTGCCTTCGTCGCTGACGCTGACGCTGGCCCATTTTCCCTCGAGCGTACAATCGACAAAGATTTCCCCGCCGCGCGGGCCGTAATCGACCGCATTGCCCAGCAGATTCAACAGAACCTGCATGCACCAGCGCCGGTCGCCCAGCGCATGGGCAGGGTGATAGGCAATGGTGAACCGCGCCTGCCTGCGCGCCGCGCGCGTCGTTTGCAGGCGGCACGCGCTCTCGGCAATCTCGCCCAGTACCAGCGGCACCATCTCGGGCTCAGGCTCGTCCTCACCATCGGCCAGCGATTGCGCCAGCCCCGCCAGATGTGCGCCCGCATTCACGATATCGCCAGCATAATTCACATATTCGCGCGCCAGCGGCCCCGCCAGACGGTCGCGCATGATCTCACCCAGCCGGATGATCCGCCGCACCGGCACGTCGAGCGCGGGGGCAAGCTGATCGGCCAGCAGATTGTCGGGCAGCAAATCCTCGTCATTTGCGGGTTGCGAGCTGATCAGCTCCTCGTGCCTGCGGATCAGGATCTGCTGCCCCGCATTGCCCGTCGTGCCGCCTGCCAGCATCAGGTGCCAGCGCCGCTGCGACCCCTCGATCCCTGCGACGATCCCGCTGCGAATGCCCCATTGCGCCTGATGCTCACCGCCCGTCTGGAACAGGGTGGACCAGTTCTGCCCCCGCTGCTGCCGCGCGCGGACCACCAATGGCGACAATTCGGCGCATTCCGTCTCCAGCGCGACGATATTCTGCTGCGCGTCGACCCACAGCACGGCCTCGGCCAGCAATTGCTCGATCGCATGGCGAGTTTCGGCGGCCTCATCGTCTCCGTCCGCAATCGCGCCTGAGGACGGCGTATTATCGACGACGGTCCAGTCCGACAGACGGATCGCGCAGCCATCTTCGTCCGGCTCGATCTCTGCCCAACCCGCCAGCGAGCCGCCGGGATGCGTCACCGCCAGCGCCTGCGCCAGTTTCATCCCGTAAACGCGCGCCTTACGCACCAGTTGCAGCAATTCGGGCGCTGCGATGGCACCCGGCAGGTCACCGCCACACGCCCTTTGCAGCGCTGCAATACGGCCATCGGCCTCGACCAGACGGTCCTGCCGGTCGCTGCGTGCTGTCAGCGGAACTGTCGCGCCGGTTGCCGCCATGGTGCCGCCCGCCACTGCCTTCAGCCTTCCGGCACTTCGCCGGAAGCCGGACCGGAATCAGGCACCCCGCCCGTCAGCAACGCCTGTGCGTCATTGCCGCGAAGCGCCGCGAAATTATCGGGCAGCGTGATGTCGGGATGGATCGCAAAGAACTCGCGCTCGATCTCCTTGTCCCCCAGCCCCGCCGCGCGCAGCGACAGCGCAAGCCGCGCCAGCTGGCTCTCACCCGTGGATGAAGCGATATCGTCACGCGTCTCGCCCGTGGTTGCGGCCAGCGCCGACAGGAACACCGCGACGCCCGCATGGCTGACCGACAGCGCCGCAAAGGCCCCTGCCCCCAGCGCGCGCACCAGCCGGTTGGCGACCGCAATGCGCGTGGTCGATTCGTCATAGGCAGTGCGGATCTTGTGCTCTGCCGTACGCGCATGTTGTTCGAACGAGAGATCGCCCGCCACCACGCCGCGCAATGTGTTGAGGACGGCGAACAGCACATCGGCAGGCAATTCAGTCATCGGCAGGGTCATGCGTTGCATATGGCGCACGAAAGCCGCCTGCCCAGTCAGCAGATCCATCGCCAAAGAGCTTGCATTGGGATCGTCCGCGCTGATCAGCGCCTGCAACAGCGGCGACAGAGCCGGGTCCATACCCGCCCTTCGTTCAAGGCTTTCGGTCAGCTGCCATTCCATCGCCACCGAATGCAGATGTTCCAGCAACAAAGGTTCGTCGATCAGAGCGCCCGCCAGCGGTTCCGAAAGATGCTCGACCCATTGGTCCGGGTCTTTCTCTCCCGCGGCTTCGGCCAGTTTCACGGCCAGCTGCGCGGCAATATCATTGGCCAGTCCGCGCACGCGCGCGACGATCGCGTCCGAGAACATGGCGCGATCCTCGCACCCGATGATATGGCGCAGGACAACCCCGCGCGCACCCAGCACCCGATCACCGCGCTTCAGTTCGGAGCGCATGGCGGAAGCGATTCCGCCGGTCTTTTCCAGTTCGCCCATGGCCTTGGCTTATCACCGTGTGGTTAAGGGCGCGTTAGTTTCGTGCGAGCCGTGCCCGTTTGGAACGTAAGCACAATCCACCCCAGTGCAATCACCCCTGCGAGCAGCATCGAAAGCGTTACCGGCCCTGCCCAAATGGCCGATAGCGCCAGTGCAAGGCACAGCAGAAACCGGTCGTCCAGCCACGCGCGAATCGGCGCAAAGGGTATTTCCGCCGCACCCAGACGCAGCAGCGCCACCGCCATAAAGGCGGCAAACCACGCGGGCGGCCGTGCCAGCCCCGGCCCGCCGTTCACCGCGATTACCGCGACCAGCAAGGCATCGAAAGCCAGAAACAGCACCGGTCCCATGTCGCGTCCGCGCGGCCGCATACGCGCCTGTTGCCGAACCGCCTGTAAAACGCGGTGTCCACGCAGCACCATCCAGCTTAGCCCCATGAACAGGAACGCCAGCCAGCCCAGTTGAAACCCCGTCGCCGCCAGCGCCGCGCCCGCCAGCAAAATGCCAAAGGCCGCGACCAGCAGATCGCCGTGGTCCTGTTCCAGAAACCTGCCGCCGAATTGCTGGGCGACGCGGCCGGCGATCTTCGTGCCCACCGTTTGCCCGCTCGCGTCGGCTATCGTACTGTCCAGCCTGCGCTTTTCGGCGGCCTGCGCATCCGTTTCGCTGCGGATCAGGTTCCAGCGCCCCTCGGCAATCGCCACAGGGTCCACCGGTCGCGCCTGCAGGCGCGTCATCAGCGCGATGCGCAGCAGCGAGGATGCAATATCGCAATCGCGCGGCAATTCGCGCAAGCGTTCGGCCAGAGAGCCGGGCACGATCATCAACCCGGCCCATGCATATTCGGCATCGATCCGTTCGAAACCGGCGGCCAGCCCCTGCTCCACCGGCAGGGTCGCCACGCCCCGCCCGCTGCAAAGATCCAGCGCCATGGTCGCATCTGCCATCAGCGAATCGCCGAATATCAGCATTTCGTCGGCAGCGGTCACCTCGGCGCATAAGGCCGGGGCGTCGCGGATGATCTTGGCTTGCAACCCGGCCACACGCGCCGCGCCCAGCATCATTTCCACCCGATCGTCTCCCGGATCGCCCAGCACCAGCAGGCGCTTGGCACCGGCGGCGGCAGAGATTTCCAGTTGGTGGCGAGCAATCGGCTCCCCCGCAATGCGCAGCGAGGCCGAGGGGCGATTACCGCCCTCTACCCAATCCAGCATTGGAATGACTGCTATGCGCAAGGATCACACCCGTCTTGGCCCGTCGCCCGCAAGGCAGGCTGCACCTCTATTGCGGTGGAATGGGCCCGTCACGCAAGATGGCGCGCGCGATCTGTGCAAAGGCGGCCATGACTTCTCCAGCCGACGGGTCGCCCCATCCCGCTCTGTCAACGATTTATCCACCGCTATGTCCCGCAGGCTTCCCCGATAAAATTGCGCTGCGGGGCCTGTTTAACGCCGCCTTTCGTGCTAGATAATACGGCTTGAGGTCGGGACGGGCGAACATAATGGACAGACGGCGTAATATCATCCGCTTTGGGCAGGAAGATCAGCAGGATACGGCAGGCAATGCCGAATCCGGCGAATATGGTCGTGATGCCAATTTCGACCATTCCGGCCATGATCAAGCCGATGCCGCATCGCATTACGAGTTGACCGAAGACATGGCCTACGCCGAACCCGCGTTCGAGGCAGAGGCACCGCGCCGCGCCGGATGGATCGTTCCCGTCATCGCCGTGTTGGCGCTGGCCGCATGGACCGGCGTTTTTGCCTATGCCCAATGGCTGGGCGGCACCGTGCCTGGCGATATTCCGGCGTGGACCACGCTGATCGCGCAATGGTCGATGCCGGCCGCTCTGATCGTGGCACTGTGGATGCTGGCATTGCGGCACAGCCGCGCCGAGGCAGGGCGTTTTGCCGATGCCGCCGCGTCGCTGCGCAACGAATCGCGCGCACTGGAAGAACGGTTGGGCAAGGTGAATGCCGAATTGTCGATCGCGCGCGAATTCCTGACCTCGCAGGGACGCGATCTTGAATCGCTGGGCCGCATCGCCAGCGACCGGCTTTCGGAAAATGCAGAGCGTTTGCAGGGCCTTATCGTCGATAATGGCCAGCAGGTCGATCGTCTGCACGGCGTATCGGGCGCCGCGCTCGACAATATGGAGAAATTACGCGGACAGCTGCCGGTGCTGACCAATGCCGCGCGCGATCTGGTCAATTCGATCGGACAGGCAGGCGAAGGCGCGCATGGACAGATCGCGCGACTGACCGAGGGATTCGGGCGTCTGGGCGAAGCGGGCGAGGCTTCGACGTTGAAGGTCGACGAGATGCGCGCCCGCGTGAACGAGGCATTGGCCGAATTCGAACGTTGCGCCGATCAGCTGGGCACGATCGCGACGGACCGTTTCGCCGCTCTGGATGCCGAAGGCGCCGTGCTGCGCGAGCGTCTGGACCAGCAGGAAATCGATGCTCTGGCCGCCGTGCGCGATCGCGCCGACGCGATGGAGCGCATTCTCGAACAGGCCCGCACCCGTTTGGCCGAAGCGGAGAACGAGGCACTGGGCGCCTTGCGCGACCGTCTGGCGCAACTGGAACGCGAAAGCGGCGATATCGCGGGCCGCGTCGCTCGCGGAGAGACCGAGGCACTCGACCGTTTGCGCAATCAGCTCGCCAACCTCGGGCAAGAGGCGGAGAGCCTGTTCGCGGGATTCGACAGCTCTGGCGACAGCGCGATCCACGGCTGGCGCGACCGCCTGACCGCCGTCAACGACGAGGCAGACGCGCTGATGCAGCGCTTTGCAGAAGTGGGCGCCGAAGCCGTGGCCGCATGGCGCGACCGCATGGCGGAAGGCGGACGCGAGGCTGCAACCATGTTTTCGGGGCTGGATCGCAAGAGCGAGGAAACGCTGGAAACCGTAGGCTCGCGCATTTCCTTGCTGTCGCTTGAAATCGGGCGCTTGCACGGCGAATTGCTTCAGCACGGCGAGACGCTGGAAAGCGAGATTTCGGGCCGGATCGAACGGAGCGAGGCCGCAACCCGCACGCTGGCAGATCGCTTGCGCGCCGGTCTGGAGGCTTTGGACAGCGAAATCGATCAGCGCCGCCAGAAAGGCGAAGCCGCCGGTCGGAGCCTGACAGAGGCGCTGGCCACTCAACTCGACGAAGTGGACGGCCGGATCGAGGAACGCCGCCAAAGCTATCTGACCGCGCAGCGCGAGTTCGGCGATGCCGTCACCGGCCAGCTGGCCGATTTCGACTCGCGCATAGAACAGCGGCGCGAAACCTATCAGAACGTCGAGCGCGAATTCGGCGAGACCATTGCCCAACAATTCGCCGCCATCGAACAAGCGTTCGAGGAACGGCGCCTGCGTCAGCTTGCCGCGGGCCGCGAAATGACAGAGGCGGCAGCCGAACAGCTCGATGCCATCGACCGCAGTTTTGACGAACGCCGCGAGGCGCGTCTGGTCGCCGGGCACGAAGGACTACAGACGCTGGAAGAACAATTGGCCGAGATCGACGGCCAGATCGACGAGCGTCGCCGGCGCCATCAGGCCACCAGTGAATCGCTGGCCCGCCATGCCGAAATTATCGCCGGCCGGCTGGCCGATTTCGGCAAGCGGATGGAGCAGGTTGCCGACAGCGGACGCGAGGCCGAATCGATCGTCGGGGCCAGCCTGACCGCCTTGGCCGCCAAGCTGACCGAAAGCCGTGAAGCATTGGCGGGAACCGATACCGCAGTGCTGGCGCTGACCGATAACTCGGTGCGTTTGCTCGAGCTGATCGAAGCCAGCGCACGCCACAGCCGCGAGGCACTGCCCGAATCGCTGACCGAGGCGGAAACGCGCCTAACCGGCGTTTCCGAGCGCATGGACGGTCTGCGCGCGGCGCTGGGCGAAGCGGGTGAGAACAGCAAGGCGCTGGACACGGCGGTCGAAACTGCGCGCCAGAGCACCCGCTCCGCCATTGCCGAGCTGGAGGAACTGCACGCCAGCCTTCACGAACGTGGCAGCGAGCACGCGACCCAGATCGCCGAATTGCGCGATACGCTGGCCCTTGCGCGCAGCGATAGCGAAGCCATGGCCGAGGCAGCCGAGGCAACCCTTGGCGGCGCGATCAGCCGCCTTGCCGATGCGAGCCGTGAAGCCGTCGCCAATATCGAGGGCACATCATCCGAGGCCGTGCGCGCCATTGCCGAAAAGCTGGCCCACGAAAGCAGCATCGTGGTGCGCGATGCCGTCGAAGCGAGCACAAAGGACACGCTGGAAACGCTGGACGCCGCCGTGTCGCGCGCGACCAGCGCGGCCCGCGACGCCGCTGGCGAGCTTGAAGATCATCTGAATCGTGTAAACGAAATCACCGGGCATCTTGAATATCGCGTGGCCGAGGCGCGTCGCCGTGCCGAAGAGGACATCGACGATCATTTCGCACGGCGCGTGTCGCAGATCACCGAATCATTGAACTCGACGGCCATAGACATCGACAAGGTGCTCTCTGCCGATGTCAGCGACAGCGCATGGCAAGCCTATCTGAAGGGCGAACGCGGCATTTTCACGCGCCGCGCCGTGCGCCTGATCGACAATGCCGATGCCCGCTTGATCGTCGAACATTTTGAATCAAACGGCGATTTCCGCGAACACGTCAATCGCTACATCCATGACTTTGAAGCCATGTTGCGCAATCTGCTGGCCACCCGCGAGGGCAATTCGCTGGCGGTGACGGTGCTGTCTAGCGATATGGGCAAGCTCTATGTCGCGCTTGCCCAGTCGATCGAACGGCTGCGTCGTTGAACGTAGAAAGGGGCGGAAACCTTAACGGTTCCGCCCCTTTTCTTTATTCGCCTGCCGCGTGGCCTGTCGTCAGGCTCTGTTCGGCCGAAATGTCTGGGGGCGCGGGGAAGAAATCCAGATTCTCCGCCGTGATCCAGCCCTGTGTGTAATTCAGATAGAACAGCACGAACAGGACCGCCGCCAGCAATGTGGTGCGCCAAACGATGCGCCACGGGCGAAAATTGACCGGCGCACTATCGGCATGACCTGTTTCGGGCACCGTTCCCGCATCGTGATGGGTCCGCACGCCGAACGGCATGACGATAAAGGCGCTGAAGATCCACAAAAGGAAGTAGATCGCGATTCCCGAAGTCCATTGCATGGACGGGGGATTAGGCTCAGCCCGCTTCCATCGCAAGCACCGCGACTTGCGGGTTTTTGCCCGACCACCGACGCGCCGCGCGGCGAACAGCCAGTCGGGCAGCTTCCTGCACAGCTTCGGGGTCGCGCGAGCGGCCTTTCAGGCGCGAAATCGCGGTCAGAACGCCGCTTCTCGCTTCGTCGAGAAACTCGTCCATATCCTCGACCAAAGGCAGGCCGATCGCATTGATCAGCACGTCACCCTTGTTGCCGGCGGGCGGCAGCACCACCGTAATATGGCCGTTATGCGCCAGACGCCGCCGCTCGACGATGGAATCGCCGTCGGCGGGGACGATGATGTCACCATCCAGCACAAGCCGCCCCGCCCTGCTTTCGCCGATCTTGCCCGGCTTTCCTGGTGCGAGGCGGACGATGTCGCCGTTCTTCTGCACGATCTGCTTGGGAATGCCCGCCAGCGCACCGACACGCGCCTGTTCGGCCATGTGCCGCATCTCGCCATGTATGGGGACAAGAATTTCGGGCCTGATCCAGCCATAAAGCGCTTCAAGCTCCGGCCTGCCGGGATGGCCCGATACGTGAATCAACTCCTGCCGGTCGGTCACCATGTCGATCCCGCGCGCGGCCAGTTGGTTCATGATGCGCCCGATGGCCAGCTCGTTGCCCGGAATCTGCCGGCTGGAGAACAGGACGACATCGCCCTCATCCAGATCGATCGGATGCTGCTCTGCCGCGATGCGCGCCAATGCGGCGCGGGGCTCGCCCTGACCGCCAGTCGCGATGATCAGCACCTCGCCGCGCGGCAGAGCCATCGCGGTGTCGAAATCGACGGTTGTCGGGAAATCGCGCAAATATCCGTTCGATTGCGCCGCACGGATGATACGGTCCAGCGACCGCCCCGCCACGCACAACTTGCGCCCCGAATCCCTTGCCACTTGCCCCAGGGTTTGCAGCCGCGCCACATTCGACGCGAATGTCGTGACCAGAACGCGCTTGCCGCGGTGGCGGGCAATCTCGCTCTCTAGCCCCGCGCGCACTTCGCCCTCGCTGCCCGAAGGCTTGGGATTGAAAACATTGGTCGAATCGCACACCAGCGCGAGCACGCCCCCGTCGCCGATCTCGGTCAGTTCCTCAGGCGTGGAGGGTTCGCCGATCTGCGGATCCTCGTCCAGCTTCCAGTCGCCCGTGTGGAACACGCGCCCGAACGGCGTTTCGATCAGAACCGCATTCCCCTCGGCAATCGAATGGGCCAGCGGGACATAGCGGACCTGAAACGGCGAAATCGAACCGCCGGGCCGGAAATTGTCGAGATGGTCGATGACATGCAGTTCGACCTCGTCCTCTATCCCAGCCTCGACCAGCTTTTCGTGCACCAGCGCGGCTGTGAACGGCGTCGCGTACAGTGGCACGCCCAGATCGCCCGCGAAATAGGGGACCGCGCCAATGTGATCCTCATGCGCGTGGGTCAGCACGATACCGACCAGATCCTCGGCCCGCTCCTCGATGAAATCGAGGTCGGCGAACACCAGATCGACGCCCGGATAGCCGGGATCGGCAAAGCTCATGCCCAGATCGACCATCAGCCATTTGCCGTCGCAGCCATAGAGATTGACGTTCATGCCAATCTCTCCCGACCCGCCGAGGGCGAGGAATATCAGTTCTTCTTTCGGAGTCATTGCGCCTTCATATCGGCGCGCTCTGCCAGAATTGCGAGGCCCCGAAGGGTCAAATCCACATCGATATGGTCGAAAATATCGGTGCATTCGTCGAACAACACCGCCAGCCCGCCCGTGGCAATGACCTTGGCCGGTCGACCGACTTCGACCTGCAGACGTGCGACCAGCCCCTCGACCATGGCGACGTAACCCCAGAACACGCCGATCTGCATCTGGCTTTCTGTGTTGCGCCCGATGACGCTGCGATCGCTACCCGGCGATTCGATGGCGATTCGCGGCAGCTTGGCCGCAGCATTGACCAGCGCGTCGAGCGACAGGTTGATGCCCGGCGCAATGATCCCGCCCTTATAGGTGCCGGCAAAGTCCATCACATCGAATGTCGTTGCCGTTCCGAAATCGATGATGATCTGGTCGCCCTGCCATAGCTGGTGCGCGGCGACCATGTTCACCGCACGGTCGGCACCCAGCGATCCGGGTTCGTCAACATCGGCGCGGATGCCGTAACCGACGGGCGGTTCGCCCGCGAACAGGGGTGTGCCGCCGAAATATTTCTCACCCAGTACGGTCAGATTATGGCGCGCACGCGGGACGACGGTTGAGACGATCATCTGCGACACCGCCTTGAAATCCAGCCCTTCCAGCGCGAAGAGCTGCATCAGCCAGACGGCATATTCATCCGCCGTGCGCCGCGCATCGGTCGCGATGCGCCAGCGTGTGCGGGCCTTGCGCCCCTCCATCAAGGCGAAAACAATATTGGTATTGCCGACGTCACAGGCGAGCAGCATGTCAGTCTTCCCCGTTGCCGAGCAGTTCAACCTCGCCCGCGTGAATGGCACGATCGGCCCCGCCCGCCAAGCGCATCAACAGCGCGCCATCAGGATCGAGCCCGCGATAGGTTCCGGTCAGTTGCCCCTCTCCCGCAGGATTGGCCGCGACGCGCGTTCCCAGAACGGGGCCGCGAGCGGTCCAGCGGGCAAGAATATCGGCAAGACCGTTCGCTCGCCAACGCATGATTTCGTCAGCCATCGACGCGACGAGCCGGTTCGCGAACGCGTCACGGTCCACTTGTGCATCACTGGCCGCAACCGATATTGTGGCGCGGTCGGGCAGATCGGGCGCACTGACCAGATTGACGCCTATTCCGATAATGACGTGATCGCCTTTGCGCTCCAGCAATATCCCAGCCAGCTTCGCACCGCGCAGCAACAGATCGTTCGGCCATTTGAGCATGAGCCCGTCACGGTCGGGCAGAAAAGCAGCGACCGCATCATGGACGGCGATCCCCGCCACAAGGGCCAGCGTATGCGGCAACGGATCGCCGGCGCGGATGGCAACGCCGGTCGAACCCATGAAATTGCCGCTCGCGTCCTGCCACTGGCGGCCAAGCCGCCCTCGCCCTGATTCCTGCCGGTTGGCGATCAGCCAGTCGCCCTCCCGAAGGCCCTCGCCGCGCGAGAGGCGGTCGAGCAGTTCGCCATTGGTCGAGGCGATACGTTCGACGACCTCGAGCCTTTGAGGGAAGGATGGCGCAGGGGCCTCCACCCGATCAGCCGACGAAGAACAGCGCCTGCGCAGCCTTGTCCGCCAGCGCGCCCAGCCATGGGGTCAAAACATAGCCCAGCGGCGAGATGAACAAGCACGAGACAAGCAGGATGATCTGGTGCGACAGCGGACCGCTTTCCTTGGCGATGCGCCCGCTGGGCTCGTCAAAAAAGGCGACCTTCAGCACTTTGATATAGTAAAACGCACCGATCACGCTGGCCGCGATGCCCAGCGCCGCCAGCACGATCATATCGGCATCGACAGCTGCCTGGAACACGACAAACTTGCCCCAGAAGCCGAACAGCGGCGGAATGCCCGCAAGGCTGAACATTACCGCAAGAAGGGCCCATGCCATCGCCGGACGGACCGAGGACAGGCCCGCCAGATCGGCAATCGCCTCCACCGGCTTGCCGTCGACGTCGCGCAGCATCAGCACCACGGTAAAGCCCGCAATGCTCATCGCGACATAGATCGCCAGATAGACCAGCATGGCCGACGCGCCCTGCGGCGTCGCGGCAGCAAGGCCGATCAGCAGGAAGCCGATATTATTGATCGAGGAAAATGCCAGCAGCCGCTTGATATTGGATTGCCCGATGGCTCCCAACGCACCCACGATGATCGAGGCCAGTGCCACGAAGATCACGATCTGCTGCCACGCGCCGGTCTGCCCGCCGAATGCGCCCAATGCGACCCGCATGGTCAGCGCAAGGGCGGCAACCTTGGGCGCGGTGGCGAAAAAGGTGGTGACCGGCGTCGGCGCGCCTTCGTACACGTCGGGCGTCCACATGTGGAACGGCACGGCGCTGATCTTGAACGCCAGACCAGCCAGCACGAAGACGAGGCCGAAGATCGCGCCCGTCCCGATCTCGCCATCCATGGCGGCGCGCACGGCGCTGAAATCGGTGCTTCCGGTAAAGCCATAGGTCAGGCTCATGCCGAACAGGATGATGCCGCTGGCCAGTGCGCCGAGCACGAAATATTTAAGGCCCGCCTCGGCAGAACGTTCGTCCGTTCGCAGGAAAGCGGCAAGCACATAGGCCGACAGCGAGTTCAGCTCCAGACCGATATATAACGTCAGGAAATCGCCCGCCGACACCATCATGTTCATGCCCAGCACCGCGAACAGCACCAGCACGGGGAATTCAGCCCGCATCGCGCCATAATGTTCGAGGAAGCGCGGCGCGACCATCAACGTCACCGCTGCCGAGATATAAATCAGCAGCTTGGCAAAAGCAGAGAAGGCATCGGCATTATACTGGCCCAGAAATGCCAGACGATCCGGCCCCATCAGCCCGCCGCACAATGTGGGCACAGCAAAGGCAGCACAGGCGACCAGCACGGCGACCGCCGCGATCGAAATGGCGCGCGATGCCTTGTCGCCCATCCATGCGGCGGCAAGCAGCAGGACAAGGCCCGCTACGGTGAGGATTTCCTCTGCGACGATAAGCGCGAGGGATTGCGAGAAATCGGTCATCAGTGGGCACCCTCACCCGCATCATGGTGTTCTTCGGCAGCGGCCGCTGCGGCAGCTTGCTCTTCCGCGCTCGGCATGGCGAGATGCGCATCGCCGGCGGGCGCCACGCTTTCAAGCCGTTGGTCGAGCCATTCGATATCGCCGCGCATCGGTGCAAGGAAACTTTCGGGATAGACGCCCATCCACAAAGTCGCTGCCGCGAGCGGGACCATCATCATCCATTCGCGCGCATCCATGTCGGGCATGGCGGCGGCATCGGCGTTCTTCTGGTCGCCAAAGGCCACCCGGCGATAGAGATAGAGCATATAGCCCGCGCCCAGAATAATGCCGGTGGTGCAAACGAACGCCACCCAGCTCGACGCCTGATAGATGCCTGCAAGGCCGAGGAACTCGCCGATGAAATTGCTTGTCCCCGGCAGGCCGATCGAGGCCATGGTGAACAGCAGGAAGAAAGTTGCGTATTTGGGCATGTTGATCGCCAGCCCGCCGTAACGCGAAATCTCTCGCGTATGCAGACGGTCATAAATCACGCCCACGCACAGGAACAGCGCACCCGACACAAGGCCGTGGCCCAGCATCACCATCATCGCGCCTTCGAAGCCCTGCACGTTGAAGGCAAACAGCGCCGCGGTCACGATCGCCATGTGGGCGACCGACGAGTAGGCGATCAGCTTCTTCATATCGTGCTGGACCAGCGCGATCAGGCTGGTGACGACCACTGCGATCATCGACATCGCAAAAACCAGCCATGCGAAATGCACGGATGCGTCGGGGAACATCGGGATCGAGAAGCGGATGAAACCATAACCGCCCATCTTCAGCAGCACGCCGGCCAGGATGACCGAGCCTGCCGTCGGCGCCTGAACGTGCGCGTCGGGCAGCCAGGTGTGGACCGGCCACATCGGCATCTTCACCGCGAAGCTGGCGAAGAAGGCAAGCCATAGCCAATTCTGCGCACCCGCCGGGAAGTCATAGGACATCAGCGTCGGGATGTCGGTCGTCCCTGCTTCGCGCACCATCCAGAACATCGCGATCAGCATCAGCACCGAACCGATCAGCGTGTAGAGGAAGAATTTATAGGCAGCATAGATGCGGTTATCGCCGCCCCAGATACCGATGATCAGATACATCGGGATCAGGCCTGCTTCGAACATGATGTAGAACAGGAACAAATCCTGCGCCGCGAACACGCCGATCATCAGCGTTTCCATGATCAGGAACGCGGCCATGTACTCGCCCACGCGCTTTTCGATCGAGTTCCAGCTGGCACCGATGCAGATCGGCATCAGGAACAGCGTCAGCATGATCAGCAGCAGGGCAATGCCATCAATGCCCAGCGCATAGCTGAAGCCCGCGAACAGCTCTGCCCGTTCTGTAAACTGCCACTGCGCGCCGCCGATGTCGAATGCGCCCCACAGCACGATGCCCAGCGCCAGATTGACCAGCGTTGCCGCCAGCGCGACCACGCGTGCCGTCTGCGCGGATACGAAGAAGCATGCGATGGCGCCGACCAGCGGCACCGCAAGCATGAGCGAAAGGATCGGAAAGCCGTCCACGAACTTAATGCCCCGCCATGGTTGCAATGACCCAGCTGATCGCGGCGACAAGGCCAAGCAGCATGGTCAGAGCGTAGGAATAGATATAACCTGACTGCGTCCGGCTAGCGATGCGCGAGCTGGCTGCCACGACCAGCGCCGCGCCGTTGGGCCCGAAGCGGTCGATGATGCCGACATCGCCGATCTTCCAGAACTTGCGCCCCAGCCAGAAAGCCGGCTTCACGAAGATCGCATTATACAGCTCGTCGAAATACCATTTGTTCTTGAGGAACTGGTACAGGAAGCCGAACTGCGCCACGAAGCGCGCCGGTGCCGAGGTGTCGCGGATGTAATTGTTCCACGCGATCGCAAGGCCGATCAGCATCACGATGCCCGGTGCGACCTTAACCCAGGTCGGCACATTGTGCATCGCATGGACCAGATGCTCGTTATAGAACAGCGACCCGCCCCAGAATGCCTCGCTGTCGAGGAAGCTGTGGGTGAAGACAAAGCCTGCGAACACGGCACCGACCGACAGCACGATCAGCGGTATCAACATGACGAGCGGGCTCTCATGCGGGTGATAGCCGCCGGTGGTGTCCGCACCTGCCTGTTCGGGCGTCTTGTGAACGCTGTGCTGGATATGCTCGCTCTCGATCCAGCGGGGCTTGCCCCAGAAGGTGAGGAACATGAGGCGCCAGCTGTAGAAGCTGGTCAGCAGCGCGGCGAAAATGCCAAGGAAGAAGGCCACCTGCGACAGTTCGGTCCCCTTGGCAAAGGCCGATTCAAGGATCGCATCCTTGGAATGGAAGCCCGCGAAACCGGCATGCGCGAACCACAGGCCCACGCCCGTAATCGCAAGCGTACCCGCCATCATCGCCCAGAAGGTGATCGGGATCTGCTTACGCAGGCCGCCGTAATAACGCATATCTTGTTCGTGGTGCATCGCATGGATGACCGAGCCCGCGCCAAGGAACAGCAACGCCTTGAAGAAAGCGTGGGTGAACAGGTGGAACATCGCCGCATTGTAAGCACCAACGCCCGCCGCGAAGAACATATAGCCCAGCTGCGAACAGGTCGAATAGGCGATCACCCGCTTGATGTCAGTCTGTGTCGTGCCGACGGTCGCCGCGAAGAAGCAGGTGAGCGCGCCAATGGCGATCACGAAACCGGCCGCAACCGGGGCAACCTCGAACATCGGGGACAAGCGGCAGACCATGAACACGCCCGCCGTCACCATCGTCGCCGCATGGATCAGCGCCGACACGGGGGTCGGGCCTTCCATCGCGTCAGGCAGCCAGGTGTGCAGGCCGAGTTGTGCCGACTTGCCCATCGCACCGACGAACAGCAGCAGGCACAATATGTCCATCGTATAGAGACGCATCCCAAGGAAGGTAATCGTCGATCCCTGCATGCCCGGTGCCGCTGCCAGAATTTCGGAGATCGACGTCGTGTTGAACACGAGGAAGGTGCCGAAAATACCCAGCATAAAGCCAAGGTCGCCGACGCGGTTCACCACGAAAGCCTTGATCGCGGCGGCATTGGCGCTGGGCTTTTTGAACCAGAACCCGATCAGCAGATAGGACGCAAGGCCCACCCCTTCCCAACCGAAGAACATCTGGACGAGGTTATCGGCCGTCACCAGCATCAGCATGGCGAAAGTGAACAGCGACAGATAGGCGAAGAAGCGCGGCTGGTCCGGATCTTCCTCCATGTACCCCCACGAATAGAGGTGCACGAGGGCCGAGACGCTGGTGATCACCACCAGCATCACCGCCGTCAGCGTATCGACGCGCAGCGCCCAGTCGAAACTCATTGAACCGGACTGAACCCATTTCAGCACCGGCGCGACATAGGCTTCGGCACTGCCGGTGATGAACGGGATAAAGATCGACCATGCGAGCGCACAGGATAGAAACAGCGCGCCGGTGGTGATCACCTTGGCCGGAAACGCCCCGATGGAGCGGTTGCCGAAACCGGCGATGATCGCCGCCAGCAGCGGCGCAAAGACGAGAATCTGGATCATCGCGGGCGGCCTATCCCTTCATCCGGTGGATATCGTCCACCGCGATCGTTCCGCGGCCACGGAAATAGATCACGAGGATTGCAAGACCAATCGCCGCCTCACCCGCCGCAACAGTCAGAACGAACATGGCGAATATCTGGCCGGTCAGATCGCCCAGAAAGGCGCTGAAGGCGACAAGGTTCAAATTCACCGCCAGCAGGATCAGTTCGATCGCCATCAGGATGACAATCACGTTCTTGCGGTTGAGGAAGATGCCCAGCACGCCCAGCACGAACAAAATCGAGCTGACGACGACGTAATGTTCGATTCCGATCACGGCGCCCTCCGTTAAAGTTTCACGCCCGCGCCCACGTCGGGACGGGTCTTGACGATGGCCTCTTCCGGACGGCGCTTCACCTGCCTGGAGATATTCTGGCCGCGCACGTCGGGGCGATGGCGCAGCGTCAGCACGATTGCGCCGACCATGGCGACCAGCAGGATCACGCCCGCAGCCTCGAACAGGAAGAGATATTTGGAATAGAGCAGCGCCCCGATCGAGGCGATATTGCTGTGGTCCATCAACGGGGCATTGGCCCCATCGGGCGTGCCCAGCACGATGCCGCCCGCGCGGTAAGCGCCAAGGCCCAGCACCAGTTCGGCCAGCAGCACGACAGTCAGCACCATGCCCAGCGGAAAATTCTTCACGAAGCCAGCGCGCAATTCGGCGAAATCGATGTCGAGCATCATTACGACGAACAGGAACAGCACGGCGACCGCGCCGACATAGACGATGACAAGCAGCATCGCGATGAACTCTGCCCCCACCAGCACCATCAACGCCGCCGCGTTAAAGAAGGCAAGGATCAGCCAAAGCACGGAATGCACGGGGTTCCTCGCCATGATGACGAAGCAGGCCGATGCAATCACGAGGGCCGCGAAGAGGTAGAAGGTGATGGTCTGGATCATGGGTTTTGATGTCCCGCGAGCGCGCCCCTAGCGATACGGCGCGTCGGCTTCAAGGTTCGCGGCAATCGCACGCTCCCACTTGTCCCCGTTCGCCAGCAGTTTTGCCTTGTCGTAAAGCAGTTCTTCACGCGTTTCGGTGGCATATTCGAAATTCGGCCCTTCGACGATCGCGTCGACCGGACATGCTTCCTGACAGAAACCGCAATAGATGCATTTCGTCATGTCGATGTCGTAACGCGTGGTCCGGCGGCTGCCGTCGTCACGCGGTTCGGCCTCAATCGTGATCGCCTGGGCAGGGCAGATCGCCTCGCACAATTTGCACGCGATGCAGCGCTCCTCGCCGTTCGGATAGCGGCGCAGCGCGTGTTCTCCGCGGAAACGGGGCGACAGCGGGTTCTTTTCGAACGGATAGTTGATCGTCGCCTTGGGCTTGAAGAAATACTTCAGCGTGAGGGCGTGCGCCTTCACGAACTCCCACAGGGTGAACGATTTTATGAGATGAGCGACGCTCATGAATACCTCGTGATCATAAGCCAGCCCGAAACGAGCACGACGAACAGCAGGCTCATCGGCAGGAAAATTTTCCAGCCAAGACGCATCAGCTGGTCATAGCGGAAGCGGGGCACGGTGGCCTTTACCCAGCTGAAGATGAAGAAAAAGAACAGGATCTTCAGCAGGAACCAGACGATGCCGGGCACATAATACAGCGGCGCCCAGTCGATCGGCGGCAGCCAGCCACCGAAGAACAGGATCGCGTTCAACGCACACATCAGCAGCACGTTCGCATATTCGCCCAGCCAGAACAGCGCGAAGCTCATCGACGAATATTCGGTCTGGTAACCGGCGACGAGTTCGGATTCCGCCTCTGTCAGGTCGAACGGCGCGCGCGCGGTTTCGGCCATGCCCGAGATCAGGAACAGCACCCACATCGGGAACAGCAGAATGTGGAAGAAGAACCCGTTGACGATCCCAAAGCCAAAGCCGCGCTGCGCCTCGATCATCTCCGACAGATTATTCGTGTTTGCGAACAGGATCACGCAGATAAGGATGAAGCCGATCGAGACTTCGTAAGAGATCATCTGCGCAGCGGCACGCATCGCACTGAAAAACGGATATTTCGAGTTCGACGCCCAGCCCGCGATCACCACGCCGTAAACCCCCAGCGAGCTGATCGCGAGGATATAGAGCAGGCCGATATTGATATCCGCCAGCACCACGCCGGGGCCGAACGGCACGACCGCCCAAGCCATCAGCGCAACGGTGAAAGTGATGATCGGCGCGATCAGGAACAGACCCTTGTTCGCGGCCGAGGGGATAATGGTTTCCTGCAGGAACACCTTCAGACCGTCTGCGAAACTCTGCAACAGGCCGAAAGGGCCAACCACATTGGGGCCTCGGCGCAGCGCCATGGCGGCCCAGATCTTGCGGTCGGCATAGATGATCATCGCCACGCCGAGCATAAGCGGCAGGGCGATCAGCAACACGCCGATGACCGTGGCAATAAACCACGCCCATTCGTACTGCATGCCGAGGGATACGAAAAAGTCGGTCATTCCGCGGCCTCCGCAATGTCCTCGCCATGGAACAGTTCTGCCGAGCAGCGCTGCATCGTCGGGCTGGCGCGCAGGATCGGATTGGTGAGATAGGGATCGGTAATCGGATAGGCCGCGATCACGCCCGAAGCGTCACCACCCCCCGCCGGAAGCGTACCGCCGGTTACTGCCAGTCCTTCATTCGCGAGCGCCGGCGTATCCGCGTACATCGCCTCGCGCAGCTGGTCGAAATTGTTGAATCCGACTTCGACACCCAGCGCATCCGCCATGGCGCGCAAGATCGTCCAGTCCTCGCGCGCGTCACCCGGAGCGAACACGGCCTTCTCCGACCGCTGGACGCGGCCTTCGATATTGACGTAGGTGCCCGCCCTCTCGGTAAATGCGGCGGCGGGCAGGATGATGTCCGCCGCATGCGCGCCCTTGTCACCATGGTGGCCGATATAGACCTTCAGGGCATCGCCGAACGGCGCGTAATCCATCTCGTCCGCACCCAGCGACAGCAGCAGCTTGGGCTTGGCCGCGACGATATCAGCCATCCCGCCCTTCTGCGCGAGGCCGAGCAGCAACCCGCCCATGCGCGAGGGCGAGAAATGGAGCGCGTTGAACCCGTTCCAGCCGTCTTTCACGACATTGAATTCCGCCGCCAGCGCCAGCGCCTTGCCCAGCGCACCGCGACCCAGCGCCGCACCGCCGACGATGATCGCAGGCCGCTCGGCCCCCTTCATCGCCTCGACCACTTCGGCAGGCAGCGCGTTCAGCACCGCCAGATCATTGCCAAGGAAGCGCGTCTTGTACGTGGTGTCATATTCGGGGCCGACGTGGAAAATCGCCGCGCCCTTCTTCACCGCCTTGCGCAGCCGGACGTTCAGCAGCGGCGCCTCGTGTCGGATCTGGCTGCCGATGATCAGCACCGCATCGGCATTCTCGATACCGGCGAGCGTGGTGTTGAAATTCACCGCAGTCAGGCTCGACGTGTCATAGACCAGGCCGGTCTGGCGCCCTTCGATCAGGGTCGAACCGCAAGCCTTCAGCAGTGCCTTGGCCGCGAACATGGTCTCGCAATCAACCAGATCGCCATAAACGGCGGCAATGTCCTTGCCGGCCTTGGCGACCTTGATCTTTTTAAACGCCTCGTCCCAGCTCGCTTCTTCAAGCTTGCCCCGCTTGCGGATCCAGACCTTGTCGAGGCGGCGACGCGTCAGCCCGTCGACCGCATAGCGCGATTTGTCGGCGATCCACTCCTCGTTCACATCGTCGTTGATGCGCGGCAGGATGCGCAGCACTTCGCGGCCGCGGCTGTCGATGCGGATATTCGCGCCGACCGCGTCCATCACGTCGATGCCCAGCGTTTTCTTCAGCTCCCACGGACGCGCTTCGAACGCATAGGGGCGGCTGGTGAGTGCGCCGACGGGGCACAAATCGATCACATTGGCCGAAAGCTCGTGCTTGGCGGCCTGCTCCAGATAGGTGGTAATCTGCATGTTCTCACCACGGAACAGTGCGCCGATCTCATCCACGCCCGCGATTTCCTCGCTAAAGCGGACGCAGCGCGTGCAGTGGATGCAGCGGGTCATCACCGTCTTGATCAGCGGACCCATATATTTCTCGGTCACCGCGCGCTTGTTCTCGTCATAACGCGTCGCGCCGCGGCCATAGGCGACCGACTGGTCCTGCAGATCGCATTCGCCGCCCTGATCGCAGATCGGGCAATCGAGCGGGTGGTTGATGAGGAGAAACTCCATCACACCTTCGCGCGCCTTTTTGACCATCTCGCTGTCGGTGCGGATTTCCTGCCCGTCGGCAGCCGGAAGCGCGCACGAAGCCTGCGGCTTGGGCGGTCCGGGCTTCACCTCGACAAGGCACATTCGGCAATTGCCCGCAATCGACAGCCGCTCGTGATAGCAGAAGCGCGGAATTTCCTTGCCCGCAAGCTCTGCCGCCTGCAGCACGGTTGCGCCTGCCGGGACCTCGATTTCCTGTCCGTCTACGGTTACCTTGGGCATTATTCAGCGGCCTCTGCCATGTTACCTGCCGCCACGATCCGGCGTTCAAGCTCGGGACGGAAATGCTTGATCAGGCCCTGGATCGGCCATGCCGCCGCATCGCCAAGGGCGCAGATCGTGTGGCCTTCGACCTGTTTGGTGACCTGGAACAGCATGTCGATTTCCTCGACCGCCGCCTCGCCGGTGCGCAGGCGTTCCATCACGCGCCACATCCAGCCGGTGCCTTCGCGGCAAGGCGTGCACTGGCCGCAGCTTTCATGCTTGTAGAAATAGCTGAGACGGCTGATCGCCCTTACGATGTCGGTCGACTTGTCCATCACGATGACCGCGGCAGTGCCAAGGCCCGAGCCCTGTTCCTTGCAGCCATCGAAATCCATCGGCATGTCGAAACACTGGTTCGCAGGCACCAGCGGCACCGACGAACCGCCGGGGATCACCGCGAGCAGATTGTCCCAACCGCAGCGAATGCCGCCGCAATGCTTTTCGATCAGTTCGCGGAAGGGGATGCCCATTTCTTCTTCCACAACGCAGGGGCGTTCGACATGCCCGCTGATCTGGAAGAGCTTGGTGCCCTTGTTATTCTCACGCCCGAAGCTGGAGAACCATGCCGCGCCGCGTCGCATGATCGTGGGCGCGACCGCGATGGATTCGACATTATTGACCGTGGTCGGGCAGCCATAAAGTCCCGCGCCTGCCGGAAACGGCGGCTTCAGGCGGGGCTGGCCCTTCTTGCCTTCAAGGCTTTCGATCATCGCGGTTTCTTCGCCGCAGATATAGGCGCCCGCGCCGCGATGGACGAAGACGTCGAAATCATAACCCGAACCGCTTGCGTTCTTGCCGATCAGGCCCGCGTCATAGGCCTCCTGCACGGCAGCGAACAGCACTTCGGCCTCGCGGATATATTCGCCGCGGATATAGATATAGGCAGCGCGCGCGCGCATCGCGAAACCGGCGACCAGCGCCCCTTCGATCAGCTTGTGCGGATCGTGACGGATAATCTCGCGGTCCTTGCACGAACCGGGTTCGGATTCGTCGGCATTGATGACCAGAAAGCTGGGACGACCGTCGGGGCTTTCCTTGGGCATGAACGACCATTTCAGACCGGTCGGGAAACCCGCGCCGCCGCGACCGCGCAGGCCCGATGCCTTGATCTCGTCGATGATCGCATCCTGCCCTTTGGCAAGGATGTCCTTGGTATTGTCCCAGTCGCCGCGCTTTTGCGCAGCGGACAGGTTCCACGGCTGATAGCCGTAGACGTTCGTGAAGATGCGGTCTTTATCAGCCAGCATCGGTCAAACTCCGAATACGAAAATAGCGGCGGCGATCAAGATCGCGACCAGCGCGACCGTCTTGACGACGCCCTTGAGGACTTTCCACGCGATAATCACACCAAGCAGGGCGACCGCGATCGGGATCAAGCTTTCCATCACTGGCCATCCTGCTTGCCGTTCTTGTACGAAAGTGCGAGGAATACAGCGCCCAGCGCGACAAAGCTGGCGCCCATGGCGGTGTTCTGCGTAGCGAAGAAAATCGCCGCCGCGAACATAAAGCCAGCGCTTGCGAAACGGTAATTGCGTTGCTGAAGCGAGGCCATCACCATTCACCCCGGTAATCGTGGTTTTCGTCCACCATCGCGGTCAGCGTGGTCGGGCCGCCGACGGGTTCGACGGTGTGACGGGCCGGATCCTGCGTGCCTTCCTTGGGCGTTTCGCCCTTGGCCAGCGCGTCGAGCACGGCGTCGAAACGCTCGGCCGTCAGATCCTCGTAATTGCCGTCATTGATCTGGACCATGGGGGCGCTGGCGCAATTGCCCATGCACTCCACCTCGGTCAGCGTCCACATGCCGTCGTCGGTCGTGTGCCCCTTTTTCATGCCGCGCGCCTTGCAGCGGTCCATGATGTCGTCGCTGCCGCGCAGCCAGCACGGGGTGGTGCCGCACACCTGCACGTGGAATTTGCCCACGGGAACAAGGTTGTACATGGTGTAAAAGCTGGCCACCTCGACCACGCGGATCACCGGCATGTCGAGATAGGTCGCCACATATTCCATCACCGGAATCGGCAGCCAACCCTGCGTGCCGGTTTCCTCGCCCACTTGCCGCTGCGCGTAATCGAGCAGCGCCATGACGGCCGATTTCTGACGACCCTCGGGATAGCGGGCAATCGCCGCCCTGGCTTTCGCGTCCCATTCGGGATTGAACGCAAAACCGCCCCAGCGGGCGCGCAATTCAGGCGTATCGGGTTCGAGGTAACGGTCGGCCATTAGCGGATGAACTCCACCCGAGAGCATTTGTCGCCCTCGAAACTATAGACGGCAAGCACGTCGAAGGGCTGCGCATCGGCGCTGCGCCACACGCGTTCGTGCAGGGTGACGAAAGTGCCGAACTGCTTTGCATCGATCACTTCGGCGCGGTTTTCGGGAAATTCGGCGAACATCGCTTTCAGACCGGCGCGCGTTCCTTCACGCCCATCGCGCACGACAGCGCCGCGATAACCCGCTTCGCAGGCATCCTCGGTCATCAGGGCGACATAGGCGTCGGCATCCTGCGCATTGTAATGCGCGATCATCTGCCGTGCGGTTTCCAGATTGTCGGTCATAGTCTCGGTCTCAGCCACGCGGACCTCCGCGGCGGCGTTTCCAGTTTCGGTATTGCGACTGCCCGAAGGCAAAGAATTCATAGCCCGCGACGCAGGCGATCAGTTCGGGCAGCCAGTAATTGGTATTGAACCCCAGCAGCAATGCACCGAAGAACACCGCGATCAGGGCAAGCCCCGTTCCCGATGCCAGCACGCTCATCTGCTCGGAATGCGACAGGTTCAACGGTCGCACTCCCCGAACACCACGTCGATCGCCCCCAGAATGGCGGTCGCGTCGGGCAGCATGTGACCCTTGCACATCATGTCCATCGCCTGAAGATGGCTGAACGCGGTCGGGCGGATCTTGCAGCGATAGGGCTTGTTGCTGCCGTCGCTGACCAGATAGACGCCGAATTCGCCCTTGGGGCTTTCGGTCGCCACGTAAACCTCGCCCGCAGGGACATGGAACCCCTCGGTATACAGCTTGAAGTGGTGGATCAGCGCTTCCATCGACTGCTTCATCTCGCCGCGTTTGGGGGGCGAAACCTTGCGGTCGTCGGATGCGATCGGCCCTTCGGGCATTTCGGCGAGACATTGCTTGATGATCCGCGCCGACTGATAGACCTCTTCGACGCGGACCATGAAGCGATCGTAGCAATCGCCATTGGTGCCGACGGGAATTTCGAAATCCATCCTGTCGTAAACATCATAGGGCTGCGACTTGCGCAGGTCCCAGGCAATGCCGCTGCCGCGGATCAGCGGGCCGGAAAAGCCCCACTTCACCGCATCGTCCTTGCTGACGATGGCGATGTCGACATTGCGCTGCTTGAAGATGCGATTGTCCATCACCAGGCTCATCGCGTCGCCGAACAGTTCGGGCAGACGCTTGTCCACCCAGTCGCCGATATCGGTGAGCAGCTTCAGCGGCACGTCCTGATGCACGCCGCCGGGACGGAACCATGCGCTGTGCATGCGCGCACCCGAAGCCCGCTCGAAGAAATTGAGGCAATCCTCGCGCAGTTCGAACACCCACAGGTTCGGCGTCATCGCGCCCACGTCCATAACGTGCGACCCGATGTTGAGCATGTGGTTGCAGATGCGCGTCAGTTCCGCGAACAACACGCGCAGATATTGCGCGCGCTGCGGAACCTCGACATTCAGCAGCTTTTCGATGGCGAGCACATAGCTGTATTCCTGCGCCAGCGGCGAGCAGTAATCCAGCCGGTCGAAATAGGGCAACGCCTGCAGATAGGTCTTGTATTCGATCAGCTTTTCGGTGCCGCGGTGCAGCAGGCCGACATGCGGATCGATACGCTCGATAATCTCGCCGTCAAGCTCCATCACCATGCGCAGCACGCCATGCGCTGCCGGGTGCTGGGGCCCGAAGTTGATCGTGTAATTGGTGATGACCTCGTCGCCGGTTGTGGGCGACTGTTCGAGTTGCAGGCTCATGCGTCCTTACCCTTCTCGCCGCCCTCATCCGCGTCCGGATCGTTCTTGTCGACTTCGGTCGCGCCTTCGGTGTCGGCGGTCTTGCCCTCGCGCCGTGGCTGGCCTTCGCGGCTTTCGGTCGGCTCCGGAGCGTCGGAAGCCTTGCCTGCGTCGCCTTCGGGCGCCTTTTCTGCCGCCTTGGCGTCGGTTTTGGCGCCCGCACCGGTATCCTTGGGACTGTCGGTAGTCTTGGGCTTGTCCACCGGCGGCGGTGCGGGTGTTTCGGCGGCCTTTTCATCGCCGGGCAGCACGTAGTCAGCGCCTTCCCACGGACTCATGAAATCGAAGCTGCGGAAATCCTGCGTCAGTTCCACGGGCTGATAGACGACGCGCTTTTCATCTTCGGAGTAGCGCAGTTCGACATGGCCCGTCAGCGGGAAATCCTTGCGGAACGGATGCCCTTCGAAGCCATAATCGGTCAGGATGCGGCGCAGGTCGGTATTGCCGGCGAACAGCACGCCGAACATGTCGAAAACCTCGCGCTCCAACCATCCGGCGACAGGCCAGATATCGGTCACGGTCGGCACCGGCTTTGCCTCGTCGGTACAGGTCTTGACGATGATGCGATGGTTCCTGGTAAGCGACAGGAGGCAATAGCACACCTCGAACCGCTCGGCCCGCGAGGGATAGTCGACGCCCGCGATTTCCATCAGTTGCTGGTAATCATGCGCATCGCGCAACAGGCGCAGCGCGGCATTCAGCTGCGCACGCTCGACCGTCAGCAGAATTTCGCCATGCTCTTCATGCGCCTCGACCAGCATCGGGCCGAGAGCCGATGCCAGCGCATCCTTCACGCCGTCATTGGGCGCAAATCGGGGAGCGGAATGAATGACAGCCATCAGCGTTTCACCGTGCCTTCGCGGCGGATCTTTCGCTGCAATTGCATCACGCCATACAGCAGCGCCTCTGCCGTGGGAGGGCAACCGGGGACATAGATATCAACCGGCACGATCCGGTCGCAACCGCGCACCACCGAATAGCTGTAATGGTAATAGCCGCCGCCATTCGCGCACGAACCCATGCTGATGACATATTTGGGATCGGACATCTGGTCGTACACCTTGCGCAGTGCCGGTGCCATCTTATTGCACAGCGTGCCCGCGACGATCATCACGTCGGACTGGCGCGGCGATGCACGCGGGGCGGCGCCGAAACGCTCCATGTCATAGCGCGGCATGTTCACGTGGATCATTTCCACGGCGCAGCAGGCCAGACCGAACGTCATCCACCACAGCGAACCGGTACGCGCCCACTGGAACAGTTCTTCCGTGCTGGTCAGCAGGAAGCCCTTGTCGTTCACTTCGGTCGACAGGGCGTTGAAATAGTCGGCGTCGGGCTGGCGCACTTCGCCAGCTTGCGCGGCGGCGGGAAGAGTTTGATCTACTCCCATTCCAGCGCTCCCTTCTTCCATGCATAGGCAAAGCCGATGATCAGTTCGAACAGGAATACCATCATGGTGATCCAGCCCGGCCATCCGGTCAGATCGAGGCTGACGGCCCATGGGAACAGGAACGCGGCCTCAAGATCGAAAATGATGAACAGGATCGCCACCAGATAGAACCGCACGTCGAACTGGCTGCGCGGATCCTCGAACGCGGGAAAGCCGCATTCATACTCCGACAGCTTTTCCGCGTCGGGGTTGTGCGAACCCGTCAGGCGCGACACGCCCATCGGCAGGAATACGAAGAGGGCGGAGAGCCCCAGCGCGATCACCAGGAATATGAAGATCGGCAGATATTGTGACAGGTCGACCAAAAGGCCCTCTCTGGCTGTATGCCGCGATAACGGACTTCAAGTTTGCGGATAACATCGCACCCGCGAAATGCGCCCTAGGCAACGGCGCGCCGCTGCGCAAGGGGGCTGAACGCCCCTAAATGCAGGGCTTAGGGGGTAAGCAGCGAAAAACCTGCGAAACTGACCGCGATGGTTGCCAGTGAAAGCAGTGTGCCCAGCGGCAGGGCAAGGCCAGAGTCGCTCTCGTTCCCGGCGGAATCGCCAGGATCGGACGACTTGCCGTGCATCAAGTTCGCCGCGGCAATTGCGATCCCCAATCCGGCCGCCAGCAACACAATAAAACAAACGCCCAGCGGCCCTGCCCACAGGCCGATCGCGCCCATCAGGGGTGGATCGGCGCTGCCCATCCCGTCCCTGCCGCGTATGGCCCGAAACAGCAGCGCGGGTGCAGCCAGCAGCACAAAGCCAAGCCCGCCGCCCGCAAGCTGACGCAACAGCAGGGGAAGCCATTGCTGCCCGTCCAATGCCGCCACAGCCGGTATCATCAGCGCACTGAACGCCAGTATCGCGATCCCCACCGGCGGCAAATGGAACGAGCACCAGTCCGACAAGCCCAGCACCAGCAATTGCCACCCCAGAATGGCGGCCAAAATGGCAGTCAGCGGATCGGGCATGAACAGCCACGCGGCAATGCCGATGGTCGCCCCCGCCACTTCGGCCAATGGCTGCAAGGGATCGATCGGCGCGCGGCAAGTGCGGCAACGCCCCGCCAGCATCAGGAATGACAGCATCGGTACAAGATCGGCGATTCCCAACACGCGCCCGCACGAATCGCAACGGGAACGCCCCGTCACCACGCTGTCGCCGCGCGCGATGCGCAGTGCAGCGGCACCGGCAAAGCTGCCGATCACGGCACCGGTCACGCCCAGCAGAGTCGGAAGAAAAAATGCCATCATCGTATCGGCCGAACCGAACAGCGCCGCCGCCCTTGCCTCGATCAGCGGATAATGATCGATCAGGGTTCCCCGTCGCCCCACAGCCGGTCCTGCCGGACCCAGCCTTCCTGCATCGGACCTTCGCGTTCACCGACGGCGAATCGGCACCACCCTTGGTCGCATTCGCCCAGCCAGCCGGTGACGCCGGGTTCCAGTTGCCACAACAGCTTGGCATCGTCGGCAGGTAAGGCACGCATCATGACATTGTCGTCGCCGGTCACGATGGCGCTGCGTTCGCGGCTGAGGAAGCGCGAAACCACCCAGCCCCGCGTGCCATCGGGGTCTTCCACCAGTCGCCAGCCCGAAAGGCGGCGCACCACTTTAACTGGCAGACCCTTGCGCTGGTAAACCCACAGGATCTTGTAACTGCCCCCCGGCCCCACGCGCATATTCGCCTTGTCGGTAGTGAGCGAGGCCCAATAGGGCACCTCGTCCGTATCCTGCGCGGCAGCGGGCAAAGCCGGCGCGATACTGGCGCATAACAGGCTGGCAAGAAGGATCCGGCGAAGCGTCATTCCCTTCGCATAGCCCCGCCCGCCGGTCGCGCCAAGATGGCGGATGCAGCCACCCACACCGGCGATCGTGCGAAGCCTGTTGACCACGCCGCCCGTCGCAGCGTAGCGCCGCAACCATGGCCCAATCCGATCCCGAGGCAGCCCGACCGATGTCCGAACCCGCACATGCGACCGCCCGCCGGATCGACGGCAAGCCCCGCGTCGTCGTTACCCGCAGGCTGATGCCCGCGATCGAGGCGCGGATGGCCGAATTGTTCGATACCGCGCTCAATCCCGACGATCACGCCTTCACGCGGGAGGAACTGGCGACGGCGATGGCCGGTTGCGACGTGCTGGTCCCGACCGTGACCGACGATATCGATGCCGCGCTGATCGAAGGGGCAGGCGACAGGCTGCGCATGATCGCCAATTTCGGCGCGGGAACGGACCATATCGCACTGGGCGCGGCACGCGCGCGGCGGATCGTGGTGACCAATACGCCCGGCGTGTTCACCGACGACACCGCCGATCTGACCATGGCGCTGCTGATCGGCGTCATCCGTCGCATGCGCGAAGGTACGCGGATTGTGCGGCACGGCGAATGGACGGGGTGGAGCCCCACCGGCATGCTCGGCCGGTCTCTGGGCGGCAAAACACTGGGCATTATCGGCATGGGTCGCATCGGCCAGGCCGTCGCCCATCGCGCCCGCGCGTTCGGTCTGCGCATCGCCTATCACAACCGCCGCCGCCTGCCCGAATCGGTCGAACGTATGCTGGGCGCGGAATATGCAGGCGATGTCGACAGCCTGCTTGGCAAAAGCGATATCGTCACCCTGCATTGCCCGACCAGCGCCGCCACGCATCATCTGATCGACGCGCGCCGGATCGCGCTGATGAAGGATGGCGCGGTGATCGTGAACACCGGACGCGGCGATCTGATCGATCAGGAAGCCATGATCGCCGCGCTGGAAAACGGCCATCTGTGGGGTGCCGGCCTCGATGTCTATCCGGACGAGCCGATGGTCGATCCGCGGCTGATCGCGCACCCCTATGTGATCACCCAGCCCCATATCGGCAGCGCCACCGAAGAGGGACGGACCGCGGCGGGCATGAAGATCCTCGCCAATATTCAAAGCTGGGTTGATGGCCACAGCCCGCCCGACCGCGTGATCGAGGGTTACGCCTGAGCGATCAGTCCGCGGTGTAGCGCAAGATGCCCGAACGACGGGTCGCGCCCGTATCCTTGGGGTGGGCCTGCCCGTTCAGCACTTCGACTTCGGGAAAATCGAACGGGCTCATCCCTTCGAGGCAGGCGACATTCACGCCATATTGCGTGGGGTTCGAACGGCGCTGGTGATGCGTGTAAATGCCGCAATTCCCGCAGAAATAATGATTCGCCGCGCCGGTGTTGAATTGATAAAGGCGCAGCGCATCCTCTCCGGCCAGCAGGGTGAAGCGGTCCAGCGGCGCGCTGACCGCGACGGCCCCGCGCATCCGGCAGAGCGAACAGTCGCACCGGCGGGCAGAGGCCAGATCGACCTCCGCCTCGAAGCGGACGCTACCGCAGTGACAGGCCCCCTTTTTCAGTTCTCCCATCGTCTGCGGCTTCCTTTTTCCGGTGGTCGGGCCGGTCAGTCGCCCGTCAGAATGCGCTCGACCAGTTCCTTCACGCTCGGCGTATAGCCGTTGGAATAGAACGGGTCCTGCTTGAAACGGTACGCGGCGTGCCCTGCGAAAGCGAGATTCTCGTCCGTCGGTCCGCCATGGGCGATGTCCTGCAACGTCTTTTGAATGCAGAAGCTGCGCGGATCGGCAAGCCGGCCCGTGGTGTAATCGTCATGGTCCTTCCACGACGAAAATCCGCAATGCGACAGGCAGCCCATGCAGTCGGCCTGATCCTTGCGGATAATCTCCCGCTCTTCGGGCGAGACGAAAACGACCGTGTCGTCCGGCGTCTTCAATGCGGTCGTGTGGCCGGCACCGGCCCATGTGCGGGCGCGTTCGCGGTCATGCGGCGTGACCCAGAAATTCTTGCCCTTCACGCCTACGTCCAGCTGGACGGTATGATCGCCCGCCTCGACCCGCGAATAGGGGATCTGACGTTCGCTACGCTCTTCCAGATTGCGCAAGAACGGATTGCGCACCGCACTGGAATAGAAACCGGTGGGCGAAAACTTGTGCAGCAGCACATCGCCGGGCTCCAGCGTGCGGAGCATGTCCTTCCAGCCCTGCGGGATCGGGCTTTCCTGCGTCAGCAGGGGGCGCGTTCCGAACTGAAAGGCGATCTTGCCCAGTTCGGGATTGTCGATCCAGTCGTTCCATTCGCGCAGGAACCAGACCCCGCCCGCCATCACGATCGCGGTATCTTCCGACACGCCTTCCTTGCGCATGGTTTCACGCAGAGCCTTGACGCGGGGATAGGGATCTTCGGGCTTTTTCGGGTCTTCGGCATTCGACAGCCCGTTATGCCCGCCCGCCAGCCACGGATCTTCATAGACCACCGCCGCCATCAGTTCGGGCACCTTCGAATAGCTGCGCTTCCACAAGGCGCGGAACGCACGGGCCGACGAAACGATAGGCAGGTAATGCACCCCGAAACGCTGCGCGATTTCGGCCAGCTTGTACGGCATGCCCGCGCCGCAGGTGACGCCGGTGACAAGGCCCCTGGTCCGCTCCAGCGTCCCTTCCAGCACTGCCTGCGCGCCGCCCATTTCCCACAGCACGTTGATATTGATCGCGCCCTTGCCGCCCGAAATCTCGTGCGCGCGCCGGACCTGCTCTACCGCGCCGTCGATCGCGTAATCGATCAGCTGCTGGTGACGTTCCTTGCGGGTCATCTGTTCATAGACCTGCGGGACAATCTTGCCCTCGGCGTCATAGCTGTCGGCGTTGACCGCACTGACCGTGCCGATGCCGCCCGCGGCTGCCCACGCACCCGAACTGGCGTGATTGGTCGCCGAAACGCCCTTGCCCCCTTCGATCAACGGCCAGACCTCGCGTCCGCCATAGTTGATCGGCTTCAGTCCCTTAAAGCTCATGTCTCAACAATCCTGTCAGGGCGGCTTGCGGTGCCATCGGCGCCGCCGTCCGCCGTTCCTGCGGCAACAACTTCCTGCTCGCAGGGTTCAATATCGGCCGGATCCGGCCTTGGGCCTGCCGCCTCGAAACGGGCATAATAGCCTGCCAGTTCGGGGCGGCGAATAAAAGCGGCCAGCTTGAAGCCGACCGACTCGAATTCGCAGAAAAGCAGCTTGGGGGGAATACCGTGATTGTCGGTCGCGCGGTCGACATCCACGACAATCACCTGCCCGCCCTGCCGCAAGGCGGGACGCAGCCGCCATAGAAACGCATAGGGTTCGCTGACCTGGTTATAGACATGCACCAGGAACACACGGTCGAAACTGCCTTCGGGCAAACCCGGATCGTCGGGCGTTCCCAGCTTGATCGACACATTGTCGAGCCGCTCGCGCTCAACCCGTGAGCCGAGGCGCTGCAACACTTCTGCGTCGATGTCCTGTGCCAGAACGCGCCCGTCCTTGCCGACACGCTCGGCAAGGCGGGTTGTGTAATAGCCCTCGCCCGCGCCGATATCAGCCACGGTCATGCCTTCGCCGATATTGGCAAGATCCATGACGGTAACCGCTTCCTTGCGATCGTCGCGGGTCCGTTCGGGCATCTGGCTGGCCGAAACGGTGGACACCGGGCGGTCCGCCTCGGGAAAATCGCGCGCGCTTTCGGGGCGACCGTCATCCTTCTCGGTGATATTGCATCCCGACAGGACAAGCGCAGCCGCCATTGCCGCAAGCAGGGACGCGCGATGGATCAATCGTCGTCCTCCACATCCACCTTCTCGCCCGTCACGCGCTGCGACAGGGCAGCGGTGATGAACGGATCGAGCGCGCCGTCGAGCACGTCGGAAGGATTGGTCGAAACATGACCTGTGCGCAAATCCTTTACCTGCTGGTACGGTTGCAGCACATAGGAACGGATCTGGTGGCCCCAGCCGATTTCGGTCTTGGCCTGATATTCGCCGCTGGCCGCAGCCTCGCGCTCGGCCAGTTCCTTTTCGTACAGCCGCGCCTTGAGCATGTTCATCGCGGTGGCGCGGTTCTTGTGCTGCGAACGGTCGTTCTGGCTGGCCACCACGATGCCGGTCGGCTGGTGGGTAATGCGAACGGCGGAATCGGTCGTATTGACGTGCTGCCCGCCCGCACCCGATGCGCGATAGGTGTCGATCTTCAGGTCGGCGGGATTGATTTCGATCTCGATATCGTCGTCGATGAAGGGATAAACCCATACCGAACTGAACGAAGTGTGCCGCCGCGCGCTGGAATCGTAAGGGCTGATGCGGACCAGCCGATGCACGCCGCTTTCGGTCTTGGCATAGCCATAGGCATTTTCGCCGCGGATCAGCAGGGTCGCGCTTTTGATGCCCGCCTGTTCGCCCGCGTGGTAATCGACCACCTCGACCTTAAAGCCGCGCCGTTCGGCCCAGCGCACATACATGCGCTGCAACATTTCGGCCCAGTCCTGGCTTTCGGTGCCGCCTGCGCCTGCGTGAACTTCCAGATAGGTGTCATAGCCATCGGCCTCGCCCGACAGCAGCGCGCCCACCTTGTCGCGGTCGGCGCGTTCGGCCAGCGCGTTCAGGCTGTTCAGCCCGTCCTTGACCACGCTGTCGTCACCCTCGGCCTCACCCATTTCGATGAACTCGACCGCGTCCGACATTTCGGCGCCAATCTCGTTCACCGCCTTGACCGCATCGCCCAGCTGCTTTTGCTCACGCGTGATCGCCTGCGCCTGCTTGGGGTCGTTCCACAGGTTCGGGTCTTCCACCCGCGCACTCAGCTCGTCCAGACGGCGCAGCGCCTGTTCCCAGTCCAGCGACTGGCGGATCAGCGCGAGCGATGCCTCGATACGGTCGACAAGGGCCTGCCCTTCGGCACGCATGAAATTTCTCCTTAAAGGGCCACCTGCCCTGCGGACTCGGGTCCGCTTAGCGAAGGGTCCGGATTTGTGAAAGTGCGCAATGCGTTTGTGCGCAGCGATGGCGCACCATGGCCCGCCGCAAGGGCGATGGGCCGGTCAGTCTGAAACCGGCCTCGTCAGCGGTCCAGCGCGCGGACCGCCTCCAGCGTGCGCGAGACATGTTCGCGCCAATCGGAATCGGAATGCACCATGGCGATCCGCCCGTCGGGCGCGATGACATAGGATGTCCGGTCGCTCATCAACCCGCTGACGTTCTTCATATCGAGCGCGACATCATAGGCGCGGATCGTGGCGGGCGTTGCCTGCGCAACAGGAAATGCGTTGCGGCATTCCTCGGTCGAAAATTTCTTCAGCGTTTCGATATCGTCGGCCGACATGCCCACGACCTGCGCGCCTGCCGCCTTGAAATCGGGCATCGCCTCGGCAAAGGCGCGGGCCTCCAGCGTGCAGCCGTGGGTGAACGCCTTGGGAAAGAAATAAAGCACGACCGGCCCGCTTTTCAGCGCCCTGGCCAGATCGAAAGAGAATGCTTTTCCTGCCATCGCACCCGTCGTCATCACCGGCGGCGCTTCGGCGCCCTTGGGCAGAGACGCGGCAACGGGCCCCGCGGCAAGGGCAGTTACGGCAAGGGCGCCTGCCAGAAGGCTCGATCGGATGCGCATGTTCATGACTTCCCCCTTAATCCAGCCGAACAGATCAGTAAATGCCGCCCTGATCTTCGAGGAAAGTATCGTCGATGCCGACCGTGTCATTGCTGATCGCGGCGCGGCTTTCGGCACGTGCCGCGCGGATCGCCGCCAGTGCCGCCATGCGCTTTTCTTCCAGCGTCTGCCGGTCGAGCGAACGACGCGGTTCGGTATCGGGCTTGAACGCTTCCCAAATGGTCGCGGGCGTATATTCGGTCAGCGATGGCCAGCCTTCGAACACGCGCTTGCCGCTGCGGCGGTCGATGCGGACCATGCGAATGCCGTCGGGCGCCTGAACCGGCGTGGTCGGCCAGCGCGCCTTGGTATCCTGAATGAGCTGCTTGACGATGGGCGCGGCGGTATTGCCGCCCTGCACCCAGCCGCCCAGATTGCGCGGCGTATCGAATCCAAGATAAACGCCTGCGACCAGATCGGCCGATCCGCCCATGAACCATGCGTTGGTCGGGCCCGATGTCGTGCCCGTCTTGCCGAACAGCGGCAGGCCCAGATCGCGCAGCCGCGTCGCCGTGCCGCGCTGGACCACGCCTTCCAGCATATGGACCACCTGATAGGCGGTGCCCGCATCCATCACCTGCTTGCCCCCTTCGGCAAGGCGCGGCATGGATTTGCCGTCCCATTCGTCCTGATTGCAGCGGGCGCAGCGGCGCTTGTCGGCGCGCCAGATCACCTTGCCATTCTTGTCCTGCACGTAATCGATGACCGAAGCCTGATACTGCCGCCCGTGATTGGCGAGCGCGCTATAGGCGTTCACCATTTGCAGCACCGTCGTATCGCCCGCGCCCAGCGCAAAAGCGAGATAGGGGTCATAACTTCCGATGCCGACACGCTCGAACGTGCCGATCACATTGTTCATGCCCGAATCATTGGCGATATGGACGGTCATCAGATTGCGCGACTGCTCCAGCCCCCAGCGCATCGTCTGTTCGCCCGCGCCGCGGGTGCCGCCGAAATTGCGGAAACATTTCTCGCCCAGCCGCGCACCCTGATAGACGCAGAACGGCCCGTCGGTGACCAGCGTCGCGGGCGTCATCCCCTGATCGAGGCCGGTCGCATAGACGAAGGGCTTGATCGTCGAACCCGGCTGCCGTTCCGCCTGCGTGGCGCGGTTGAAGCTGCCAAGCCGCGAATCGAATCCGCCCTGCATGGCGAGCACGCGGCCCGTCTGCGGGTTCTGCACGACCAGACCGCCCGACACCTCGGGAATGGTGCGCACGCGCCAGCCGCTGCCGTCGGGCGACGCGACAATCACATCGCCCGCCTTCAACGCATCGGGCAGATTGCCCAGCGGGAAGGTTTCGCCGTCGCTGAAACCGATCCGCGCGTCAGAGCCGCTGCGTTCGGTGACCACGCCCACGCGCCAGTCCTGATAATCGACCGCAAGGTTCGATACGATCAGCTGCGTCTGCCAGTTCTGGTCCATGTCGATCTTTGCGATCGGGCCGGTCCAGCCACGCGTTCCGTGATAGCGCATCAGTCCCGCGCGCAGCGCCTTGCGCGCGGCATGCTGCATTTCCATGTCGAGCGAGGTGCGCACCCATAGCCCGCCGGCGTACACCGAATTCGGCCCGTCTTCGGCCTTTTCGCCATAGGCGTCGAGCAGGCGGCGGCGCACTTCCTCGATGAAATAGCCGCCCGCCGGATCATAGCCCTCGCGGCGACGCTCCACGAGGCCGAGCGGCATCGCCTTGGCCGCATCCGCCTCTGCCCGCGATGCCCAGCCATTGTCGACCATCTGGTCCAGCACGTAATTGCGCCGTTCGATCGCCATGTCGCGGTAACGCGCACGGCCATAGCGTTCGGGCGCCTTGGGCAGGATCGCCAGAAACGCCGTCTCGTGCAGGTCCAGCTCGTTCACATCCTTGTCGAAATAGGCACGCGCGGCTGCCTGTACGCCAAAGCTTTGCCGGCCAAGCGGAATTTCGTTGAGATACAGCTCGAGGATCTGCTCCTTGGTCAGCACGCCTTCGATGCGCTGGGCCAGGATCATTTCCTTCAGCTTGCGGGTGACCGAATATTCGTCGCCCACAAGGATATTCTTGGCCACCTGCTGCGTGATCGTCGACCCGCCCTTGGCGCGTTCGCCCGACCCCAGCTTGGACACATAATCGACGACCGCACCGGCCAGACCGCCGACATCGACGCCGCCATGGCTCCAGAATGTCTTGTCCTCGGCCGACAGGAACGCATCCTGCAATTGCTTGGGAAAATCGACATAGCGCAATTGCACGCGCCGTTCGCGGGCATAGCTGTTCACGATCTCGCCATCCGCGCCGCGCACCATGGTCGGCAACGCGGGTTGATAGGTAAGCAGGCGATCGGCCGACGGCAGCCCCGTGCCCAGCCATGCATAGCCGCCCACGAACAGCAGCAAGCCTGCCGCAACCAGCACCGCCAGCACCTTGAACAGGCGGCTTTCGCGCCACCGGCGCGTAAAACCGGCCCAAAACGCGGCAAATGCGGCGCCAGTGCGTCCGGTTATGGTCTGGAATTGCTCGGTCAGGCTCATGATCGGGGCGGCACTAGCATGGGGTTCGCGCAAGAGAAAAGACGAAAGGGCATGACGATACGATGAATAGGGCGATGCATGGGGATAAGCTAACGCCCTGGCGCCAGTAATCCGGCAGTGATCGCGTCGGCCAGCGCCGTCACGATGGCGGCACGCCCTTCCTCGCTGCTGACCCGGGCGGCATCGTCGGGATTGCTGATATAGCCTGCCTCGAACAACAGCGATGGCATGCGCGCGGACCGCAGCACTACCAGATTGGCGCCGCGCCGGAACTTCCCGTGAACCGGCATCGCGGCCCTCACCCGCATTTCCAGCCGGTCCGCGATGCGGGCCGAGGCAAGGTTCGTCTCGCGCCGCGCCAGTTCGGCCAGCACCGCCTCGACATCGCCCAGCCCGGCATCGTCCGCGGTTCCGTCGCCGTCCGTCTCATTGAAATCGCGCGCCAATGCCAACGCCTCGGCATCGCTGGCACGGGCGGACAGCACATAGATATTGGCCCCCTGCGCTTCCTCGACCGGAGCGCTATCGGCGTGGATCGACAGGAACAGGTCAGGCTCCAGCGATTCCGCCAGTTCCACCCGCGCTTCCAGCGGCAGGAAACGGTCGTCCTCTCGCGTCAGGGCAACGCGCACCGCGCCAAGCTCCAGCAACCTTTCGCGCAGGGCGAGCGCGATGGGCAGGATCACGTCCTTTTCGCGAATGCCGCTGGGGCCGGTCGCGCCCGGGTCGAACCCGCCATGACCCGCATCGATCACGACCAGCGGCGCTTCATCGCCCGCGCGTCCCGCGCTGATGCGCGGCAAGGCCGCCGTGCGCGATTCGGGCAATGCCATCGACAGCACCGCCTCCCCCCGTCCGTCCGCCGGGAAAATCACCGCCAGAACCAGCCCCAGAACGCCGCCCGAAAGCAGCGACCCCGCCGCCAACAGCGCCGCGCGCGCCTTCCGGCCCGCCGTTGTGGCTTCCTCCAATTGCAGAACCGGCTGTTCCATGGATCAACCGCTTGCCCGTCCGGTCCGCGCCGGACAAGCCCGCCATATGGAATATCGCCCCTGTTTTGCCCGGTTTCCGACTGCGGATACGCCGGTGAACCGGCGCGCCAACCGGATCGCGTGCGCGAACGATCTAACTGTACGATGGCTTTTTATTGCCGAACCGCCGGACCGGTGCTAGCGTGCCTTTCGTCGGGTGGATCGGATATCCGGCGCATCGCAAGTCGGCCACCATGGCCGACGGTTCCTGATGGGAACCGACGAGCGCCAGTGTCCCGTCCTCTATCTTCCGACATTTGGCGCGATACCGCCGGAGCGAGCAGACTGCCGATCGATCGGCCTGCCCCATCGCATCCCGCGTAGCGCGCATCCCGGATCAAACCGGGACCGGATTGGAATTGGTGGATATGGCCAGGAAGACAATGAATGCGGCGACCACCCTGCCTTGCAGGGCCGCTCGCACCGTCGTCTTTGCTTCACACGCGCCTGACCGTTTCGCTTCAATATTTTCGCCGCCGGTATCGCGCAGCCATGCGCGCCCTGCCGGCTATTCGCTTTTCGCGCCGGACAACGGAATCAAAACCGCACGATCCGCGCGCGCCTTACTGAAATGTCGCGCCCGATTGCCCCACCGTCCCTTGCGGCCGGCGGGCGGTTCGCGCGTCTGGAGAATCATAAATGACCACGCGCATGCTCATCGATGCGCGCCACCCGGAAGAAACGCGGGTGGCGGTGCTAAAAGGCAACCGGATTGAAGAATTCGACTTTGAGTCGGCAGAACACAAGCAGATCAAGGGTAATATCTATCTGGCAAAGGTGACGAGGGTCGAACCCTCGTTGCAGGCTGCGTTCGTCGATTTCGGCGGCAACCGGCACGGCTTCCTTGCCTTTAACGAAATTCACCCCGACTATTACCAGATCCCCAAGGAAGACCGCGACGCCCTGCTCGCGGCCGAGGCCGAGCACGCCGAGGAAGAGGCCCGCCTGCGCGCCGAGGACGAGGACGCCGACGACAGCTCCGAGGACGGTGACGAGGGCAGCGACGCGCTGGCCGAGGAACTGGCCGGCGACGATGGCGTCGAAGACGTAAGCGACGAAGAATCGGACGAAGTCGCCACGATCGAGGATGGCGCGGTTTCGGGCGACGACGATTCGGATGACGACGACAACGGCGAAGAAAGCGCCGAAGACGGGAGTGGCGGCGAAGAAGGCAACAGCCGCTCGCGCGGTCGTGGCCGCGGTCGCGGACGCCGGCAGGGCAAGGGTGGCGGCACCCGCTCCAAGGCTGCCGACGAAGCGCGCGCCAAGCGTCTTGCGCTGCGCCGCAAGTACAAGATCCAGGACGTCATCCAGCGCCGTCAGGTATTGCTGGTGCAGGTCGTCAAGGAAGAGCGCGGGAACAAGGGCGCAGCCCTTACCACCTATCTTTCGCTGGCGGGCCGCTATTGCGTGCTGATGCCCAATTCCAGTCATGGCGGCGGCATCTCGCGCAAGATCAGCAGCGCGGCCGACCGCAAGCGTCTGAAGCAGATCGTGGCCGAGATGAGCCTGCCCAAATCGATGGGCTGCATCGTGCGAACCGCAGGGCTTCAGCGCACCAAGACCGAGATCAAGCGCGACTTCGACTATCTGGCACGCCTGTGGGACGAGATCCGCGAAAACACGATGAAGTCCAGCGCTCCGGCGCTGATCCATTCGGACAGCGATCTGATCAAGCGCGCGATCCGCGACATTTATAACCGCGAGATCGAGGAAGTCGTGGTCGAGGGGCCGGAAGGCTATAAATCGGCCAAGGAATTCATGAAATTGCTGATGCCCAGCCATGCACGGCGGGTAAAGCAATATGCCGACCCCGTGCCGCTGTTCCAGCGCTATGGAGCCGAGGATCAGCTTTCGGCCATGTACGACCCTGTCGTCCAGCTGAAATCGGGCGGCTATCTGGTGATCAACCCGACAGAGGCGCTGGTGTCGATCGACATCAACTCTGGCCGTTCCACCAAGGAACACGGGATCGAGGCGACCGCGCTTCACACCAATATGGAAGCGGCCAGGGAAATCGCCCGCCAGTTGCGCCTGCGCGACATGGCAGGTCTGGTCGTGATCGACTTTATCGACATGGAGCACAACAGCTCTATCCGTAAGGTCGAGAAGTGCATGAAAGAGGCGCTGAAGAACGACCGCGCCCGTATTCAGGTCGGCCGCATCTCGGGCTTTGGCCTGATGGAGATGAGCCGCCAGCGCCTGCGCACCGGCGTTCTGGAAGCGACCACGCGCACCTGTCCGCATTGCGACGGTTCGGGGCTTGTCCGCACGGCATCGAGCGCAGGCCTGTCGGCGCTGCGTCTGATCGAGGACGAGGCTGCCAAGGGCAAGGGGTCGATCATCACCCTGCACGCCAGCACCGAAGCGGCGGTCTATTTGCTGAACGCCAAGCGCGCCGATCTGCAAGAGATCGAGGATCGCTATGCCGTCAGCGTCGAAGTCCTGCCCGAGGGTGAGGACGAAGGCGCGAAGATGCGCGTCGGATCGTCGGGCCCGCGCCCGACCGGCGTGCCCAAGTTCGAAGTCATCGTCGACGAGGAAGACGATTACCTGCCCGAAGACGACGACGATCAGGACGAGACCGAGAACCGCGACAACCGTTCGGGCGAGGACGAGGACGGTCAGACCCGCCGCAAGCGTCGCCGCCGTCGTGGCGGTCGCCGCAAGCGTGGCCGCGGCCGCGAGGATGGCGAGCAGAACGGCGAACAGCAGTCCGACGGCGACGACGATGCATCCGACGATGCCGAAGGCGAAGAGCAGGACGCGAATGAAGATCAGGGCAGCGACCATGGCGCGACGGGCGAGGACGAAGCCGCGCCCAAGAAACGCCGCCGCCGCCGCCGTAAATCGAGCCGCGACACCGAAAACGGTGAAAGCGAAAGCGACGCTACGATCGAAAGCGTGGAGCCTGAGGCTGCACCCGACGCGGTAGAGGCACCGGCAGAGATCGAAGCGCCGGCAGATGTCGAAGCACCGGCAGAAGCGGAAGCAGCCGTGGAAGAGCCGGTGGCCGAAGAAAAGCCCAAGCGCCGCCGCGCACCACGCCGCAAGAAGGCGGATGCAGAAGCTGAAGCCAGTGCCGCGCCCGCAGAATCGGCTCCGGCAGAAGCCGAAACGGAAGCCCCGGAAGAAGCCAAGACCGAAGAAAAGCCGAAGAAGCCCCGCGCCCGCCGGAAGAAGAAGGTTGAGGAAGAAGCCCCCGCAGCAGCGGGCGCCGAATCCGCCCAAGGTGAGCCTTCTGAGCCTGCACCCTCGGCGGCACCCGAACCGGCGGCCGAGGAAGCACCTGTTGCGGCCAATGATGCGGCACAGCAGGCCGAACCGGCCGGTGAAGCGCCCGCCAACGACGGCGGCGACGATGCCGACGAAGGCTCGGGCGGTGCGCCGCGCAGGGGTTGGTGGCAACGGACCTTTGGCAACTGATCAAGCGAAAGGCCGCCCCCCGCCGGGGCGGCCTTTTTCGGGGCAGCTAGCTATAGCGGATGGCTAGTACGGAACCGGCTGACCGTCCCATGCGAAAAAGCCGCCGCTGTCTTTTGCGTCCAGACCGTCGATCACATCGATCAGGCATTGTGCCGAATGATCGGCGCTGAACAGCTTTCCATCGGGCACATTGCCGCTGAAAGGCGCGGAGAGCGCGGTTTCGACCGTGCCGGGATGCAATGACACCGCCAGCGCTCCCTTGTTGCGCCGCCACAACTCTATCGCGAAATTGCGCATGATCTGGTTCAACGCTGCCTTTGATGCACGATAGGAATGCCAGCCGCCCAGCCGGTTGTCGGAAATCGACCCCACCCGGGCCGAGATCGCCGCGAATACGGGCCGCCCTTCTGCCCTTAGCAATTCGATGAAATGCTTGCCGATCAGCGCGGGACCGATGGCGTTGATCCGGAACACGTCCGCCATGGCCGCCGCGTCGATGGCGCGCCAGCTCTTTTCCGGAGCAATATCCGGCTCTCGGTGCAACAGCCCGGTGGCGACGATGACCAGATCGAGCGGCCCTTCGGCCCCGATCGACGCAGCGGCAACGGCCATGCTGTCCTCGTCACCAAGGTCGATCGTCACGGCCACGCATTTAGTCCCCGCCGCAATCTTGCCCACATCGCGCGCGGCGGCGTAAACGGTCGCCACATCGCTGCGCGCCGCCAGAATGCGCACCAGCGCCGCGCCAATCCCACCCGAGGCGCCGACGACAAGGCAGCGCTTGCCGTTCATACACTTGCAACCCTGCGCGCCAGCAATTGCCGCGCCAGCACCAGATCGTCCGCCTTGTCGACATCGACCGCCGCCTCGCCATCGCGCGCGGCGACGACCTCCGCCGCTATGCCGTTGCGCTTGCCAAGGCGGCGAACCCCGTCAGCCAGGGTCAGCCTGCCCAAGCCATAGCTGACCAATGTGCCCAGCCCCAACCGGCCGACGATACGCCATGGCCGCTTGCGGTCTGCCTCCACCGAACTCCACAGCTGCAGCGCCCTGGCCGCCCCCGCGCCGTTCAGCAGGAACAGATTGCAGCCAGACCAGTCGCCATCGGCAAATCGCAGCCATGTCCGCTTTGTATCGGGGACCGCCTTTTCCACCTCGCCCCGTTCGGCCAGCAGGATGGCCACATCACAATGCGCAGGCGCATCATGGGTGAAATCGCGCACCCATTCGGGCCGCAGCAGCGCATGATCGGACGTCGTGACCAGCAAGGGCGCGCCCGACAATTCGAAGACGCGCGCGACGCTGCCGCTGGGGCCTGTGGCGGGCGGCACGACGATCATGCCCAGCCCTTGGGCCAGTGCCACCACGCCGTCATCCGACGCGGAGACATATATCCGGTCATACCCCGCCTGCACCAACGCAGCGTGCACCCGTTCCAGCATGGTGTGCCCGTCAATACGGATCAGCGCCTTGTGGCTCACGCCTTGCGACAGGGCCAGCAGATCGGGTTCGGGTCGCGAACCGGCAAGGATCAGGGCGCTGGCCGCAGGAGCTTGGGTGCTTTCTTCCATGCCCCCGCCTTAGACGCTGGCGCCGCGCCGCTGCAATCTCCGTTGCGCAGCGGCGCTGCCGGAATTAGGGGAACGGAGGATGACAGAGAACACGACCGCCGTCGCCGCCGCGCCAATCGCGATTGAAAGCGTCGGAGAGAACCCGACCCCGATCTGGGGCCTGACCAATCGCGAACGCACGCGGCGCATTGCCGTCGCCAGCGGGCTTGCTCCCGATATGCAGAGCCCCGGTGCGCCGAACCCGGTCGCATCAAGCGGGACAAGGGTGATCGTGCATGATGCCTTTGCATGGGACCCTGCATGGCTGCGCCATATTGCCGCCAATCCGGGACTGGTGCTGACCATGGGTCACGTTCCGGCCATTGCCCATGCGCGCAATGACGAAGAAGCCGAGGCGATCCGCAAGTCGATCCGCGAGGACAAGCCGCTTGTGCCCGGCAATCTGACCGTGCTCGCCTATGAAAACGGCCCCACGATCGAGAACAAGCAATTGCGCAAGCGCGAGACTCCCTTCGTGATGGCGCTGTTCCCCGACACGGTGCGCAAGATCGAACGGGCCAGCTATTTCGGTGCCTATAAGGGCGTAACCGATATCCTCACCAAATATCTCTGGCCCGAATGGGCACTGGTGATCACGCGCATCTGCGCCAAATTCGGCATTACGCCCAATATGGTGACCGCGGTGGGCGCAATCCTGTGTGTCTATGCCACGTTCCTGTTTGCGTGGGGCCAATACTGGGCCGGCATGGCGGTCGGGCTGGGCTTCATGGTGCTCGACACCGTGGACGGCAAGCTGGCGCGCTGCACCATTACCTCAAGCTGGTGGGGCAATATTTTCGACCACGGCATCGATCTGGTCCACCCGCCTTTCTGGTGGTGGTTCTGGGCCACGGGACTGGTGCATTGGGGCCTCGAACTGTCGCCGCAGGCTTTCAACTCCGTGATGATCGCGATCATCGGCGGCTATGTGCTGCAGCGCGTGATCGAGGGTATATTCATGCGCCGCAACGGGCAGATGCATATCCATGTCTGGCGTCGTTTCGATTCGCGGTTCCGCCTGATCACGGCGCGGCGCAATCCCAATATGGTGATCCTGCTGGTATCGATGATCTTTGGCCGTCCAGATTTCGGCATTGTCGCCGTGGCGTGGTGGACAGTGATTTCCTGCGCGATCCACGCCGTGCGCCTGTTGCAGGCAGAAGTCGTACGCACGCGCGACGGCGGGCTGACAAGCTGGCTGTCCGAGGGCTGAGGAGGACATCGCTGTGAACGAGACAATGCGCAAGTTCGGCTATCCCGCGACTCTGGTAGCGGAATTCGACCATTGGGCAGTGCTGCTCCGCCCTGCCCAGCCGACTCTGGGCAGTCTGGTGCTTGCCGTGAAATCCGATGCCACCGCCCTGTCGGACCTGCCTGCGGAGGCCCATGCCGAAATGCACCAGGCCAGCCGCGCGATCGAACGGGCGCTGGCCGCTTTTACCGGCTATGCCAAAATCAACTATCTGATGCTGATGATGGTTGACCCGCATGTCCATTCGCACGTCATCCCCCGATACAAGGGTACGCGCACCTTCGGCGGGCTGGAATTCACGGATGCCGGCTGGCCAAGGCTGCCCGATCTGGGCAGCGCGGTGGCGCTGGACGATGCGCAGATTGCGGCCATCGTCTCAGCGCTGAAACCGCATTTCACCTAAAGCCGGACCAAATCAGGCGGGCTGTTCGACCCCCGCTGGATCGACCCGCCGGTTTTACCAGCGGCGGGTCAGCTCGGTCGCGTTTTCGATATCGGTCAGGAAATCGACTTCGGCCCATTCCGAACCCGTAATGGTGCAAGTGCCGACCTGACCGGTTCCGGCGATCATGTCGATCACCTTCAGATACCAGTGTTCCACCCCGTCCCGCTCGCGCATTTTCTGGCGCACGGATTCGCGGAACAATTCGACGCCATCGCCGCGAAAGGCAAGGAAGCCGATCGATTCGCAATTGGTCTCTTCCGCAGTCAGCGTCTTGCCGATGTGGACCAGCCTGCCGTTCGGCTCGCGCAGCACTTTCATGTCGTCGCTGTCATAGGCGGGCTTTTCATCGACGGTGACGGCAATCGGCCAATCCCCGTCGGGCCCTTGCGCGCCCTGCTGCACCTTTTTCACGATCTCTTCGGATACCAGCGTATCGCCGTTCAGGATCATGAAGTCGTCCTTCATCAAATGGCGGACGATCCAGCACGAACCCAGATTGTCGGCTACCTTGAAAAACGGGTTGAAATGGCATTTGATCTCGACCCGCAGATCGTTGATCTGCGACAGCGCATATTCCACCTCGTCCGTTTTGAAGCCGGTGACAACATCGATTTTCTTGACGCCGCCGCGGGCCAGCATCTCGATCTGCCATTCAATCAGGGTGCGCCCCGAAAAATCGATAAGGCATTTGGGGCGTTCGGCGGTCAGCGGCAGCAGGCGCGAACCCTGTCCGGCGCTGAGCAATATGGCATGTTCGATCATGGCCAGCCATGTAGTGCCAACACCGGCCATCCGCAATCCGGCTTGCGAAAGCCCGTGAGTTCCCGCCCGCACCCGCTTGCCTAGCGGTCCGTGATCGGCCAAGCACCTCGATATGAAGCGTAAACGCCCTGCCGCTGCTGAGGATCGTTCGCTGCTCGGGCGCATGCTGGCCAATCTGGGCTGGCTGATCGGCGGCAAGGGATTCGGTGCGATCTGCTCGCTGATCTATCTGGCGATCCTGACGCGGACGCTGGGGCTGAAGGATTTCGGCCATTTCTCGCTGATATTCGGCACATCGCAGGCGCTGATCGCGGTCGCGGGGTTCCAGACATGGCGCGTCGTGGTGCGTTTTGGCGCCGAACATGTGCATCACAAGAACTGGGAAGCCTTCGGACGGCTTGGAATGCTGGCAGGCGTGCTGGATATTTGCGGCGCGCTGGTCGGCTGCGGCATCGCCTATCTGGCGTTTTTCCAGTTCGCCGGCGCGCTGGGACTGAACCCCGAACTGATCGATCTGGCATTCTGGTTCAATGTCGCCTCGCTCTGGGCGCTGGTATCAGCCCCCACCGGTATCGTCCGCGCGCTCGACCGGTTCGATGTCGCCGTTTATGTCGAGGCCATCGTTCCACTGGGCCGGCTGCTGGCTGCATTGGCGATATGGCTGACGGGCCCCAGCCTGACCCGTTTTCTGATCGCATGGGCCGCCATCGATATTCTGGAGGCACTGCTTTACTGGATCATGGCTCGCAGGCTGTGCCCGCAGGCGATCCGCCTGTCGCATCTCAAGGATTTCACGGGCGCGCTGCGCGATAATCCGGGCGTGATCCGCTTTTTCTTCATCACCTTCTGCTCCGCAACTCTGGAAGCGGCATATCGCAACGGGCCGTTGCTGGCGGTCGGCTATCTGGTCGGCACGCGCGCGGCCGGACTTTATCGCCTCGCGCAGCAACTGGCACAGGGGCTGGCCAAGCTGTCGACCCTGCTGGCGCGCGCCGCCTATGCCGAAATCGCACGGGCGCGGGTCGCGTCCAAGCTGGATGAATTCCGCAAGCTGATCCGCCAGACCAGCGTACTCGCCGGTGCGGGCAGCGCCATCGTGGTGCTGATCGTGCTGGTCGCAGGCGGCCTGCTGCTGGAGATTCTGGGAGGCGAACAATTCGCGGCGGGCAAACCGATCCTGATCGCGCTGGTCGTGGGCGCCAGTTTCGAACTGGCAAGCGTGGCCTTTGAACCCATGCTCGATTCGACCGGCAGGGCGAAACTCTCGCTTACCGCGCGGGCACTGGCCGTGGCGGCGACCGCTGCGGGCGTGTTCGCCTTTGCCACCTCGGGCGGGGCCGAAGGCGTGGCATGGGGAGTCGCGCTGGGCGGTGCGGTGCATTATCTGGCCATGGGCGGCATGGCGTGGCTGGTGCTGCGCAGCCTTGTCCGCGCGGACCGGCGCGAGAGCGAAATGGTGCAGCGCGGGGGCAACGCTTGAACCGCAGGGCGGGTATTGGCACAAAAGAACTGCAATCCACCGCTTGTGCAGCGCGGCAAGCTTGGCTAACCCGCAGCGCAGACAGGGGCCTTTGCGCATATCCGGCGTAAGAGAGGGCGGCCCCGCAGAACGGAAAAGCGACGATTATGGCGACCTTTACCCTTCCCAAGAACAGCAAGATCACCGGCAAAAGCCAGACGCATGGTTCGGCTACTGGCGGGAAGGTGAAGAAGTTCAAGGTCTATCGCTATGATCCGGACAGCGGGGAGAACCCGCGCTACGACATCTTCGACATCGATCTGGATGAATGCGGCCCCATGGTGCTGGACGCGATCATCAAGATGAAGAACGAGATGGACCCGACGCTCACCTTCCGCCGGTCCTGCCGCGAAGGGATTTGCGGGTCCTGCGCCATGAATATCAACGGGCGCAACGGCCTTGCCTGCACCACCGCGATCGAGGATTGCGGTTCGGGCGAGATCCGCATCACCCCGCTGCCGCATATGGATGTGATCAAGGACCTCGTCCCCGATTTCACCCATTTCTATGCGCAATATGCCTCGATCCGTCCGTGGCTGCAGACCGTGACCCCTGCTCCGTCGGGCAAGGAACGCCTGCAGTCGCCCGAAGACCGCAACAAGCTGGACGGTCTGTACGAATGCATTCTGTGCGCATGCTGTTCGACCGCATGCCCCAGCTATTGGTGGAATTCGGACAAGTTCCTCGGCCCTGCCATCCTGCTTCAGGCCTATCGCTGGCTGGCCGACAGCCGCGACGAGATGACCGGCGAGCGTCTCGATGAGCTGGAAGACCCTTTCCGCCTCTATCGCTGCCACACGATCATGAATTGCGCCAATGTCTGCCCCAAGGGGCTGTCGCCCGCAAAGGCCATCGCCGAAATCAAGAAGATGGAAGCCGAACGACTGGTCTGACCGAGGTGACAAAGGGCGTATCGTTCGCTCCGTCCGACGAGTATCCGGGCTGGACCGACTGGATCATCGGAGAGCGTGGCGAATTCAATCGCCACGTCTTTGGCCATATGCTGTCGCGGCTGGACGATCCGGCTACCGCGCGCATCCGTATCTTTCCCGATCAGACCCATGCCAATAACAATGGCGTTGTCCACGGCGGGGCGATACTGGCGCTGATCGATATGGCGATCTATCCCGCCACCATACTGATAACCGGCAATACCGACCTGAATGTCGTAACGGTCGATCTGCATACGCAGTTTATCACGCCGGGGGGCTTTTCCGCCCCAATCGACGCGGTGATTACATTGACTCAGGAAACGGGCCGCATGTGTTTTACCCGCGGCACTTTGCTACAGGACGACAAGGTGATCGCCACCTTCAACGCCCTGCAGCGCAAGATCGGGTAACGATTTGACCGGCCTGATTGCCCGATACGAAGAATTGCTGGCCCACGGCGAACTCCGCCCTGACGGGGAGCAGCGCGCCGCGATCCATCGCCTTGCCGCTTTGCAGGGCGAGCTGGAAGCCGAACCAGCCAGACAGGGCTTTTTCGCTCGGCTAAAGGGCGCCAAACCCCCTCGCCCGCGCGGCATTTACATGTGGGGCGATGTCGGGCGCGGAAAATCCGTGATGATGGACCTGTTTCACGACACGCTGGCGATCGGCGCCAAGCGGCGCGTGCATTTCCACGAATTCATGCTGGAAGTCGACCAGCGCCTGCGCGAAGAGCGCAAGAAAGAGGCGGGCGATCCCGTCGCCCCCGTCGCGCGCCAGATGGCAGAGGGCATCCGCTGCCTGTGCTTCGACGAGATGGTGGTCAAGAACACGGCCGATGCCATGATCATGAGCCGGCTCTTCACCGCGCTGATCCGCGACGAAGGCGTTACTGTCGTCACCACGTCGAATCGCCCGCCCCGCGATCTGTACAAGGATGGGATCAATCGCGGACTGTTCATGCCCTTCATCGATCTGATCGAGGGAGAGCTGGATACGCTGACGCTTAATGGCCCCACCGATTACCGGCTGGAACGACTGGGCGGCATGGACGTGTGGTATTCACCCACCGGTCCCGAAGCCACCGCCAAAGCGCGCGAGGCGTTTTTTCGTCTGACCGATTACCCGCCCGAAGATGCCGAGCATGTAACCGGATGCGATCTGAAAGTGGGGGAACAGCGCACCATATGGGTGCCCAAAAGCCTGAAGGGTGTTGCCGTATTCTCGTTCAAACGCCTGTGCGCCCAGCCCCGCGGGTCAAGCGATTTTCTGGCCATTGCCCGCCATTACCATTCGGTCATTGTCGTCGGCATCCCAGTCATGGGGCCCGACATGCGGAACGAAGCGGCGCGCTTCGTCACGCTGATCGACGCGCTTTATGAAAACGGAGTTAAGTTGATCGCCACAGCCGATGCCGAACCGATGCAACTTTACCCTTCGGGCGACGGAGCATTCGAATTCGGCCGCACGGTCAGCAGGCTGATGGAAATGCAATCCGCCGATTACCTCGCACGCGGCCACGGCGAGCAATAGAGGCACGCACCACTCAGGACCAACGTCAGGGCAGGCACAAATCTGTGCCTTCTTGAAGCTGCTCGCGAAGCTGCCATCTCACCACCATACCGGCGGCCCCGCAGCCTGCGGGCAACCCCGCCGATGTGAGAATGACCATGATCGAAATTCGCCCTTTCGACCGGCTTGGCAAGTCCAATCACGGCTGGCTCGACACGAGTTTTCATTTCAGCTTTTCCGGCTATCACGATCCCGACCGCATGGGCTGGGGCCAGTTGCGCGTGTGGAACGACGACTGGATCAAGGCGCAAAGCGGCTTTCCGCCCCATCCGCACCGCGACATGGAAATCGTGACTTTTGTCCGAAGCGGCGCGATCAGCCATCGCGACAGCCTTGGCAATCAGGGCCGCACCGCGGCAGGCGACGTTCAGGTGATGAGCGCGGGCACCGGCATTACCCATGCCGAGTATAATCTGGAGAGCGAGGACACCACGCTTTTCCAGATCTGGATCATGCCCGACAAGACCGGCGAAGCGCCCGGCTGGGGCCAGCGCGAATTCCCGCGCGGCGACCGTGCCGGTTCGTGGGTCACCGTCGCCAGCGGCGAGCCGGAAAAGGACAATGCATTGCCCTTGCGCGCCGATGCGCGGGTGCTGGCCGCGACTTTGAAGGCAGGCGACACGCTGGACCTGCCGCTAGAGGCTTCGCGCTATTACTACACCGTGCCGGTGGGCGGCGCGGTGGTGGCCAACGGGCACGAGGCGCAGGAACGCGACGGCATTGCGGTGACGGGAGAGGAGCTGCTGACCATCACCGCGAAGGACGATGTGGAACTGCTGCTGGTCGATACACGCTAAACCAGCAATTCGCGCGCGGGGCCGTGGCCCAGAAAGGCCGACGGGCTGGCACTGGCGCCATAGGCTCCCGCGCAGAAAATCGCGACAAGGTCGCCCGCACGGATTTCCGGCAGGGCGACCTTGTTCGCCAACAGGTCGAGCGGCGTGCACAGCCGTCCGACGATTGTCTGTTCGCTTTCCATCGCGGCTTCGCCGAACCGGTTGGCCACGGCCACCGGATAGTTGCGCCGCACCACCGTTCCGAAATTGCCCGAAGCCGCCAGCTGGTGATGCAGCCCGCCATCGGTGACGGCAAAAATCTCGCCATGACTGCGCTTCACATCAATAACGCGGGTCAGGTAAACCCCCGCCTCCCCCACCAGATAACGACCGAGTTCGATGGCGAACTGCGTCTCCGCCAAACGGTCGGGCAGCGCGCGAAACGCATCGTCCAGCGCCGCGCCGACTTGCGCGAGATCCAGCGGCGTGTCGCCGGGGAAATAGGGGATGCCGAAACCGCCCCCCAGATTGCAATGCGGCACATCGACGCCCGCCTGTTCCGCCAGATCGCCCGCCAGCGCAAGGGTCGCTGCCTGCGTTGCGATCACGGCGTCGGCATCCAGCGCCTGACTGCCCGCATAGATGTGAAATCCGCGCCACTGCGCGCCGCTGTGCGCAATTTCGCGCGCCAGAGGCGGCACAAGTTCGGCATCCACGCCGAACGGCTTGGCTCCGCCGCCCATTTTCATGCCCGAACCCTTGATGTCGAAAACGGGGTTCACACGGATCGCCAGACGCGGCGCGACCCCCAGCCGCTCGCCAATCGCCAAGGCGCGGCGGATTTCGGCAGCGGATTCGGTATTCAGCGTGACGCCCGCCGCAATCGCGGCTTCCAGTTCGCCGTCGTCCTTTCCCGGCCCCGCAAAGCTGATCCGGCCCGCCGCCATGCCCGCCTCCAGTGCCAGCCGCAGCTCTCCGCCCGAGGCAATGTCGAAGCCGTCGACAAGCCCCGCCATATGCGCCAGCAGCGGGGGAAAAGGATTGGCCTTCATCGCGTAATGCACGGCCAGCCGTTCGGGCATGGCGGCGCGCAGATCAGCGACGCGAGCGTCCAGCATGGCGCGATCATAGACGAACAGCGGCGTGCCTTTTGCCGCCAGATCGCCGGTCTTTTGGCCGCCAATCGCCAGTTCGCCATCGATGCTGGCGAAACCCGCCGGCACTGGGCCCATCGGCTTCATTGCGATCCCTCCAGTTCGCGTTTCAATCCTGCGCGGTCCAGCTTGCCCGTCGCACCGCGCGGCAATTCGTCACGCCAATGCACCTGCTGCGGCAGCATATAGGCCGGCAATTCGCGCCGCATGGCCGCGATCAGCGGATCGGTCGGCGCTTTATCGTCGCCCAACGCACCGCACGCAACCAGATGCAGCACTTGCCCCATTTTCGCATCGGGCAGGCCCAGCGCGACACATTCCGCGACCAGACCCGTCGCCATGGCCGCATCCTCCACTTCCTGCGGGCTGATGCGCTGGCCCAGCACCTTGATCATCGCATCGCGCCGCCCCACAAAATAGAGCAGACCCTGCTCGTCACGCACCACGCGGTCGCCCGACCAGACAGCGGTTCCGCCATAGTCGGACCATGCGGGCGCCGGGCGAAAGCGTTCACGCGTGCGTTCGGGGTCTTGCCAATACCCTTGCGCCACGAATGGGCCGGCATGAACCAGTTCGCCTTCCTCGCCGGCCCTGGCAGGCAGGCCTTCGTCGCTGACCACCATGATCTCGACATGCGGCACCGCCTTGCCGAACGATGTGGGATGACTGTCGATCAGATCGGGGTTCAGATAGGCCGACCGGAACGCCTCGGTCAGGCCATACATCGCAAACAGGCGCGCATCGGGGAATTGCGCGCGCAGGCGGCGGACCAGCACTTCACCCAGCGCGCCGCCTGTGTTGGTAAGCCGTTTCAAGGGCGCGACCGCCGCGGCGGGCCACTCCTGCTCCAGCAATTGCCCCCATAGCGGCGGCACGGCCGCCAATGTCGTGATCCGCTGCGCCTCGACCGCTTTGACCACTTCGCGCGGCAGCAGATAGTCGATCGGCACGACCGCGCCGCCCGCATACCATGTCGATAGCAGCTGGTTCTGCCCGTAATCGAAGGCGAGCGGCAGGACCGCCAGAACGCGGTCTTCGGGGGTGACGGCCAGATATTCGGCCACGCTTTCCGCGCCCAGCCACATATTCGCATGGCTCAGCATCACGCCCTTGGGCTTGCCGGTCGAACCGCTGGTATAAAGGATCGCCGCCAGCGCATCGGGATCGGCTGCCGAGGGCGGCAGCGGCGTGCACGCCTCCGCTTCCTCCATCACTGCCTTTTCGTCCAGCGCCGCACAGTCCGCCGCCAGATCGTCGCCATGCAGCGCGCCCAGACGACCGCTATTGGCGATCAGCAGACGCGCGCCGCTGTCGGCAATGATGTGACGCACCTGCGCGCGTTTCAGCACCGGATTCACCGGCACATGCACCAGCCCCGCCCTGGGAGCGGCAAGAGGCATCAGGCAGGCCAGCAGGCCCTTGCCCGCCCAGCTTGCCACTCGCGCGCCGCTCTGCCAGCCCTGCGACGCGGCGCGTGCGGCCAGCCATGCGGCCAGCCTGCCGGTCCATAGCTCCAGTGCGGCATAGTCCAGCACACGGTCTTTCAGGACCAGTGCGGGCGCAACGCCAGCACCGCGCAACGGCAGGTGATCGAGCGGTTTGGGAAAGGCGGGACGGGTCATCGAAGGCACGATAGCATCCACCGTCGATGTCGCCACGCTTGCTTCGCGTTTTATCAAAAGCTAACCCCCGCCCCGTCATGACCGATGCCATCCCGCCCGCGACCGAATCGAGCGACGCAAAGCTGCGCACCATTCTGGTCGATGTTCTCGCTCTGGAAGAAGAGCGCGTTTCCGCCTTTGACGATGACACCGAGCTGTTCGGCGCTATCCCCGAACTCGATTCGCAAGCCGTGATGGGCCTGCTGACCGAGATCGAGGATCGCTTCGGCTTTATCATCGACGATGACGACGTCGACGGCGAGATGCTGGAAACCTATGGCGCGCTATTGCGCTTTGTCATGGCGCGCCGTCCGGAATAACGCTGGTCAGGCGTCCGCCGTCTCGGCCTTGGCGAAATCCAGCGTGCCGAGGAAGCGTTCGGCATCCAGCGCCGCCATGCATCCGGTGCCCGCCGCGGTCACCGCCTGACGATAGGTGTGGTCCATAACGTCGCCGCAAGCGAACACGCCGGGCACGGCGGTCTTGGGCGTGCCCGCTTCGACCACCAGATAGCCGCTGTCGTCCATGTCCAGCTGGCCCTTGAACAATTCGGTCGCAGGCGCATGGCCGATGGCGACAAAGGCGCCCTGCGTTTCGAAACGCGATTCCTCACCCGTAACCGTATCTTTCAGGCGCAGGGCATTCAGCCCGCCCTCGTCACCCAGAAATTCCTCGACCGTCTTATTCCACAGCACGCTGATCTTGGGATTGGCGAGCAGTCGATCTTCGAGAATCTTTTCCGAACGCAGCTCGTCGCGGCGATGGATCAGGGTAACGTCATCGGAATGGTTGGTAAGGTAAAGCGCTTCTTCGACAGCGGTATTGCCGCCGCCGATGACCACGACCTTCTTGCCGCGATAGAAGAACCCGTCGCAGGTGGCGCAGGCCGACACGCCCTTGCCCGAATACTTCTGCTCACCCTCTACGCCCAGCCATTTCGCCTGCGCGCCGGTGGCGATCACCAGAACGTCGCCGATATATTCGTCGCCGCTGTCGCCCACCGCCCTGAACGGCGAACCGCCCGCGATATCGACCGACAGGATCGTGTCCCACATCATGCGCGTTCCGACATGTTCGGCCTGCGCCTGCATCTCCTGCATCAGCCACGGCCCCTGAATCACATCGCGGAAACCGGGATAATTCTCCACATCGGTGGTGATGGTCAGCTGGCCGCCGGGTTGCAGCCCCTGCACCACGATCGGTTCCATCCCAGCGCGCGCGCCATAGATCGCGGCGGACAGGCCCGCCGGGCCAGAGCCGATGATGAGCATGCGAGTTTTATGGGTGGTCATGGTCGGGTTCCCGTCAAAAGATGCGCCAAGGCTGTATCGGGCCACGATCTAGGCAAACGGACCAGCAATGCAATGGCCAGACGGGGATAGGATTTATTGCGTCCCCAGATAGCTGCCCTTAGGCTGCCATCCGGGCGCGGCAAGGTCGAAGCCGGCAAATTCAAACCCCGGCGCAACGATACAGCTGACCAGCACCCAACCGTGCGCCGCTTGGGCGGCCTGCCATTCACGCGGGCGATAGAGATGCTGCACCTGCTGCCCCGCCGCCACATCGCTGCCCAGAATCACATCAGGCAGCCGCTCCTCCCCCTCATCGCCGCGCGCGATTGACAGGGTCAGCGGCGCGCCTGCGTTGAAGATCCACATTTCCGATGCATCGATCCGGTGCCAGTGCGATTTCTGCCCCTGCTCCAACAGGAACAGGATCGCGCTGGCATGGCCGCGCTCCAGTGCGGCAGAGGGCTGCCGCCATGTTTCGCGATACCAGCCGCCTTCGGGATGGGGCTGCAATTGCAGGCTGGCGATCAGATCGGCCGCGTCCGCCATCTCAACGCTGCCCCGCCAGCAGCGGATAGGGATTGACGGCTGCACCCTCGTGCCATTGCTCGCCGGGGGCCATGGCCATGACCGCAAAATGCAGATGCGGCGCTGCGGGATCGGCGTTACCGGTGGCCCCCACGCTGGCAATGCGCTGCCCCGCCCTTACCGCCTGCCCCTCGGCCAGACCGGGTGCATAGGATTGCAAATGGGCGTAGTAATATATCCAGTTCCCGTCGCCCGACCGGATATAGACCGTCTTCCCGCCCTCGTCAGAGGTGAAGAGTTTTTCCACTGATCCCGATGCCGCCGCCATGACCGGCGTGCCCACCGGCGCCATGATGTCGATCGCATCGTGATGCCGCGCGCCTGCTGCGCGCGAATCGGTAAATGTATCGGTCAGCCGGTCGGCAGTTACGCCCGCGACCGGCACGATCAGATTGGCACCCGGGGCAAGCGGTTGCGGAACCGGCTCCCCGCCGCCGTCAGACATTTGCGGGTTCCCGTCCGATTGCGCCTCTGCCGCAGCCATGACGGGTGTCGCCCCGTCAGGCCGGTCCCACAACCAGCCGACGAAAAATCCGCCGATGACCAGCCACGCCAGCGATGTAAAACCCATGGTCGTCAACACGATCCGCACATCGCGTCCGAATCTGCCACGCGGTTTGGCGGTCGGTGCGGATGGGGGCGCTGGCGCGGCTGCTGGCGGGGCGGTCACCGGTTCGGTCATGACTGGAAATGCACCTCCGTCGATTGCGACACCATTTGCGCCAGCCGCGCAGCATCCCAATTGGTCAGCCGCACACAGCCATGGCTTTGCGCCCTGCCTATCGTCTGCGGCTCGGGCGTTCCGTGGATACCATAATGCTCTTTCGAAAGGTCGATCCAGACCACGCCGACGGGACCGTTGGGTCCGGGGGGCAATTGCTGCTTCTCCTCGCTGTCGGGCACATCCCAGAACAGCGCGGGATCATAGGCAAAGGGCGGGTTATAGGCCGTGCCGAGTATCTTCCATTCGCCGATCGGCAGCGGATCATGCTCCGATCCGCTGCTGACGGTGAACGCACCGATGATCCTGCCACCCTCGTCAAAGGCGATCAGCGTATCGTCGGACTTGTCGACAACGATGCGCGCCGCCTTTGGCTGGTCGCTGCCGACACCCAGATCGCGCAATGTATCGCGCCATGTGGCGTCCAGATCGACGCTGGCGTCGATAAAATCCGCACCGATATTGGGCACGCGGATCTTCTGGCCTGCAGTGAAATGGCTGGCGGGCCCGGACGTGGTATTGCCGCCGGGGGCTGAACCGGCCGCAGCACTGCTCGCCTGCGCCCCATCGCCGGAGGAATTCAGCATTTTCAGCACATCGACGGTGGTGTGGAAGCGTTCGGCCAGCTTTTCGTCCAGCGATTCATATCCCATCCGGCTCAATTCCGCCTGCTCTGTCGGATCGTCGGGCAGCTTTTCGAACCGGCCAACGGCGAATTCGGCCGGAATGGTCACGAACCGCGTGGCGGGCACGGCTTTGGCACCCGAAGGCGTCGATGTGGGTATCTCGGCTTGTTGACCGCTTTCGACCGCAGTGCTGCCCAGCAAGGCGGCGCGCGTCGCATCGTCCAGACTTCCGCTTTCCGGCAGCCCGTTGGCCTGCTGGAACGCCCGCAGCGCGTTTTCGGTGCTCAGTCCCATCTCTCCGTCGATCACGCCGGGAGAGAAGCCCATGCGGTCGAGGATGACTTGCGCCTGCATGACGGGCCGCTCTTGGGTATCGGCCAGCGCGTCGGGGACCGCAGCCTCGTTATCGCGGCTGCGCATGGCATCGGCGTAATTGCTGTCGGCTTCGGGTGCCTCGGAAGCCTGCTGCTGCGCGGGTTCATCCGCCGAACCGCAAGCGGCGAGAGCCAGCGCGAGCGCAAACGGCGCCGCGATTGTGGCGACCTTCGTATATATGGGCGATCGTTTGGGCATTATCTTCCCTTCTTATGTCGTTTCATCGCCTTAACGGCTGGAAACGGCGAAGGGTCCGCGCCCTGAACGAGCGCGCGATCAGTCTTCCGGCGGCGGGGGCGCGTCGGCAATGGCCTTGGCAAAGGCGCGCACGGCGGCTTCCTCGTCGCCGTTCCAGACCGCACCCGATACGGCCAGGAAATCCGCGCCCGCCGTCACCAGCGGAGCGCAGTTATCGGGCGTGATCCCACCAATCGCCACGCTGGGAATTTCGAAGATACGATACCACCATTCCAGCGTCTCCAGGTCGGCGCGATGCTCGGTGTCCTTGGTCGTACTGGGGAAGAACGCGCCGAATGCGACATAATCGGCACCCGCCTCACCCGCTTCCATCGCAAGATGGCGGCTGTCGTGGCAGGTGACGCCGATCTGCGCGTCGCGCCCCAGTTCCTCGCGCGCTTCCTTTACCGAACCGTCCTTCTGGCCCAGATGCACGCCATCGGCCTTCAGCCTTTTGGCAAGCGGCACCGAATCGTTGACGATAAAGCCCACCTCCCGCTCCGCGCAGATCGCCTGCAGGGGCGCGGCCAATGCGGCCGCCTCGTGCTGGTCCACATTCTTCACACGGAACTGGAAGGCCGTTACCAGGCCCGGCGCGGCATCGATGGCGCGGGCCAGCCGCTGCGGAAAATCGCCCGAGACGTCGAGCGGCGAAATAAGATAGAGTTGCGTCGCGTTCATCCGCGACCGTCTAATGCGGCCGGAACGGAGAGTGAAGCCTTATGCGTTATGGAATTGCGCTTATCTTGCCGATGGCCGCGCTGGCAGGCTGCGCCGGCTATGCGGGCGATGCCCCGATCGTCGATGGCGGGCCGGTCGCAGCCGAAGGGAGCGCGGTCGCTTTGGGCCAGCCGGTAGCGGCAGGCAATGTCGTGCTGACCCCGATGGCAGTGATCGAGGACAGCCGGTGCGCCATGGGCACGCAATGCGTCTGGGCGGGCCGTGCAGTGGTGACGACGCGCATCGATGGCGCCGGATGGCGCGAGACCGTCGATATGGTCGCAGGAGAGAGCACCGCCGTGCGCGATTACGGCATCATCCTTGCGCATGTCGCGCCCGAACGAACGGCGGGTGGCGACATCGCCGCGGGCGATTACCGCTTTCTCTTCATGGTGGAATGAGAGTTCACGCAAAACGGGAAAGGCCGCCCTTCCCCATGGAAAGGCGGCCCCTTTGAACCGGTATCGTGCCCCGATCAGGCGACGCTGGCCGCGTGGATCTTGTCGATGGCCGCCGACAGCGTGCCGTCGAATTCCTCGGCAGTCTGACCGGCACGCAGATCCTGCAGCAGGCCGCGGCTGAAGCTGGCGATCATGCCCTTGTTCTTGGCAAGATGTTCACAAGCTTCCTCGGTGCTATAGCCTCCGGACAGGGCGACGACGGCCAGAACCTTGGGATGCGCGATCAGCTCGGCATAAAGGTTCGCCTCGACCGGGATCGAGAGTTTCAGCATGATCTGCTCGCCCTCGGGCACGGTGGGAAGCAGCTTCAGGATTTCTTCCTTCAGCATCTTCTCACCCTCGGCGCGACCCTCGGACTTGATCGAGTACTCGGGCTCCAGCATCGGCACCAGCCCGTGCGACAGGACCCGCATGCCCACTTCGAACTGCTGCTTGACGATGGCGGCAATGCCTTCTGCATTCGCCGCGCTGATGACCGAACGCTCCTTGGTGCCGAAAACGCCCAGACCCTTGGCGCGGGTCAGCAGCGCATCAAGCTCGGGCATGGGCTTCATCAGCTGAACGCCATTCGCCTCGTCCTCCAGCCCCTTGTCGATCTTGATAAAGGGCACGATGCCCCGATCGATCAGTGCCTGCGGCGTTGGCTTGCCCTCGACCATGCCGTCCATGGTCTTTTCGAACAGGATCGCGCCGATGACCTTGCCCTTCGAAAAACAGGGCGAGGTGATGATGCGGCTGCGCATCTCGTGGATCTTGCCGAACATTTCATCGTCGCCCGACCATTCATGGTCCTCGACGCCATAGCCCCGCAGCGCCTTGGGAGTGGAACCGCCCGACTGGTCGAGCGCGGCAATAAAGCCCTGCCCCTCGGCGATCTGCTTCTTCATATCCATCGTCAATGCTCTCCAATTGATCGACAACGGCCCCCGATCGGGCCAACTGATTTAAACCGTAAGGGCCGCAACGCCCGGCAATTCCTTACCTTCCATCCATTCGAGGAAGGCGCCGCCAGCCGTTGAAATATAGGAAAACTGGTCGGCCACACCCGCATGATTGAGCGCCGCGACCGTGTCGCCGCCGCCCGCAACCGACACCAGCGATCCCTCGGTCGTCAGGGCCGCCGCAATCTTGGCCAGCTTGACCGTCGCCTCGTCGAAAGGCGCGGTCTCGAACGCTCCCATCGGGCCGTTCCACACCAGCGTCTTGCAGGTCTTTAGCACATCACCCAGCGCCTCCACCGCCTGCGGCCCGACGTCTAGGATCATCTCGTCCGCAGCCACCTCGTGCACATTGCAGATGCGCAGCGATGGAGGGTTGGCAGCGAATTCCTTGGACACCACCACGTCATAGGGCAGATGCACGGTGCAGCCCGACGCATCGGCGGCCTCCATGATCTTGTCGGCCGTGGCAGTCAGATCGTGTTCGCACAGCGACTTGCCCACATCCACGCCGCGCGCGGCAAGAAAGGTGTTGGCCATGCCCCCGCCGATGATCAGGTGATCGACCTGCCCCACCAGATGTTCCAGTACGGCGAGCTTTGACGAAACCTTGGCCCCGCCGACCACTGCCGCAACCGGCTTTTCGGGTGAGCCCAGCGCCTTGTCGAGCGCCTCCAGCTCCTTTTGCATCGCGCGACCGGCATAGGACGGCAGCAGTTTCGTCAGCCCTTCCGTGCTGGCATGGGCGCGGTGCGCGGCGGAAAAGGCATCGTTCACATAGAAATCGCCGTTCGCCGCAATGGCCGCCGCGAAATCGGGATCGTTCTTTTCCTCACCCGGCCAGAAGCGCGTGTTTTCAAGGATCGCGATGTCGCCGTCGCGCATGATGCCGATCGACTGGTCGACCACTGCGCCCGCCACTTCGGGGACGAACATGATTTCGCGGCCCAGCACGTCCTGAACGGCGTCGACGACCATCGACAGGCTCATCACCGAATTGCGCGCGCCCTTGGGGCGGCCAAAATGGGCAAGCAACAGCACCTTGGCACCGGCATCGGCCAGTTCCAGAATGGTCGGCGCGCTGGCATTGATGCGGGTCTTGTCGGTTACCTGACCGCCATTCATCGGCAGGTTCAGATCGACACGCACCAGCGCGACCTTGCCTTTTACAGCGCCGATATCGTCCAGCGTCTTGAAAGCGCTCATTCCTCAATCCTTATCTGATCGCCAACGCGGATGGCGCCGTCCACCAGCACGCGGCCCAGCACGCCGCCGCGCCAGTCGGGTGTCAGCGCGGCTTTTAATCCGGGGCGGATTTCTTCCATGCGGCTGCAGGGATCGCATTCCTGCACTGCCTCTATCACCAATGTTTCGCCGATATGGATCCGCGCGCCTTCACGCCGTGGCAAGGCGACCCCCTGCACCAGCAGATTGGCGCGGCGCTGCCACCATTCGATGGCATCTTCATCCAGTTCAAGGTCGGATAAAGCGGCGGCCCAGTCTTCCGCCGCGATCAGCGAAACCTGCCGTTTGCGCGGTCCGTCGGGCTTCATCGCACCGCGATAATCGCCGTGAATACCCTCGCGGATCGTCACGGCGACTTCGTCGACGGTTTCAATAGGGCCACGCGGACGATCGTGTCTGGCGATGCCTGCCAATCGTCCGCTGCTCATGCCCGTGCTCCCCCGCTTTCCTTAAATGAAGCTCGCCATCACTCCGGCGGTGTCGATCATGCGGTTGGAGAAGCCCCATTCATTGTCGTACCAGCTGACGACGCGGGCCAACTTGCCTTCCATGACCGAGGTTTCGAGGCTGTCGATGGTCGAGCTGGCGGGATAATGGTTGAAGTCCGACGATACCAGCGGCTGGTCGGTAAAGGCCAGAACGCCCTTCATCGGACCTTCCGAAGCGGCCTTCAGCGCGGCATTGATCTCGTCCTTGGTCACGTCTTTCTTGGGGACGAAGACCAGATCGACCAGCGACACGTTCGGGGTCGGGACGCGGACCGACGAACCGTCGAGCTTGCCGTTCAGTTCTGGCAGGACGAGGCCGACCGCGCGGGCCGCGCCCGTAGTGGTCGGGATCATATTGGTCGCACCGGCGCGCGCGCGGCGCATGTCGCTGTGCATCTGGTCCAGCATGCGCTGGTCGTTGGTATAGCTGTGGATCGTGGTCATGAAGCCGCGCTCGATACCAAAAGCGTCGTTCAGAACCTTGGCGACCGGCGCAAGGCAGTTGGTGGTGCAGCTGGCATTGGACACGACGATATCGTCTGCGGTCAGCACGTTCTGGTTCACGCCGAACACAACGGTCTGGTCGACGCCCGAAGCAGGTGCCGAAATCAGCACGCGCTTGGCACCCGCCTTCAGATGCGGTTCCGATGCTTCCTTCGACTGGAAGAAGCCGGTGCATTCCAGCACGATGTCCACGCCCATAGCGGCATGGGGAAGATTGCCGGGATCACGCTCTGCCGTGACGGCGATCTTCTTGCCGTTTACGGTGATGCTGTCGTCGCCCGCCTCAACCGTCCCGGGGAAGCGGCCGTGGGTCGAATCGTACTGGAACAGAAGCGCATTGGCCTTGACGCTGGCCAGATCGTTGATGGCAACGAGCTCCAGATCATGGTCGTCACGCTCAAGCAAAGCGCGCGCGACAAGCCGCCCGATACGTCCGAAACCGTTGATCGCAACCTTGGTCGCCATTGAATTATACTCCTGTTATACGGCCATTTTATCGAGCCGGAGTTCAGTTTCCGGCCAGTGCAGCCTTGATTTTGGCGGTGACCGCCTCGGCCGTAAAGCCAAAGCGCGTGAAAAGCTCTTCCGCTGGGCCAGATGCCCCGAAACGGTCGATGCCGATGTTCAGCCCGCGGGCCATCGTGTAGCGTTCCCAGCCCTGCGTGACACCCGCCTCGATGGATACAAGCAGTATCTCCGAGGGATTAACCTCCGGAAGAAGTTCCTCTTTATAGGCAGCGTCCTGCTGCTCGAACAGGTCGAGGCAAGGCATCGAAAGGACATCGGCACCGATGCCTTCGGCTTCCAGAGCCTTGGCCGCTTCGATCGCGACATGCACTTCGGAACCCGAAGCCATCAGGATCACCTTGCGCGCAGCCTCTGCCGATTTCAGGCGATAGCCGCCACGCGAAGACCGGTTCGACAGGCGGGTCCAGTTCTCGTCACCCTCTCCGCGAAGCTGCGGCAGATTCTGGCGGGTCAGCGCCAGCACCGAAGGCGTGTCGGGCGTTTCCAGCGCCAGCGCCCAGCATTCTGCCGTTTCGATAATGTCGGCGGGGCGGAACACGTTGAGGTTCGGGATCAGGCGCAGGCTCATCACCTGCTCGACCGGCTGGTGAGTCGGTCCGTCTTCGCCCAGACCGATCGAATCGTGGGTCAGCACGAAGATCGAGCGGGTCTGCTGAAGCGCCGCCATGCGGATCGCATTGCGGGCATAATCGCTGAAAATCAGGAATGTGCCGCCATAGGGCACCACGCCGCCATGCAGCGCCATGCCGTTCATCGCACAAGCCATGCCGAACTCGCGAATGCCGTAATAGACATAGCGACCCGCGTAATTATCGGCCGTCAGCGGATCGGTAAACTTGGTCTTGGTGTTGTTCGATCCGGTCAGGTCGGCGCTGCCGCCGATCAGGCTGGGCAGCTTTTCGGTCAGCGGGCCCAGCGCCATTTCGCTCGCCTTGCGGGTGGCGACCGTCTTGGGTTCGGCAGCAAGGCCGGTGATGAAGCTTTCCAGCGCCGCGCTCGCCAGATCGCCGACGGGCATCATATGCTGTTCCCACTCGCCGCGATTGGGCGCGCTTTCCAGACGCGCATTCCATTCGGCATGGGCGGACTTGCCCCGCTCTCCGGCCTTGCGCCAGTCGGCGAGGATATCGGCGGGGACGACGAAGGGTTCGGCCGTCCAGCCCAGTTCCGCGCGGGCAGCGGCCACTTCGTCCGCACCCAGCGCCGCGCCATGCACGCCGCTGGTCCCCTGCTTATTGGGCGCACCCTTGCCGATGATTGTCTTGCAGGCGATCAGCGAGGGGCGCGGATCGGCCAGTGCCTCATCGATGGCCTTGCGGATAGAGGCGGCGTCATGCCCGTCGCAGCGCACCGTGTGCCATTTGGCCGACTGGTAGCGCGCTTCGATATCCTCGCTCGACGACAGGCCGACGGCACCGTCGATGGTGATGTTGTTGTCGTCCCAGAACACGATCAGGCGGCCCAGTTCCAGATGGCCGGCCAGTCCGATGGCTTCGTGGTTCACACCTTCCATCAGGCAGCCGTCGCCCGCGATGACCCAGGTACGGTGATCGACAAGGCCGTCACCGAACTTGGCGTTCAGATGCCTCTCGGCCATCGCCATGCCCACCGCCATGGCAAGGCCCTGCCCCAGCGGGCCGGTCGTGCATTCGACACCCGGCAGCAGGAAATTCTCAGGATGGCCGGCGCAGGGGCTGCCCAGCTGGCGGAAGCGGCTGATCTCGTCCATCGTCGGATTGGCATAGCCCGACAGGTGCAGCAGCGAGTAGATCAGCATCGAGCCATGGCCCGCCGACAGCACGAAGCGGTCGCGGTCCATCCAGTCCGGTGCCGAAGGATCGAATTTCAGATATTCGCCCCACAGAACGGTCGCCACTTCGGCCATGCCCATCGGCATGCCGGGGTGTCCCGAATTGGCCGCCTGCACAGCGTCCATGCTCAGCGCGCGAATGGCATTTGCCATGGGGCCGATGCTGGCCTCGGCGATGGGGGTGTCGATGCTCATAGGGGTAATCCGGGCCTTCCCAATCATAGGTCCGAACGGCCAGCAGGCGGCGGCCGATTCGGCGTGCGCGCGTGCAATGGGACGCAGGCCCCGCCTCGTCAAGGCTGCCCCGCTCTGCCGCCGTGGGTGACCGGACCGGCGCAAAACTTTTGAAATCAACGCGCACCGGCGGCCTGAGGCTGAAGGTTCATGCAACTTTACCGCTGCGTTACGATGGATTAACTTTGTTTGTTATGACCCAGGATCAGGAATTGCCGCGCGCGCGACGCACAGGCAACGGCAGTCGAGCGACGGAGCATACGTATGGCGAAAGCTAATCCGCAGTCGCTCTTTACCGACGATCAAGGCGGAGCGACGATGGACGGCGCCTCGCCCCTATATCAGGATGGCGAGGATAAAGGACGCCTCGACCTCTCCTTCGCCCGGCTCGACGCAGCCCTTTCGCGACTGGAGCGTGCGGCGGTTCTGCGCCCCCGTGGCGATGACGAACAGGAAAAGCTGAGGCAGGAAAATGCCCGCCTGCGCGCCACGGTCGGAGAAGCATTGGGCGAGCTTGACAAGGTGCTGGCGGAACTGGACGCCGATGGCTGAGGCGCATCTGTAATGGCCGACAGCAATCTGATGCTGGAAATCGCCGGTCGCCGGTTCGCCGTATCCTGCCGCAAAGGCGAGGAAGCGCATATCACCGCGCTGGGCCGCATGATCGACGGCAAGGCGCGCGCGGCGGGCGCGGTCGAAATGTCCGAACCGCGCATGTTGCTGTTCGCCGCGCTGATGTTGGCTGACGAGCTCGACGCCTTGCGCAAATCGCCCGACTTGCCCCGCCCCGCCATCGACGATCATTTGCGCGATACGCTGGCCAATCGTGTCGATTCGCTGACACAGCGCATCGAAAATATCGCAAGACATCTTGAGGGTGAGGACCACCACGCCTAGATCGCATGGCGACGGGTTCTGCCCGGCACGAGCCGACAGAACATCCCTGAGGCTATAAACAATCCTAGGGGGCTGACCCTGAACCGGCTCGTGGGCCGGGGCAATCGGCCCCCACCTGATGCTTGAGGCGTCAGAGGATATCATACGGCAAACGACCCATGGTGGGCCCGTCACTATTTTACCGGAAACGGGGTTGAAGTTGGAAGCCAAGCGCAATCTTCGCAAGAACCTGCGCAAGGCGCGGCTGGATCATGTCGCTTCCTTGCCCGATTCGGTGCGCGGATTGCTGTTCAGGCGCCCGCCCGCCCCGATCGAGGCGCTGGTTCCCACAGGTTCGGTCATCGGCCTGTATCACCCCACTATCGGCGAAGCGCCCACCGGCGGCTATGCCCGTTTTTTCGCAGAGGCCGGCCATCCACTCGCCCTGCCCCGCTTTGCCGATCAGGACGCGGTGATGGAATTTGCGCAATGGTCCGACCCGTGGGGCGATGCCGATCTGGAAGTCGGCCCCTATGGCGCGCTGCAACCGTCGGGCGATGCCGTTGTTCTGGAACCCGATGTGCTGATCGTGCCGCTGCTGGGTTTTACCGCCAGCGGGGCACGACTGGGTCAGGGCGGCGGTCATTACGACCGCTGGCTGGCCGAACATCCCGACACGCTGGCCATCGGCCTTGCGTGGGATGTGCAGGAACTGCCCGCCCTTCCCGTCGAAGCGCATGACAGGCCGCTGGCCGCCGTGGTGACGCCGCAGCGCATGTTCGGCCCCTTCGGACTGGTCGGCGCGCGATGAGCAGGCCCGACTGGCAACCGACATGGCGCAAGCCCGTGGGCATCCTTGTGCTGCTGCTCGCGCTGATGATCTATGCCGGAATTTGCGTCACGCTGGTCGAACCGATCTCACGCTGGCATGTCTTGTTGCAGGTGCCGGTGTGGCTGGTGCTCGGCGTGGTCTGGCTGCTCCCGCTCAAGCGTTTCCTGATCTGGATGGAAACGGGCCGCTGGCGCTGATCGCGCCGCATTTCGCATAGCGCAAACGACTTCCGGGCCAGTCCGAAGACCGGCTCGAAGCGTTTATTCTCAACATGTTAGAGAATTCCCAAGGTGGCGCGAGTGACGGGGCTCGAACCCGCGACCTCCGGCGTGACAGGCCGGCGCTCTAACCAACTGAGCTACACCCGCGTATGCCTTGTTAGGGGCAGTCCGTGGAGGCGTGCACCCCTTGGGAGCCGCGCAACTAGGGCAGCCATTTCGCCCTGTCAACGGCTTTCAAATACAAAAAATGACGAATTTTTGAATCCCGCCGTTTCCCGCGGATTTATACCGCCACCGGCGCCGAGATATGCGCCTGCGGCGTATAGCCCTCGACCGCGAAATCCTCGATCCGGTAGTCGAAAATCGAATCCGGCTTGCGCAGGATCGACAATTTCGGATGGCCGTCCGGCGAACGCGTCAGCTGCTCTTCGACCAGATCGGCGTGATTGAGGTAAAGATGCACGTCGCCGCCCATCCATGTGAACTCCCCCGGCTCCAGACCGGCCTGCTGCGCCAGCATCACTTGCAGCAAGGCCGCCGACCACAGGTTGAAAGGCAGTCCCAGCGCAATGTCGCAACTGCGCTGGAACATCAGCCCGTTGAGCTTTCCGTCCGCCACATGGAACTGATAGGTCTTGTGACAAGGCGGCAGGGCCATCTGGTCCAGCTCGGCCACATTCCACCCTTCGAGGATGTGGCGACGGCTGCCGGGATTGTTACGCAGGCTGTCGACCAGTCCGGCAAGCTGATTGACCCCCTCGCCTTTTCTGTACAGCCCGTCGCCCGCAGGCAGATAGACCGGCCAGTCCACCCATTGCTTGCCGTAAACCGGCCCAAGCTCTCCCCATTGCGCCGCAAACTCGGCATCGTCGGCGATGCGGGCCGAGAATTCCTCCATGCCGATATCCTCGCCCGTCGCGGCGCGATATTTGGCCAGCGGCCAGTCGGTCCAGATCCCAACCCGCTGTTGCACCAGCGAGCGGATATTGGTGTCGCCCGTCAGGAACCACAGCAATTCGCGGGTTGCCGTTTTCCAGTACACGCGCTTTGTCGTGATCAACGGCATCGCGCCGCCCGACAGGTCGAATCGCATCGTCTCGCCAAACAGGGATCGCGTGCCGACACCGGTGCGGTCGCTCCGCTCGCTTCCTTGCTCCCAAACGCGGCGCATCAGGCCCAGATACTGGTCTTCGTAATGCGCGTTTCTTTCTTCGCTCGCACGCGCGCGCGAAGATTCCTGGGCGGATGGGGCGGTTTGTTCTGCGTGACTGGCCATGCTCGGCAGCATAGACCAAGCCTTGGCCAAGCGCGCTGCGCCCCTGCGCAAAACCTTGTGGATAGGCTGTGCGGGGGGATGTGGATGAAAACTTGCGAAATGCCCGCTTGCCAGCCCCGCTCCGCCCGCCTATAGGCGCGCCTCTGCCTCACCGCCCGCAAGCCGGGCGCGTCCGGTCGGGGAGTAGCTCAGCCTGGTAGAGCACTGTCTTCGGGAGGCAGGGGCCGGAGGTTCGAATCCTCTCTCCCCGACCATCTTACCCTTCGCATCGTTCTGATTAATGGCCCGGTGGCGAAGGGCTGCACATTTACCACGATACAGTCATTCTCCGATCCCTGCCCGTTTTTCAACGGTCGCCGTCTCCTATCTAATGCGGCGCCCGCATCTTTTTGGGTAGTTTTGGGACGCCTCCAATTCGCAAGCGCAATATTAATCTGGCTGCGATAACATGCGGAAAGGACAGGCAAAGGGCACACGACCTTCACTCGTGTCCGCCCACTCTCCTGCCCCGAACTTTGGCCAACGGCCGGCATGCAAGGGTTGAGTCAGAGTGACGATGCATACGCGGCTTTCGGTTGAACAAACGGCGATTTCGCCTTTCCGAACCATCAGCGACATTGCGGCAACGACGCCGAACACCGACGGTCAAAGTGTCATGGCCCAAATGGCCTGTTTCATATCGCAAAGGCTCACAAGGAAAGATTCCGATCTGGGCCGCTCCGGCCCGGTTTGCCCGTTCGCCCGACGTGGCTCTGCGATCGGCGGAATCCGAATTGCAAATTGCACTGCCGGTCGCGCTGAGCAGGCGCAGATTGAGGGAATAATAGCGCAAGTCCGCGACCAGTTTCTGACATGGGGCGAGAATTCGGATATCCCGCCCATGTTGCGCGCCTATGTGGTCACCTTTTCGGCGCTTGGCGGCGCCGCCGATGCCGCCTTGATCGAAAATGTGCAGAAGAGGCTGAAGCCCGATTATGTCGAACGGGGGCTGATGATCGGCCAGTTCTATCCGGGCTGTAAGGAAGGCGGCATCCACAATCCCGAATTCCGCCCGCTCGATGCGCCGGTGATCAGCCTTGCCGTGCGTTACATGGCGCTGGCCGATGCCCCGTTCATGCTGGACGATGCGCGTTACCGCGCCGCTTTTGTGGCTAGGCACGGGACTGCGGGTGAAATGGGACTGGCGCTGGCGGAACAAGCCCGCGCGGCTATGGCCGGTTGAGATTGTGAACGCGCGAAGCAATTTTCCCGAAATAGCGCGTAACGGATCGGCAGATTTCGAAACGGCATGCGCCCAGGGAGACCTTTCGGGGCTGATCCGCCTCGATGACATGTTCGCGCGGCAGGCGGGGTGCACGCCCGATGCAACCGCGATCCTGCGGCGGGGAGAGGCGACCAGCTATTCCGACCTTGACCGGCGGGCGAACGCCATTGCGAATACGCTGATTGCGCGCGGGATCGGCCCGCAGGACCGTATCGCTATCGCGCTCCCCCGTTCGGTCGATATGATCGCCGCGATGATCGGCGCGATGAAGGCGGGCTGCGTCTATGTACCGGTCGACACGGCCCAGCCGCCTGCACGCATCGCCTTTATGCTGGAGGATAGCGGCGCGCGCGCACTGATAACGCTCGACCCCGCACTCGCTCCGCAAGGCTTTACCGGCACGCTGATCGCAGCAGACCGCATCGACGCGCCCGATACGCCGCCCGCGATTGCCACATCACCTACCGATCCGGCCTATATCTTCTACACCTCAGGCTCGACCGGCCGGCCCAAGGGGGTGCTGCTGGGCCATAATGCCTGTTTCTATATCGCCGGTTCGATCCGCCATTTCCGCGATGGAGAGCTGTCGCGGGTGGCAGCGGTTACTTCCATATCGTTCGATCCGTCAGTCTTCGAGATTTTCGCCCCGCTGGCTTGCGGCGGCACTATCGTGCTCAAGGACGATGCGCTGGAACCGTTCACTGCGGACGAGCGCCCGACCCTTTTACAAGGCGTGCCGACCGCTTTGCGCCAGCTGGCGCGTGCAGGTGCCATCCCAGATACGGTGATCGCGATAAACAGCGGCGGCGAAACGCTGACCCGCCATATCGCCGACGAGATTTACGGCGCATGCGCGGCGCGGCGCATCTATAACCATTACGGCCCGACAGAGGCATCGATCTGCACCTCCATTTCCACCATTCGCCGCGAAGATCATGGCGTGCCGGATATCGGCAGCCCCGTCGCCGGCGCGCAGGTTTTGATCCGCGACATGATGAATGGCGATCCGGTCGCAGATGGCGAAACCGGCGAAATCTGCATCGGCGGACCGGTGCTGGCGCATGGCTATCTGGGTGACAGGGCGCTAACCGATGCGCGCTTTAAGCATGACCGGCATAGCGGCATGCGTGTCTATCGCACCGGCGACCTGGGGCGCATCGGGCCACAGGGCCGCTTGCAATTCCTTGGCCGCATCGACGACCAGTTCAAGCTGCGCGGCCATCGTGTCGAGCTGGCCGAGATCGACGATACCTTGGTCTCGATCACCGGCATCGTCGATGCGGGCACGATCGTCATCGAAGAGAGGGGGGAGTCGAGGTTGATCGGTTTCGTCGCATGCTGCCCGGATGCTCCAGACGACGAAATCGCACTTCTCACCGCTATACGCGAAAGTCTGCCCGCCAGCATGGTGCCGCATCGCATCATCCGGATCGGTAGCATCCCGCGCCTGCCCAGCGGCAAGGTGGACAGGACCGAATTGAAACGCATGGCCGGAGAATACGCCGGTGACCAGAGCATGGCTAAAAATGCGACTGCCACTGGCACTGCCGATGGCGGTGAGACGATCATCGAAACCATCGCCCGCCTGTTCGGCGAAGCACTGGATCGTCCGCCGCTTGGTCCGTCAGAGGATTTCTTCACCGCAGGCGGCGATTCATTGATGTGTGTAGAGATCGCATTGCGGCTTGAGGAAGTGCTGGACCGCCCCATTCCGGTCAATCTGCTGACCCATCATTCCACTCCAAACGATTTGTTCACCGCGCTCAACCATGCTCGCAATGCGGACCGGCTGATCACCTATGACGGTAATCCCGACGGAGACACGATTTTCATCGCCCCGGGCATACGCGGGTCCGACACCGACTACACTAGTCTGAAGCCGCTACTCGCGCACCGACGGCTGGTCATGCTCCACGCCCTCCCGCTCGCCGCGGACATGATCCGCGATCCGCAAATCGAGACGCTGGTCCGTGCGCTCATCCCTCTGATTGAAGCAGAGCAGCCCGAGGGGGTCGTGACGCTGCTGGGCTACTCATTCGGCGGGGTGGTGGCCTATGCTTTGGCACGCGAGCTGGATGCACGGGGGCGCAACACGCGACTGATCATCATTGACACGCAAATCTCGCACTGCAAGGCGCAGCCGATCGACTGGCTGCGCTGGACGAAAAACGAATTCTGGCCCGCCCTGCGCCAGCAGGGTTTCAAGAATGCCATGCGTCGACTGGCCCGTTCATTGCTTTTCTGGTTTCCCAACACAATCGGCCGGTTCCGGCACGAATATGTCCCGGATTTCATAACCAGCGCCGACCCCGCCTTTGTCGCCAGTCTGGTCAAAGCCGCCACCAGCCTGCGATACACGCCGCGACATGCGCCGACCTTGCTGATCGTGGCAGAGAAGATGCACCCGACCGATCTGCTGAATAGTCCCGATGGCGTTTCGGGATGGCATGGATTGCTGCATGGGCCCGATATCGAGATCCGCAGTATTCCGGTTACCCATTCGGAACTGGTGCGCCGTCCGGTGGTGAGCCGCATCAGCAGCCTGCTGGAAGGCTGGCTGACAAACGAATCCGCAGGCGACGGCATAGAAACCTCTTGATCCCCCCACCCGACAATCGTCGCATAAAGGTTTCATTTGAGACTGGAATTGGGCATGAAGCGACCAAGGTCGCGCGGTGCATGCCAAGATTTGCGCCAGATCGGCCCTGACGCCGCCCTTGGCCGGCGCCTGTCCCGAACGTCATATTTTCCGGAGAGTTTCCTTTGTATAAATCTGCCCTGCTGATCGGCACGGCGCTGTGCGCTGCAACGCTTGGCGCATGCACCACGACCGCGACGGATACCGACATGGCCACGACCGCCCCGACAGCCACCACGATCCCGGAAGGCACCGGCATCTTTGCCAGCGAATCCACCTTGCCATTCAAGGCACCGGATTTCAGCCGCATTCAGGAAAGCGATTTCCAGCCTGCCATCGAACAGGGCATGGCCATCGAAAAGGCCGAATGGCAGGCGATCGCCGATAATCCGGAAGCTCCGAGCTTTGACAATACGATCGTCGCTTTGCAGCGTACCGGTCGCATGCTCGGCCGCGCGCAGCGTGCCTTTTCGATCCTGACGGGCACGGTCACCAACGACAATCTGGACGCGATCGACGCGGCCCTGTCGCCCAAGCTGGCAGCGCATAGCGATACGCTGTTCCTGAACGACAAGATTTTCGCACGGGTCAAGGCGGTTTACGACAATCGAGCCGCGATGAGCATGACGGCCGAAGACGCGGTGCTGCTGGAAAAAACCTATGAACGTTTCGTCCACGCCGGTGCCGAACTTTCACCCGAAGCAAAGCAGCAATTGCGCGATATCAATACGCAGCTTTCGACGCTGGATACCAAATTCGGCCAGATGCTGTCGCAAGCGAGCAAGGACAATGCGCTGGTCGTGTCCGACCGTGCGGCGCTGGCGGGACTGTCGGATGCAGAGATTACCGCAGCGGCCAAGGCTGCCAGCGATCGCGGGCTGGACGGGCAATATGTGATTGCGCTGCAAAACACGACGCAGCAGCCGCTGCTCGCCTCGCTCGACAATCGCGAAACGCGCAAGGCGCTGTTCGACAAAAGCTGGAACCGCGCCGTCAACGGCGATGCCAATGACACGCGCGAGATCGTAAAGCAGATTGCGACTCTGCGTGCCCAAAAGGCCGCCCTGTTCGGCGAGCCCGACTATGCCAGCTATCAGATGTACGATCGCATGGCCGAAACGCCCGAAAACGCGATCACCTTCATGCAGGGTTTGGCCGGTCCGACGGCGAAAGCCCAATTGATCGATGCTGCAGCGATCAATGCGATGATCAAGGCCGATGGCGGCGACTTTACCGTACAGCCGTGGGACTGGGATTATTACGCATCCAAGGTCCGTGCCGAGAAATTCGCCATCGACGACAATGCGATCAAGCCGTTCTTCGAAGTCAATCGCGTGCTGGAAGACGGTGTCTTTTTCGCGGCGAACAAGCTGTACGGGCTGAGCTTTGAAAAGCGCACCGACATCCCCGTCTGGCATCCTACCGTCTCGGTCTATACCGTGTTCGACAAGGACGGTTCCGAACTTGCGCTGTTCTATTTCGATCCGTTCCAGCGCGACAGCAAGCGCGGCGGGGCATGGATGTCGAGCTTTGTCGGCCAGTCCGGTCTGTATGGCGAAAAACCCGTTATTTACAATGTTCTGAACATCCCCCCTCCGGCCGAGGGTGAGCCCGCGCTGACCGATTTCGACAATGTGGAAACGATGTTCCACGAATTCGGCCATGCGCTTCACGGCATGTTCTCCGATGTGAAATATCCCTCGCTTGCAGGTACCGCGACTCCCCGCGATTTCGTGGAATTTCCCAGCCAGGCGAACGAGAAATGGGCGGTCGAACCCAGCGTGCTGGCCAATTACGCGAGGCATTACCAGACCGGCGCGCCCATGCCCGCCGATCTGCTGAAAAAGGTGCAGGACGCGCAAGGTTTCGATCAGGGCTACGCACTGGGCGAAACGCTTTCGGCAGCCATGCTGGACATGAAGTGGCATGATCTGGGCGCCGGCGAGATTCCCGCGGACGTGAATGCGTTCGAGGCGCAGGCACTGGCTTCCACGGGGCTGCACACCGATCTAGTGCCCCCGCGCTATCGCACGAGCTATTTCCGGCATGTCTGGGGCAGCGGTTATGCGGCGGGTTATTACGCCTATCTGTGGACCGAAATGCTGTCGGCCAATACCGGCGAATGGTATGATGCGAATGGCGGATTGACCCGCGCCAATGGCGACAAGTTCCGCGCCACCGTGCTGTCACGCGGCGGGACCATCGATTACAACGATGCGTTCGTGGCTTTGACAGGCAAGGAACCACAGGTCGCGCCGCTGCTGCGCGCACGCGGCTTGCTGTATACCGGCGAATAAGAGCGGCTATTCCAGCCGGAAACACCCCCGTCCGCCGCGTCGTTGCAGCGGGCGGGGTTGTCATTTGAGTATCGGTCAAGACGCGCGAAATTGGCGACCCCAGGGGTTGGCGTGCGGCGCGAGCGTCCTGCAAGCGCATCGCGCGCCGCCGCCTCCTCCTGCTTGGTAAGATCGCGCCCGGCCGGCCCTGCTAGCACAGCAGCGATAACGGAAAGCGCTGCCCCATCATGGCTGTAATAGACCAGCGTGGCTTCCTTGTGCGTTTCGACCAACCTTGCGCTATTTCGGAAAAGACCTTCTGGCGCTGGCGCAAGTCGCAAGGGCAGCGCGCTGACCGTCATGCTGCGCACGCAGGGTTTTGCGCGAAAATCAACTGGATTGCCGCCTTCGGACTTTCATTCCTGCGCCATCGCGCCATAATCGGCCCATATGGCGAGCGAACTTCACCTTACCCCCGTTTTGTCCGATGCATTGGTGATTCTGGGGGCGGCAGGGATCGTCATTCCCGTATTCGCCCGTTTTCGCGTCACCCCGATCATCGGTTTCATTCTGGTTGGCATGGCGGTCGGACCGTTCGGTCTGGGCCGCCTGGTGTTCGATTATCCATGGCTGCAATATGTGACCATAACCGACCCGCAAGGATTGGACCCCTTTGCGGAATTCGGGATCATCCTGCTGTTGTTCACCATCGGGCTGGAACTCAGCTTTAACCGCCTGTGGGCGATGCGGCGGCTGGTGTTCGGGCTGGGCGCGCTGGAACTGACGATATCGGCGGCGCTGATCGCCTTCGCGCTGATGGTAATGGGCCAGTACTGGAGCGGCGCTCTGGGCCTTGGCCTTGCACTGGCCCTGTCGTCGACCGCATTGGTACTGCCGATATCGGGCACCAAATCGCCGGTGGGCAAGGCGGCCCTGTCGATGCTGCTGTTCGAGGATATCGCCATCGTCCCCATCATCTTCCTGCTGGGCGCGATGGCACCTTATGCCGCGACCGAGGGGATGGACGGGTTGTGGACCACGCTTTGGACCGGCGCGCTGACGGTGGCCGTGCTGATGATCGGGGGCCGTTTCATGCTGCCCCGCCTGTTCGCACAGGCTGCCCGCACCAAAAGCCCCGAACTGTTTCTGGCCGCCAGCCTGCTGGTGGTGATCATCGCCAGCCTTGCGACCGCTGCGGTAGGGTTGTCGCCCATCGTCGGCGCGCTGATCGCGGGTTTGCTGATCGCAGAAACCGAATATCACACCGAGGTCGAAGGCATCACCGCACCGTTCAAAGGGCTGGCACTGGGTATCTTTCTAATTACGGTCGGCATGGGTGTCGATCTGGGCGTGGTGATCGACAATATCGGCCCGATTGCCCTGGCCGTTGCGGGCGTGCTGCTGGCAAAGGCGCTGGTCACCGGCGTGTTGCTGCGCATGATGGGCGCGCGGCGCGGGACGGCAGTGGAAACGGGCATATTGATGTCCGCTCCATCGGAAACCACGCTGATCGTGATGGCCGCTGCCGCCAGCGCGCAGCTGATCCAGCCCCAGACGGCGCAATTCTGGCAGATCGTTACAGCCATCGGCCTGACCATCACCCCGATCCTTGCGCTCATCGGCAAGGCGGTTGCCCGCCGCGTAGATGCCGCGCCGCCCGTGCCGGTAGAGGAAGTTGCGCAGGAACGCGCCATCATCCTCGGCTATGGCCGCGTGGGGCAATTGGTGGCCGAGATGATGCAAAAGCATGGTCGCCCGTTCCTTGCCATCGATGCCGACCCCGAGGTCGCCCATATCGCGCGCAAGAAGCAGCACCCCTTGCTGTTCGCCGATGCGCGCGGCCCTGCGCTCGACCGGCTGGATTTGTCAGGCGCGAACGCCTTTATCCTGACGATGGATGAGCCGGTGCTGGCCGCGCGCCTTGTAAAGAAGCTGCGTGAGAGCCATCCCGATGTGCCCATCATCTCGCGCGCCCGCGATACCAGCCACGCGGCGGAACTCTATCGCGCGGGCGCAACCGATGCCGTGCCCGAAACGCTGGAAAGCTCTCTGCAATTGAGCGAGGCGGCGCTGGTCAGCGTGGGCACCGCCGTGGGGCCCGTCATCGCGTCGATCCACGAAAAGCGCGACGAATTCCGCGACCAGCTAATGCTGGAAGGCGAATTGAGCAAAAGGCCAAAGCTGAAAACCTCCCCCGCAGCTGCGGAGTGAGGGTTTCGCCATGACCGCAGCGATCAGCCTGCCATAGCCGCCTTTACCGCAGCGATGGCATCGGCGGCTTTGTCGCCGTCAGGACCGCCGCCTTGCGCCATATCGGCACGGCCGCCGCCGCCCTTTCCGCCCAGGGCTGCCACGCCTTCACGCAGCAGCGCCACCGCGTCGAAACGGCCGGTCAGATCGTCGGTGACCGCCACGGCAATGGCCGCGCGCCCTTCGTTGACGGCAACGATGGCCGCGACACCCGAACCCATGCGCTTTTTCGCCTCGTCCAGCAGGCCGCGCAATTCCTTGGGGTTCATCCCGTCGAGCACCTGTCCGGAGAACTTGACCCCGCCAATGTCCTCGTCCGCGGGGCCCGCCGCCGCGCCGCCGCCACTGGCACCGGCCAGCGCGAGCGCCTTTTTCGCTTCGGCCAGTTCCTTGTCCAGCTTCCGGCGTTCGTCGACCAACGCTTGCACACGCTCCAGCGCCTCGTCCGGAGAAGCCTTGATCGCACCGGCAATCGCCTTCAACGCATCCTCACGCGCGACGAGCCATTGGCGCGCTACCTCGCCCGTCAATGCCTCGACACGGCGCACGCCCGAAGATACCGCGCTTTCCGACACGATGCGGAACACGCCGATATCGCCCAGCGCATTGACATGGGTGCCGCCGCAAAGCTCGACCGAGTAATTGCGCGCTCCCGTCCCGACACGCCCCATCGACAGCACGCGGACTTCGTCGCCGTATTTCTCGCCAAATAGCGCCATCGCGCCCGCTTCGATCGCATCGTCGGGGCTCATCAGGCGCGTCGTCACGGTTTCGTTATGGCGGATTTCGGCATTCACCTCGGCCTCGATCGCGGCAATGTCCTCGTCGGTCAGCGCTTTGGGATGCGAGAAGTCGAAGCGCAGGCGGTCTTCCGCGACCAGCGAGCCCTTTTGCGTGACATGGCCGCCAAGCCGGTTGCGCAGGGCAGCATGCAACAGATGCGTGGCCGAATGGTTGGCACGGATTGCGTCACGACGCTCCGCATCGACGGTCAGATGCACCGTCTCGCCGACCGCGATGGCTCCGGCCTCGATTTTGCCGTGATGGGCGTGGAGGCGACCTAGCGGCTTGCTGGTGTCCGAGATGGTAATCTTCAGCCCGTCGGGGCGCGTGATGGTGCCTGCATCGCCGCTCTGGCCGCCACTCTCGCCATAAAACGGGGTCTGGTTCGTCAGCACGATGACGTCCTGCCCTGCACCGGCGCTTTGGGTTTCCGCACCATTGACGATCAGCGCTACGACCGTGCCCTCGCCAGCAGTAGAGGTATAGCCGGTGAATTCGGTCGCACCTTCGCGTTCCGCGATGTCGAACCAGACCTCGCCCGAAGCCGCATCGCCCGAACCCTTCCATGCAGCACGAGCGGCAGCCTTCTGCTCGGCCATGGCGGCATCGAAACCGGCGCGGTCGACGCTGACCTTGCGGGCGCGAAGTGCGTCTTCGGTAAGGTCATAGGGGAAGCCGTAAGTGTCATAGAGCTTGAACGCGGTTTCGCCGGGGAGTTCGTCACCCTCTCCCAATCCGGCGGCAGCGTCGTCGAGCAGGCGGAGCCCCTTTTCCAGCGTCTGGCGGAAACGGGTTTCCTCACGCTCCAGCACTTCCTCGACCAGCGGCTGCGCGCGGGTCAGTTCGGGATAGGCCTGCCCCATTTCAGCCACCAGAGCGGGAACGAGCCGATGCATCAGCGGTTCGCCCGCACCCAGCAAATGCGCGTGGCGCATCGCGCGGCGCATGATCCGGCGCAGCACATAGCCGCGCCCTTCGTTCGACGGCAGAACGCCGTCTGCCAGCAGAAAACCGGTCGAGCGCAAATGATCCGCGATCACGCGATGGCTGGCGCGGGCATCGCCCTCCGCCGCTACGCCGGTCAGGCTTTCCGATGCGGCGATCAGCGCCTTGAACGTGTCGATATCGTAATTGTCATGCACGCCTTGCATCACGGCCGAGATGCGTTCCAGCCCCATGCCGGTATCGATCGACGGTTTGGGCAGCGGCTGGCGGGTGCCGTCGGCCTGCTGCTCGAACTGCATGAAGACGAGGTTCCAGATCTCGATAAAGCGGTCGCCGTCTTCCTCGGGCGATCCGGGAGGGCCGCCCCAGATCTTGTCGCCATGATCGTAAAAGATCTCGCTGCACGGGCCGCATGGCCCGGTATCGCCCATCGACCAGAAATTGTCGCTGGTGGCGATCCGGATGATGCGTTCTTCGGGAAGGCCCGCAATCTTGCGCCACAGGTCGAACGCTTCATCATCCGTATGATAGACGGTTGCAGTCAGCTTCTCGGGCGCGAGGCCCCATTCCCTGGTCAGCAGGGTCCAGGCGTTGAGGATCGCCTCTTCCTTGAAATAATCCCCGAACGAGAAATTGCCGAGCATCTCGAAGAACGTGTGGTGCCGCGCCGTATAGCCGACATTGTCGAGATCGTTGTGCTTACCGCCCGCGCGCACGCATTTCTGCGAAGAGGTTGCGCGCGGGATTTCGCGCTTTTCCAGACCGGTGAATACGTTCTTGAAGGGCACCATGCCCGCGTTCACGAACATCAGCGTCGGATCGTTATAAGGAACGAGCGGTGCTGAATGGACCTTCTCGTGCCCCTTACCGGCAAAGTAGTTCAGGAACGAGGAGCGGATATCATTGGTCGACGTCATGCGGGGCAGTTAGGACAGGCGCGCCGCTTCGACAAGAAGCCATCGTGCACAATGCCCGTTCTGTCCCGTTTCGTGTTGCCCAAAGGCCAGGTCGCCAAGCCCCCAAAGAGAAAGGGCGAGGATCGCTCCCCGCCCCTTCCGTAAAAATCAATCGCAGTGGCCGGTCATTCGTCGCCGCTGTCGTCATTGCCGGGATTGGTCATCATTTCCTCGGCCACCTGATCGGTTTTGCCGCGAATCGCCGCCTCCAGCTTTTCGCGCAGTTCGGGGTTCTCCTTCAGGAAGGTCTTCGCATTCTCGCGCCCCTGCCCGATCCGCACGCTGTCATAGCTGAACCATGCGCCCGACTTCTCGACCAGACCTGCCTTGACCCCTAGGTCGAGTATCTCGCCAACCTTGGAAATGCCTTCGCCATACATGATGTCGAACTCGACCTGCTTGAACGGCGGCGCGACCTTGTTCTTCACCACTTTCACGCGAGTGGCGTTGCCGACGATATCGTCGCGGTCCTTGATCTGGCCGGTGCGGCGAATGTCGAGGCGGACCGAGGCATAGAATTTCAGCGCGTTGCCGCCCGTCGTCGTCTCGGGGTTGCCGTACATTACGCCGATCTTCATGCGGACCTGGTTGATGAAGATCACCATGCACTTGGAACGGTTGATCGAACCGGTCAGCTTGCGCAGCGCCTGGCTCATCAAGCGGGCCTGCAGGCCGACATGGCTGTCGCCCATCTCGCCCTCGATCTCCGCGCGGGGCACCAGCGCAGCGACCGAATCGACCACCAGCACGTCGATGGCGTTCGACCGCACCAGCGTATCGGTGATTTCCAGCGCCTGCTCACCCGTGTCGGGCTGCGAAACGATCAGCTCGTCAATGTCCACGCCCAGCTTTTTGGCATAGACAGGGTCGAGCGCATGCTCGGCATCCACGAAGGCCGCCGTGCCGCCCGCCTTTTGCGCTTCTGCGATGGCATGCAGCGCCAGCGTGGTCTTGCCCGAGCTTTCGGGACCGTAAATCTCGATAATGCGGCCCTTGGGCAGGCCGCCGATGCCCAGCGCAATGTCCAGACCCAGCGACCCGGTCGAGATCGCCTCTACATTCATCGCTTCGCGACTGCCCAGCTTCATGGCCGAGCCCTTGCCGAATGCCCGGTCGATCTGGGCGAGTGCGGCGTCCAGCGCCTTTTGACGATCCACGTCGGATTCCCCGTTCACGAGTTTCAGATTTGCTGCCATTTCACGGCCCCCTGCTGCCTAGTTAGTTGCCCCCAAAGGTCAACTGCATGGACAGCTATGTATCGCATATGTTCCACTAGAACAAGGGGGGAACAAAGAAATTTCCTACAGGGCCTATCCGCCGTTTTCCGCCGGTTTCGCGCCAGCCGCCCGTTCACCCAAGATAGCCCCAGTTTTCTTTCCTATCTGCGCGACGGAAAAAGGCTTGGGCAGGAAATGCATGCCGGCGAAATCGATCTGGCGGCGCAATTGCTCCTCGGCATAGCCGGACATGAACAGGACCGGCAGGTCGGGCTTCAGCTTGCGAATCTCGCGCGCCATGGCGGGGCCGTCCATCGTGGGCATCACGACATCTGAAATCACCAGATCGAATTCGCCGCCGTTCTGCACGATCTGCAGGCCTTCCTCGCCATCATTGGCGGTGGTCACCGTATAGCCCTGTCGCACCAGCGCCCGTTCGGCCACGGCGCGGACGGTATCCTCGTCCTCCACCAGCAGGATGCGGCCCGTGCCGCCGAATACGGCGCGCGGCTCTGCCTCGGGCTGTTTGCGGGCAGGTTCCGTCCCTGCCGCGGGAACATGTACGGGAAGATAGACGGTAAAGCGCGCGCCCTCGCCCGGCTCGCTTTCGGCGAAGATATAGCCGCCCGATTGCTTGACGATGCCATAGACGGTGGAAAGGCCAAGCCCCGTCCCCTTGCCCATTTCCTTGGTCGTATAGAACGGTTCGAAAATCTTGCCCAGGGCATCGGCGGGTATGCCTGTGCCCGTATCCTCCACCACCAGAGCGGTATAATTGCCCGAAGGCAGAACGTCGTTCTTCATACCACGAATATCGCGCGGCCCGATCTTGCGGGTCGAGATCGTCAGGACACCGCCTTCGAAATCGCCCTTCGACATCATCGCGTCGCGCGCGTTGACGGCCAGATTGACGATCACCTGCTCCAGTTGCTGCGGATCGGCGCGCACCGCGCCCAGCGCACGGTCATGATCGACGCGCAGCTCGATCTTCTCACCGATCAGCCGCTTGAGGAGATTCGAAACCTCGCTCACCACGTCGGGCAATTGCAGCGTTTGCGGGCGCAATGTCTGCTGGCGGGAAAAGGCCAGCAATTGCCGGGTCAGCGATGCGGCGCGGTTGGAATTCGCCTTGATCTGCTGGATGTCGTCGTAATCGCTGTCGCCCGGCGCATGGCGCAGCAGCATCAGATCGCAGTAGCCGATGATCGCGGTCAGCACATTGTTGAAATCATGCGCCACGCCGCCCGCCAGCTGGCCCACCGCCTGCATCTTGGTCGCCTGCGCGACCTGCCGCTTCAGCCGCGTTTCCTCGGTCGTGTCCTTCAGGCTGAGCAGCACCGCCGCATCGCCCAGCCCGCGCACGCCCGCAAGGCTGAGCGTCACCGGCTCGTCCGGGCTTGCATCCAGACGCACCGGCATGGCGCCCGAGGTGGATGCGCCCGATGCATGGCGGCGGATCGAATCGGCAAAGGCGCCCTTGTCCTCGCGCACCACCAGATCGCTGGGGAACGGCGGAATTTCGCCCTGTTCCTCCAGCCCCGCGGCGCGGCGGAACGCCTTGTTCGCGAACAGGAAGCGTCCGTCGCGGTCGGTCATGGCAAGTCCCAGCGGCAGCAGGGCCAGCAATGCCTCGATCTCGGGCAAGGCGGCCGAATCGCTGGCGCGGATACCGCCGTCGAGGATCAGGAACAGCGAAGGCGCGGTCTCGTCGGGCGGCAGATCGGGATCGGCGATCGGAATATGCAGCAGACGCAAATCCTCTCCGCTCGTCCCCTCGCGGGCATAGAAGATGCGGTCATATTCGTCGGCGGTCAGGAATTCGACGAATTCGCGCCCCGCCAGCTCGCTTTCGCTGTCGCCCGTTGCGCGGCGCAGGAAATCGGCGTTCGCGCCCAGTATCTCGCCATCGGCATTGACGGCGGCGGCCTGAATCCCCGCGCGCGACAAGGCATTGCCCAGCTTGTCTGCCAGCAGACGCACGACCCGCGCGCCAAGGTCGACCATTTCGACCGGCGATAGTTCCCAGACCAGATAGTCCTGCCCGCGCCCCGCCCGCCGGATGACCGCGTGCCAGCGCCCGCTGGTGCCGACCAGCGATTCGACGCGGATCGTGCCCGTGCGCCACGCTTCACGTGCGCCTTCGCGCAGGCGGTCGGTCGAATCCTCGTCCAGTTCCAGATCGGGCGGCGCGCTGTCGAAACCGAACCATTCGCCATAGCGCGTGTTGGCGCACACCACGCGGCCCGCCCCGTCGGTAATGACGGTGGCCAGATTATCCCGCTCTATCGCAGAAACGGTGACAGACCAGTCGGGCGGCGCAAGGCTTTGCTGTTCGGGCACCGCATTGCGCGCGGCCAGCGTCCGCAGCGCCAGCGCAAAGATGACCGCGCCGCCCGCATAGGCCGCGGTCAGCAGCCAGATGCCCGACAGCAGCTGAATAATGACGGCGCTGATCACCAGGGCCGCCGCGACCGGCAGCCAGTCAGGCCATGTCGAAAGCCCGCGCGGGCCGGTTACGCTATTGCTGCTCAGCTTTCAGATCCCATCGCCGCGACTTCGCGACGGCGGCGCATGGTGCGAAACCTTTTGCGCCCGATCCACCAGCGCCAACCCCATGACGACACGAGATAACCCACCCCTGCCGACACGACCGCAAGCACCAGAAAACCGAATACCGTCACCCCCGCAAGCTGGAACAATTCGCGCAGCCAGTCCAGCCTGCCGCCTTCTATTTCCTGCATCGCCGACTGTGCGGTGGTAGCATCGATCTTCAGGATGAAACTGCCCAGCCGGTTCGCCGCCACGGCCCAGAACGGGAAGGTGAACGGGTTGGTGACGAAAGTAACCAGCGTCGCCACCGGCACATTGGCGCGGGTCGGCAGGGCAAGGAATGCGGCAAGGAAAATCTGGCCCAGCGGCACCACGAAACCCGCGAACAGGCCCAGTGCCACACCGCGCGGCACCGACCGGCGCGTAAAGCGCCACAATTCGGGCGACAGAAAGCGATGCGCAATCGGCGCCAGCCAGCGGTTATTGGCCAGCCCCTCACGCGTGGGCATGTGCGTGCGTGTCCAGCGGATCATGCGATTCAGCACTGACGGGACCTTTAGAACCTTTATCAACCAGCCGCTCTGCGCCCGTATGGCCAGAGCGATTCCCGGCATCGTTCGCCATAGCCGATGCCGATACACAAGATATGAACGGGACCGCCGATTTTCGACGTAAGCCCGAAATTTCCGGTCCAACCGACGGGCAGTCAGACCAAAGCGTCTGCCGCTAGCCGTTTTCCCGCATCAGGCGCGCCTTGTCGCGCTGCCAGTCGCGGTCCTTGATCGTCGCGCGCTTGTCGTGGGTCTGCTTGCCCTTGGCCAGCGCCAGTTCGACCTTTGCCCGTCCCTTGCCGTTGAAATAGACCGACATGGGAATCAGCGTCATGCCCTTGCGCTCTACCGCACCGACCAGCTTTTCGATTTCGCGGTGGTGGAGCAGCAGCTTGCGCGGGCGCTTTGGCTCGTGGTTGAAACGGTTGCCGTGGCTGAATTCGGGTATATTGGCATTGACCAGCCATGCCTCGCCGTCGCGCACCTCGGCATAGGCTTCCTTGATCGAGCCTTCGCCGAAACGCAGCGATTTCACCTCGGTCCCCGTCAGCGAGATCCCCGCTTCGAAAGTATCTTCGATAAAATAGTCGAACCGCGCGCGACGATTGTCGGCGACGGTCTTCACCTTGTCGAAAGCAGAGGGTTTGGGGCGGGCCATAATATCAATCTAGGCGCTGCCACCGCCCTGCAAAAGGGGCGGCAGCGGAAAACAAAAGGAAAGGAGCCTGCGGTCAGGCCGTTTCCAGCAATCCGGCATGCACCAGCGCCGCGACCACAGCCTGCCGCGCGGGTTCGCTGCAAGCGGTCAGCGGCAGGCGGACCGAACCGTTCATCCAGTCATGCACCCGCGACAGCGCATATTTGACCGGTGCCGGCGAGGAATCCTCGAACATGGCGTAATGCAGCGGATAGAGCCGGTCGTTGATCTTGCGGGCGAGCGCAAAATCATTGCTGGCGCAGGCTTTCTGGAATTCGGCGCACAGTCCCGGCGCGACATTGGCCGTCACCGAAATACAGCCCGCAGCCCCCGCCGCATTGGCAGGCAGCGACAATTCGTCGTCGCCCGACAACTGGCAGAAATCGCGGCCGATGCCCATGCGGTGATCGACCACGCGCGACAGGTCGCCGCTCGCATCCTTGATGCCGATGATCTTTTCGGGGAACAGGTTCACCAGTTCGCACACCGTTTCCGGTTCGATATCGGTGACCGTCCGGCCCGGCACGTTATATAGCACGATTGGCAGGTCCGAATGGGTCGCCAGATGCGAAAAATGGGCGATCAGGCCGGCCTGACTTGGCCGGTTGTAATAAGGCGCGACGACCAGTGCCGCATCCGCGCCGTATCGAGCCGCATGCTCCATGTGCATAAGTGCGGTTGCGGTATCGTTCGACCCGCAACCGGCTATAACCGGCACACGGCCCGCCGCCTGTTCCACGCAAATCTGGACCACGCGGTGGTGCTCGTCGACAGAGAGAGTAGAGGCCTCGCCCGTGGTGCCGCATGGGACCAGCGCGGACGAACCGCTCTCAATCTGCCAGTCGATCAATCGGCGGAAAGCGGCTTCGTCAACCGCGCCGTCGTTAAAGGGGGTGACCAGTGCCGGAATCGAACCCGAGAACATTGTTGGAATCGCTCCTGAATACAGTATCTTGTTGGCGGGGCTTGCCGCGATCCTGCGGGATCACCTGCGCGAACCCGCCGTTCATTCGCTGATAAGGAGGGACCCCCTACTATGTCCAGCATGGACACAAAACGTCTTTCTCGCCTTTTTACCGGACTTCGTACCGGCGTTGCGCCTTTGGCCGTACTGGCGCTGACTGCTTCGCCCGCGTTGGCAGACGATGCGGCGGCGGGCACCGCATCGGCAACGCAGGATCATTTCAGCGACGTTCAATGGCAGCCGGGGGACTGGGAAAGGGCGCGTCAGCGCCAGATGGCGGTTCGTCCCGGCCCGATGGCCTATGCCGTGTCGCGCTGGCAGCAATTGCAGAACCAGTCGAACCCCAGCTTTGCCGAGGTTTCGGGCTTTATCGCGCAATATCCCGGCCTTCCCAATCAGGAATCGCTGCAGGAAAAGGCCGAGGGGCGGCTGGCCAGCGAATATGTGGATGCCGCGCGGCTGGTGTCCTTTTTCGACAGCCATCCCCCGCTGACCGCGCAGGGACAGGCGCAATATGCCTTGGCACTGCGGTCGCTGGGCCGCCCGCAGGCGATCGACGCGGCCCGCCGCGCATGGCGCGCTGGCGCGATGTCGCCCACGGCAGAGGCTTCGCTTTCGGCCATGTTCGGCGGCGCGTTCACCACGGCCGACCATCTGGCCCGCGTGGACGAACTGCTGTGGCAGAACGAGGGTGAGGCCGCGGCGCGGCAGATGCGCTATATCACCGGCTCCGAACGCGGGTTGATGATGGCACGGCTGGCTGCGGCGCAAGGGAGCGATCCTTCGGCACTGGGGCTGCAGGTTCCGGCCAGCGCGGCGGGCGATCCGGGCTGGATCTATAACCGCGCACGCCAGTTGCGCAGTTCGGGCCAGCAGGCGGCGGCGCGCAGCTTTATCGTCAATTCTCCTGCCCTGAACGGTATTCCGACCGATCCGCTGCAATTCGTGCGCGAAATGCGTTATCAGGCGGGCTTCGCGGTCGAAAGCGGCGATATCGGCACAGCTGTCCGCATCGCACAGCGCGCGGATTCGGCCTTTCCGGCAGGCACCGATGTTTCGAAACTGTCGGGCCCGATCCGCGACGAATATGAAAAGCTGTTCTACACGGTCGGCGAGGCTGCGATGCGGCGCGGCGACAATGGCAGCGCGGCGCGCATGTTCGCCATTTACGGCGCATCGCAGATGACTGCCCCTGCCCGCACCAAGGGATTCTATTTCGCCGGACTTGCCGCGCAAAAGGCAGGCATGGGCGATTTCAGTCGCGCCGAATTCGAAAAGGCCGCGGCCTATCCCGACCAGTTCTATGGCCAGATGGCGCTGGAAAAACTGGGCCGTCCGCTGGCGGTACCGGCAGGCCGCCTTGCCACCCCCAGTGCCGAGGCGCGCGCCGAATTCAACCGCCGCCCGCTGGTGCAGGCTTCGCGCGAAGTCGGCCGTGCGGGCGACTGGCGCACCGGCGTCGCCTTTTTCAAGGAGCTGGGCCGACAGGCGGAGACGGCAGAAGAATATGCGCTGATCGCCGAGCTGGCGCGCGAAACCGGCCGCCGCGACCTTGCCGTAATCGCAGGACGCGAGGCTTCGACCAAGCAGGTCTATGCATTCTCGCCCTATGCGTTTCCGCGTGTCGACGTGCCGACGGGCGCGGGCGACTGGACGATGGTGCACGCGATCTCCCGTCAGGAAAGCCAGTTCGCCACCGATGCCGTCAGCCATGCGGGCGCGCGCGGGCTGATGCAGCTGATGCCCGGCACCGCGCAGGAACAGGCCGGCAAGATGTATCTGAGCTATAATTCCGGCTCTCTCATCAGCGATCCGCAATATAACATCCGCCTCGGTTCGGGCTATTTCGCGCGAATGATGGATGTGTTTGGCGGTTCCTATCCGCTGGCCATCGCGGCCTATAATGCGGGCCCCGGCAATGTCGGCAAATGGCTGCGCGCCAATGGCGATCCGCGTCGGGGCGAAATCGGCTGGATCGAATGGATCGAGGCTATTCCGTTCAGCGAAACGCGCCGCTATGTCGCCCGCGTGCTGGAAAACGCGGCCTATTACGACGCGCTCTATCCCGATGCGGGCAATAACAGCGGGGCCTATCCGCTCAGCTATTACATGCGCAAGCAACCGGGAAGCTGATCTTTATCCCATCGAAAACAGCGCCGGGCCGGGTGACAGGATCATCCGGCCCACGCTAGGGCAAATCCGATGAAACCGACCGGCAATCCCATCACCCCGCAAGGGTTCGCGGCCATGCGCGCGCGATATGATACGCTGCTGGGCAAGGACCGGCCCGAAATTGTCGAGATCATCAGCTGGGCGGCCGGAAACGGCGACCGCAGCGAGAACGGCGATTATATCTATGGCCGCAAGAAATTGCGCGAGATCGATCGCGAACTAGCCCGCCTCGCCCGCCGGATGAAGGCGGCGCGCGTCGTCAATCCGGCAGAACAGCCCGACAAGGGGCGCGTCTATTTCGGTGCGACCGTGACCATCGCGGACGAGAATGACGAGCATCGCATTGTGACCATCGTCGGCGATGACGAAGCCGATGCGGGCGCGCACCGGATCGGCTGGGGCAGCCCGCTGGCCCGTGCCTTGTGCGGCGCGGCGACGGGCGATTTGCGCACCGTGCGCCTTCCTGCGGGGGACAAGGAGTGGGAAGTCATAGGGATCGCCTATGATTAGGCGCCTTGCCCTGCTGGCGCTGATGGGCCTTGCCGTGCCCGCCATGGCGGCTCCGCGGGCGATTTCGGTGCATGCAGGCTGGGGCGCGTTTCAGGATGGCAAGCGCTGCTATGCCATTGCCGAGGCCGAGCCATCAACCGCCGCGCGCGAACTGAACCCTTTCGCGTCTGTCTCGCTTTCGCCCGATGCCCCTGCGCTTCAATTACGCCTGTCACGGGTGGTCCGCACGGGCAGCGCGGTCACGCTGCAGATCGGCAACCGGCGTTTTCGACTGTCGGGCGAAGGCGCGACGGCCACAAGCCGCGACACCGAGCGCGGCGGCAGCAAGGCGATTATCGCCGCCTTGCGAGAGGCGGACAGCATGACCGTTTTCGCCCGCGACCAGAGATCGCGCTATTTCCGGGACATCTATAATCTGACCGGTGCGCCCACCGCGATGGATGCCGCCATAGTCGCTTGCGCCCGCTGAGCCATTGGCTTGCGAAAACGGAAAAGGGCGGAACCGGTGTTGACCGGCCCCGCCCCTTTCGTGTCAGAGACTAACGCTTAGAAGCGCATGCCGACCGAACCGACGATCTGGTGACGGTCGGTATCGATGTCGAAACGGTCGCTTTCGATATCGTTGCCGTAATCGAACTCGGCCTCGCCATAGTTCGAGTAGCGATATTCGAATTTCGCGAAGGTGTTCTCGCTCATCGCATATTCGACACCGGCACCCAGACGAAAGCCGTCGGTGTCGATATTATCCTTCAGCTCGGTTTCACCGTCGCGGGCCAGCACGTTGTAACGCGCATTGGTGTAACCGCCCTTCACATAGGCAAGCACATCGGGCGCAACCTTCGCACCGACGCGCGCACCGATATAGAGGTCGCGGCCCGTATCGACGCGGCCAAGGCCAAAGCCTTCGAAATCGCCGCCGTCGCTATATTCGGTCTTGGCGGTGGAATCGGTGTATTCACCTTCGAGACCCAGCACGACGCCGCCCATATCGACGTCATAGCCAAGGCCGACACCATAGAGCAGGCCGTCGATGCTTTCGTCGTCCATGTCGTTCAGGTCATTGTCGGAATCCGAACCGGCATTCGAAATATCATAGCCGATGATCGCCTCGACGCGCGGGCCCGAGAAATCGTAATCGCCCGACTGCGCAGCGGCTGGCATGGCGACGATGGCGGCAGCGGTACCGGCGGCGGCCATGGAAATCAGCTTTTTCATAAGTACTCCAATCATTTCCCTCATTGCCCCTTTCGCGGGGCATGGACCGGGGAAATGCCTGGACACAATCTTGCGTTTCATGAACATAAGACAACAATGTGACTTGCCGCATATTATACACTTCAGGTCGCCAGAATGTGCAGGATTTGCGACAAACACCTTGCGATACAATAAGATGCGGAACTTTTCCGGAATTCATGCTTCGCGCGCGTTCTTTATATATGACGCAAGATGATCTAGGGGCGTGGGCCATGAACGCGATAACGCAAGACCAGCCCGGCATCGCCTTGCCGGAGGAAGAGATCGCCCGGGTGGCCGGCGTTTACGCCGCGACCGGCCATGCCCGTGCCGAGGGTGTTCTGGAAGAAGGGCACGCCGCGATGCTGGTCCATTTCATGATGACCGGAGCCGAATGGTGGCGGGCGTTCAATCAGGGAGAGCGCACGTGGGATCTGGGGCCCGATTCAATCGCGGAGCTGGAGAATACACCCAAGGGTGCCCAGCTGAACGCCGCGATCTATGAAGGTGCGCGCGAACAGTTCCAGCGCTATTGCGATGTCTCCCGCGTATCCGAAGACCCGGCGGAGCGCGCCGTGCGCGGCAATGTGCTGGACCGGCTTCTCGACCTGTTCAATTCGGATGCCGGTCTGGACCTGTTTCGCAGGCTGACAGGCGACGATCGCATCACCCTGGTCGACGGACAGGCCACACGCTATCAGCCCGGTCATTTCCTGACGCGCCATCATGACGAGATCGAGGGGCGAAGCCGCATCGCCGCCTATGTGCTGAACCTGTCGCCGCGTTGGCGACCGGAATGGGGCGGGTTGCTGCAATTCCACGACGACGATGGCGATATCACCACCGGCTATGTCCCGCGGTTCAACACGCTACACCTGCTTCGAGTGCCGCAATGCCATTCGGTGAGTTTCGTCACCCCCTTCGCGGGCGGCCCGCGCCTGTCCGTCACCGGATGGTTGCGCAGCGCCTGAAGCGCTCGCTTTCCGGCGGGACTGGCGCAACGGGGCGCTTCCGCTTATATGGCGGCGCATCATGACAGCAGTGCCAGCCAATATGCCCATTCCGGGCCACATCGATCCCGTGCCCGTCCCGCGCCCGATTACCGAGCGGGAGGATGGCCGCATCGATTTGCTTGGCCTGCCCAAGAAGCAGATTGCGGGCCTGTTCGAGGAAGCAGGTCTGGACAAGAAACAGGCAAAGCTGCGCGCCAAGCAGGTCTATCACTGGATCTATCACCGCGGCATTTCGGAATTCGATGCGATGACCGACATCGCCAAGACCATGCGCCCGTGGCTGGCCGAGCGTTTCGTCATCGCCCGCCCCGAAGTGGTCGAGGCCCAGCATTCGAGCGACGGCACGCGCAAATGGCTGCTGCGCACCGCCGACAACCATGATTACGAGATGGTGTTCATTCCCGACGCGGATCGCGGCACGCTCTGCGTGTCGAGCCAGGTCGGCTGCACGCTGAATTGCCGGTTCTGTCACACCGGCACGATGCGCCTTGTCCGCAATCTGACCCCCGGGGAAATCGTCGGACAGGTCATGCTGGCCCGCGATGCACTGGGCGAATGGCCCAAGGGGCGGATGGACATGGCCGACGAGGAGACGGAAGCGGAATATACCGCGGACGGGCGCCTCCTTACCAATATCGTGATGATGGGGATGGGCGAACCGCTGTATAATTTCGACAATGTCCGCGACGCGCTGGGCATTGTGATGGACGGCGAAGGGCTGGCCCTGTCCAAGCGGCGCATCACATTGTCGACCAGCGGCGTGGTGCCGATGATGGACCGCTGCGGCGCGGAGATCGGCGTGAATCTTGCCGTCTCGCTCCATGCCGTGACCAAGGATGTGCGCGACGAGATCGTGCCCATCAACAAGAAATACGGGATCGAGGAACTGCTGCAGGCCTGCGCCGACTATCCCGGCGCGTCGAATGCGCGGCGCATCACATTCGAATATGTGATGTTGAAGGACAAGAACGACAGCGACGACGACGCGCGCGAGCTTGTTCGCCTGATCAAGAAATACAGGCTGCCGGCGAAGGTGAACCTGATCCCGTTCAACCCTTGGCCCGGCGCACCCTATGAATGCTCGACGCCCGAACGCATCCGCAGCTTTTCGAATATCGTGTTCGAAGCCGGTATCAGCGCCCCCGTTCGCACCCCGCGCGGGCGCGACATCGACGCGGCTTGCGGCCAGCTGAAAACGGCCGCGGAAAAGAAAAGCCGCGCCGAGCTTGACCGGATCGCGGCGGAGAAACAGGCGGCGCTGGACTAATCGTTTTCTTCGCGCAGGTCATATGTGCTGCGCGCATCGGCCACGGCCTGCTTGTTCCGGAATGCCCATTCGCCCAGCCGGCTGACCGGCCCGCGCAGCGATTCGCCCAGCGCGGTCAGCGTATAATCCACCCGCGGCGGAACGCTGGGCGTTACCTTGCGGCTGACAAGGCCATCGCGCTCCAGCCCGCGCAGCGTGCGGGTCAGCATACGCTGCGATATGCCGTCGATCTCGCGCCGCAGCTGGTTGAACCGCATCGATCCGCCGCCCAGTTGCATAACGACTTGCATCGACCATTTGTCACCGACACGCGACAATACTTCGGTAAAGGCGGGGCATGCTGCTGCCGAATGCGCGAATTGGCCTGCAACAGTCACATCGGTGTGCCCTGCGGACGATAGTGTGCCTTCTTGCACGATGCCGTCGGTCGTCTCCATATACCGGTGGTTATCGTTTGATACCGGAGTTGTCACATGAAAATTCTACGAGTCGATTCAAGCACGAACGGTGCCGAATCCGTAACGCGTGAAGTCACCGATCTGATCGTCGAAAAGCTTAAAACACAATATCCCGATGCCGAGATCGTGACCCGCGATCTTGGCACCGAACCGCTCGCTCATTTGAATCCTGTCACGACTGGCGCCATTCGACTGGGCGAAGACCAGTGGACCGACGACATGAGGGCCGCTGCCCCCGCGGAAAGGGCCATACTCGAAGAGTTTCTGTCGGCCGATATCGTCGTGGTCGGCGCACCGATGTATAACTTCACGATCCCCTCTTCCCTGAAGGCATGGATCGACCGGCTGGGCGTGCCGCGCGTGACTTTCCGCTATTCCGCATCCGGTCCCGAAGGGCTGGCCGGCGGGCGCAAGGTGATTGTCGCATCGGGTCGTGGCGGCACTTATGGTGATGACAGCCCCATCGATTATCAGGAAAGCCTGCTGACCGCATTCTTCGGCTTTATCGGCATCACCGATGTTACCGTGATTCGCGCCGAAGGCGTCGGCAGGCCCGACGGGCGTTCGAATGCCATAGCCGCCGCGAAAGAACAGATCGCGGCGCTGTAAACCGGCCCCCTCCCCTTTCCTGCTTCGCAGTCGGTGTTCGATCCGGTTTGGTATTCAACGGGTTAACCTCATTTCATCGCCCGCTGGACACCATTCACCCGAGACAACACTGGCTGACAGGATCGTTCATCAAAGGTTTGGCTTTCCTGAAGCAATCTGCATGCAAAGCCGTCCTCGTGGCGGCATCTGTTTAGGAAAGGGACGTAACAATGAAAATGGCACTGATCGGAACCGTGCTTGCCGCCGCCGTGGCCATTCCGGCAGCCCCCGCCGCTGCCGATCCACCGCCATGGGCCCCTGCCTATGGCAAGCGCGCCAAGGACCGCCACCACTACGAACCGCGCCGCATGCGTTCGGGCGACCGTTACTGGCGCGGCGACGATGGCCGCTATCGCTGTAAGCGGGACGATGGCACCACCGGTCTGATCATCGGTGCGGCCGGCGGCGCATTGCTGGGCCGCGAAATCGATGGCGGACGCGACCGCACCACCGGCACCGTGCTGGGCGCGGCTGCGGGCGCGCTGATCGGGCGCGAGATCGATCGCGGCAACGCACGCTGCCGCTAAGATACCTTGCTATAGTCGAACCGACAGGAACGGGGCCGGAAAGCATCTGCCTTTCCGGCCCTTTTCATTGCCAGCCAACCATGGCTAGTTGACGGACATGACCAAGCCAGCCGTTTTGATCACCGGTGCCGCCAAACGACTGGGCGCGACCATGGCACAGCGTTTTGCCGATGCTGGCTGGCACGTCGTGATCCATTATCGCAGCTCGGCCGATGCGGCTCAGGCGCTTTGCGATGCCCTGCCCTCTGCCGAAACGGTTCAGGCCGATCTGTCCGATGCACAAGCGATCGCCGCCATGGCCGACGATCTGGTGGCCCGATTGCCCGACTGGCGCGCCATGGTGAACAGCGCCTCGCTGTTCGAATATGACGATGCACGCGCCATTGATCCCGCCATTTTCGCGCGCGCCATGCATACCAATGCGGCAGGTCCTGTCCTGCTGGCGCAGCGCTTTCTGGCCCGCGCGAATGCCGCGCAAGGCAAGCGCGTGATCAATGTGCTCGACCAGAAATTGTGGAACGCCAATCCTGATTTCTTCTCCTATTCCATGTCAAAGGCCGCGCTGGGTATGGCGACGCGCATGCTGGCGATGGAACATCGGGGCAGTGCCGACCGCATCTATGGCCTCGCGCCCGGTGCGATGCTGCCCAGCCATGACCAGCAGGCTGACGAGCATCAGACCAGCGGGCGCATGAACCTGTTGCAAAGGCTGACCCGCCCCGAAGAGCTGGCCGATGCGGCGGTGTTTCTGGCGCGGGGCCATCTGGCGAGCGGAGAGACGATATGCGTCGATTCCGGACAGCATCTGTTGGATCAGCCCCGCGACGTGTTGTTCATGGCGCGCGCGGCAACAGGTGCCTGAAGCGGCCTGTCAAAAACGGGCAATCAATCCTTGATCCCGCGCAATCAGGCCATAATCTGAACGGCAACGCTCCACGCGCATATAGTTTCATCTGGAGAAACCGCCCATGATCGGCGCCAAGCGTCTTCTTGAAACCATGCTGGCCAAAGCGGTGAAGCGCGGGCGACTGCGCATTGCCTATGCCGACGGATCGACCAGTTCCTTCGGCACGCCCGACGGGGTCATGCCCGAAGTTTCGATCCGCTTTACCGACAGAAGCGTCCCCCGCGATATCGTCATGGACATGCGCCTTGGTGCGGCAGAGGCATTCATGGATGGCCGGCTGATCGTCGAGGATGGCGGCGGCATCATGGAAATGGTCGAGCTGTTGCAGGGCAATAACCATTGGGACGCGGGCCAGCGCATTTCACCGCCCCGTTTCCGCCGCCGCATGGCCGACCGGCTGAAATTCCTTGCCACCCAGTTCAACAAGGCAACAAGTTCCAAGGCCAATGTCGCCCATCATTACGACATCGGGAACGACCTCTACCGCCTGATGCTGGATGCGCCCCATATGCAATACAGCTGTGCCTATTGGCCGCGCGAGGGGATGACGCTGGAGGAAGCGCAGACCGAAAAGCTGGCGCATATCGCTGCCAAGCTGGACCTGAAACCGGGGCAATCGGTGCTGGACATCGGCTGCGGCTGGGGCGGCATGGCGATTTTTCTGGCCCGTCATGCCGATGTAAAGGTGCTGGGCATCACGCTGAGCGAGGAGCAGCTGGCCCTCGCCCGCGAACGGGCACAGGCGGCGGGCGTGGCCGACCGCGTAACCTTCCGGCTGGTCGATTACCGCGATCTCGCGGCCGAAGGGGCGCAATTCGACCGGATCGTATCGGTCGGCATGTTCGAACATGTCGGACAACCGCAATTCGAAACCTATTTCCGCTGCTGCGCCCGGCTGATGAAAGAGGATGGCGTCGCGCTGATCCACACCATCGGTCGCATGGGCAAACCCGGCACGACCGATGCCTTTACGCGCAAATATATCTTCCCGGGCGGTTACATACCCGCCCTGTCCGAAACCGTCGCCGCGAGCGAGAAGGTGCGCCTGATCGCTTCCGATGTAGAGACATTGCGCCTTCATTACGCGCTGACATTGCGCGAATGGTATCAGCGCTGCCTTGCGCACAAGGACCAGATCGTCGCCATGTATGACGAGAAGTTCTTCCGCATGTGGACATTCTATCTGTCGGGCGCGACCGCCGCGTTCGAAAGCGGCGGCATGTGCAATTTCCAGATCCAGTATGTCCGCAACCGCCGCGCCCTGCCGCTGCACCGCGACTATATGGCAGAGGCCGAGCGGATGATCATGGCCGGGGAAAACGCGCCCACGCCCGAAAAGGCGCTTTCGACGGCCTGAAACAGCGCCGCTTCCCCTTGCCCCCTTATCCGCTCTGTTTTAGGGGCGCGCTGCGACGCGCATTCGCGCCGGAACCGCATATGCATCCTGTTCAGAAAGCCATGCAGCCATGACCGACACATCGAACATCAAAAAGGTCGTCCTTGCCTATTCGGGCGGTCTCGACACATCCGTCATCCTGAAATGGCTGCAAGTGACCTATAATTGCGAGGTGGTGACCTTTACCGCCGATCTGGGTCAGGGCGAGGAACTGGAACCCGCGCGGGCCAAGGCCAAGCTGATGGGCCTGCCCGACGAAAATATCTATATCGACGATCTGCGCGAGGAATTCGTGCGCGATTTCGTCTTTCCGATGATGCGCGCCAATGCCCGATACGAAGGCGATTATCTGCTGGGCACCAGCATCGCGCGCCCGCTGATTTCCAAGCGGCTGATCGAAATCGCGCATGAAACCGGCGCCGACGCGATCGCCCATGGCGCAACCGGCAAGGGTAACGACCAGGTCCGTTTCGAACTGTCGGCCTATGCGCTCGACCCCGACATCCGCGTGATCGCCCCGTGGCGCGAATGGGATCTGAACAGCCGCACCGCGCTGATCCAGTGGGCCGAGGCGCACCAGATTCCCGTGCCCAAGGACAAGCGCGGCGAAAGCCCGTTCTCGGTCGACGCGAACCTCCTCCACACTTCGTCGGAAGGCAAAGTGCTGGAAGACCCGTGGGAAGAAACGCCCGATTACGTGTATTCGCGCACGGTCAATCCCGAGGATGCGCCCGATACGCCCGAATATGTCGAAATCGGCTTTGAAAAGGGCGACGGCATATCGCTGAACGGCACGGCGATGAGCCCTGCCACGCTGTTGGCTGCCCTCAACGATCTGGGCCGCAAGCATGGCATCGGCCGGCTCGATCTGGTGGAAAACCGCTTCGTCGGCATGAAGTCGCGCGGCATGTATGAAACGCCCGGCGGCACGATCTATGCCGCTGCCCATCGCGGGATCGAACAGATCACGCTAGATCGCGGCGCAGCCCATCTGAAGGATGAGCTGATGCCGAAATATGCCGAGCTGATCTATAACGGCTTCTGGTTCGCGCCAGAGCGCGAGATGTTGCAGGCCGCGATCGACCTGTCGCAGCAGAAAGTCACCGGCACGGTGCGGCTGAAGCTGTATAAAGGCGGCGTGCATCTGGTGGGCCGCAAGAGCCCGATGAGCCTCTATTCCGAAAAGCATGTCACGTTCGAGGATGATGCCGGCGCCTATGACCAGAAGGATGCGGCAGGCTTCATCCATCTGAACGCATTGCGTCTGAAGCTGCTGGCCAAGCAGGGCGGCTGAGACCGGAGAATTTTATCCACCGGCTGCGTGGCGGTAAAAATGGCGGATTTCCGCCACGCCGCGCGCCGGGCACCGGACGAAACCGGGCACTCATAGTGGCTTTTCCACTCTTGTCCACTGCAAAACTGCTTTTCTGTGGATAAGTTAATTGCGCGACTCATGCATGCGGCGCATTCTTCAATTGTCGAACGGGAAGGTTGCTTTCCGGATCATGCCGCAAGGCACTGAAACGGGACGATTTACCGAAACGTACGATGCATCGGTCAAAGACCGGCAAGACGGAAACGGCACCCCTTTGAAGGCTTCCTTGTGAAGCATTCGAAATGCCCGACCGGATCGCACAAAGTCGATGGGCGATGGATGGCCAGAAAACCGGCAATCGCGGACAAATCACGCGGCCTTCGGGTCGATGATGCGGATGAAGCGGCAGCAGGAGACATGGCCTCGGTATGCGGATGCGCTTGCAAACCGATCCCGACGGGCTTTGCCCATGGCGATCGAACGGCAAGGCGGAAACAGACCGGATGCCGGCGCGAGCGCCGTGCGACAGAGGCGATGGCCTTACGGTCAATGCCGAAACCGCCGGGCGCCAAGCCTTCCAATCGTGCCAGCACGAGTTGGAAGCCACGGGCCGGTGAGAGTGGGGCCGGTAGCGATACCGGCCCCATTTGCTTTGGTCCGGTTCGCCCGACAGCATCCACAACAGCGACAAAACAGGCTGATTCGCCGCGCCATATGCGGCGCATAAATGCGCCGAATGCGCGCGTTAACGCAAAAATGCCGGTTCAAATGTGGCCGAAAGGCGGCAAACCGAAACCAATTGGAAGTTTTTGCTGCTATTGTCCGGCCCCATGAAGACGCAAGTCAACATGCGGCTGCGCCCGATGCGCGCCATCGCCCTATTCGGCATCGTCACCATGGCGGCAATGCCGGTATCCGTCGCCCGCGCAGGCACCGAGGACCCGATGGCCGCCGCGCTGGAGGCCGAACTCGCCCTCACCGCTGTTCCGGCGACTGCCATTGATAACGCAGGGTCCGCCGGTACGGTTCCTGAATTGGCCGAAACCGAAGCCGCAGAGCCCGAGATTGCCGAATTGCTCGGCACCGGCGAAGCCAGCTGGTACGGCCCCAAATTCGCAGGGCGCCGGACGGCCAGCGGCGAGACTTTCGACCCGACGGAACTGACGGCCGCGCACCGCACCCTGCCCTTCGGCAGCCTTGTGCGCGTTACGTCAAACCGTACCGGCAAGTCGGTAGTGGTCCGCATCAACGATCGCGGCCCCTATCACGGCAATCGCGTGATTGACTTGTCCGAAGCCGCCGCCAAGGAAATCGGCATCAAGAGCCGCGGGCGCGGCAATGTCGATCTGGCGCTGCTCGAAGGCTAAGGCCTACTTGGCGGGCGCTGTTTGCGGCTCGGCCGCTTTTGCCTCCACTTCAGCCTCTATCGCTTCATCCGCAGCTTCAAGCGTTTCGCCTCCGGCATCGGGCGCTTCGATCGCGCCCGGCGTTTTCAGCGGCGCGGCACCGGTTTGCGTCATGCACCATCGCACCTGTTCCATCGCGCGATCGCGGTGTTCGCCGTCAAGGTCGGACAGGGTAAAACCCTGCTGTGCCAGCCGCCCCGTGGTGCAATCGCACAGGCGCTTCAGCTGCTTCTCTCCATTGGCCAGCGCGGCCAGCTTCACGTCGCAGCGTTCCAGCGCCTCGGTCCGCTCGGGCGTCTCCAGTCCCGGTGGCGGATCGTCGCAGGCTGCCAATGCGACCAGCATCGCCAGCGGCACAACCGCAAAACCCGTCTTAGAAATGCGTGGCAATTGGCCTACTCCGCCCGTTCAGTCCGCTTGCAACTCTTTCGCATGTGCGCCGCGCATGCAAGCCTGTCGGACACGCTACCCCCCGCGCAAAAGCTGCACGCCATAGTCGCGTTCGAACAAATACAGCGCCAGCCGCGCCGCATCGCCGCGCGGGCCCTCCAGATCGCTGCCCGCACGGTCGAGCAATAAGCGGGCATCGTCATGCGCGGCTTCGAGCAATTCCGTAATCTGTTCGAGGCTGGCGACGCGAAAGGCAGTTTCGCCCGACTGGCGCGTACCCAGGATTTCGCCCCCACCGCGCAGCCGCAAATCCTCTTCGGCAAGGCGGAAACCGTCCTGCGTCTCACGCATCAGCGCAAGCCGCTCACGCCCCGTTTCGCTCAACATCTGGCCGCGCAGCAGCAGGCAGACCGATTCCGCCGCCCCGCGCCCGACGCGCCCGCGCAACTGGTGCAGCTGGGCAAGGCCGAAGCGCTCCGCCTGTTCGATCACCATCAGCGAGGCATTGGGCACATTCACCCCCACCTCGATCACCGTGGTCGCCACCAGCACCGCAACTTCGCCGCTGGCAAAGCGGGCCATGTTCGCGTCCTTGATCTCGGGCCGCAATTGCCCGTGGACAAGGGTCACATTCCCCTCGCCCAGCACGTGCTTCAGCGCATCGAAACGCTCTTCGGCCGCGGCCAGATCCTCGCGCTCGTGCTCGTGCACCATGGGGCACACCCAATAGGCCTGCTTACCCGATTGTACATGGCGGACCAGACCGGCGACGACATCGTCCATCCGCTCGACCGGCACGACGCGCGTATCGATGGGTTTGCGCCCCGGCGGCAATTCGTCCAGCTGGCTGACTTCCATCTCGCCATGCTGGGCCAGCAGCAGGGTACGCGGGATGGGTGTTGCGGTCATGGCAAGGCAATGGGCCGTGGTGCGCGCCTTTTGCTGCAACATCAGCCGCTGCCCCACGCCAAAGCGGTGCTGTTCGTCGATCACCACAAGACCAAGATCGCGGTAATTCACGCTGTCCTGAAAGATGGCATGGGTGCCAACGACGATATGGATCGATCCATCCAGCAGCCCCATCATGATGGATTCGCGCGCACGCCCCTTGTCCCTGCCCGTCAGCAATGCGATTTCGACGCCGGTGCCGCGTGCCATTTCCTGCAGGGTCGCGTGATGCTGGCGCGCCAGAATTTCGGTGGGTGCCAGCAGAGCGGCCTGTTTACCGCATTCGATGGCGTTCAGCATGGCAAGCAGCGCCACTACCGTCTTGCCGCTGCCGACATCGCCTTGCAACAGGCGCAACATCGGGTGCGGCTGCGCCATATCGCCCTCTATCTCGCGGATCGAGCGCGCCTGCGCGCCGGTCAGCGCAAAGGGCAGCGTCAGCCGGTCGCGCAAACGACCGTCGCCCTGCATCGACGTGCCCTTGCGGCGGCGATTGTCGGCACGCACCAGCATCAGCGCCAGCGCGCTGGCGAACAACTCGTCATAGGCAAGCCGGTCGCGCGCTTCCTTGTGCCGCCCGCGGTGGACCAGGTGCAGCGCATCGCGCCATTTCGGCCAGCCGCGCCGCTCCATCACGCCGGGCTCGATCCATTCGGGCAATTCGGGCAGCGCGCCCAGTGCCTGCTCGATCAATGGTTGCAGCCGCCCTGCCGTCAGCCCGTCGGACAGCGGGTAAACCGGCTCACACGTCTGGCCCAGCGCCGTGCCGCCATCCTCCGACACGTGATCGGGGTGCACCATTTGCAGCGTGTCGTTAAATTGCTCCAGCTTGCCCGCCACCCAGCGCGCTTCTTCCAGCGGCAGCAATTTGCGCGCGGAATAGGATGCCCGCCCGAAATAGGTCAGCGCGATCCGTTCGCCTGCGCCATCCTCGGCCATCACGCGGAACGGACCCCGCCCGCTGCCGCTGGCGCGATAGGCCTTGGGCGTCAGCCTGATGATGATGTGTTCGCCGATCCCGCCTTCGGCCAGCGCGCCGATCTGGCGGCGTTCGATAAATCGGTCGGGCAGATGATAGGCGAAATCCTTCACATGCCGCAGGCCCAGCCGGTCTAGCGGCTTTTCAAGCTTCGCGCCGACGCCCTTCAGGCTATCGGCAGCGGCGAACAGGGGATTGAGCACTTCGGGACGCATGACGATGCTATAGCGCCGCATTCCGGCGCTTGCACCGCATCGCGCACGAGTATACCCGACCAGCATGAGCGACACCGCGAAACCCGACCAAGACCGGCTGAACCCTGAACGTTTGGGGCGGGCCAAGTTCCGCGCATGGCACCGCGGCACGCGCGAAGCCGATTTCATGATCGGCGGCTATTTCGACAAATGCCACGCCGAATGGGTGGAACAGGAATTGGCCTGGTTCGAGGCCTTGCTGGACGAGGACGACGTCGACATCATGGCATGGGCACTGGGCACGCAATTGCCGCCCGATCGCTTTGCAGGGCCAATGATGGATGCGCTGCAACGGCTGGATTACGTTCATATCCATAGATAGGCGGGCCCGGCAGCCGCCGATCGGGGGTTGCGGCAGGTGTATTCCGTCGCCAGATAGCGCCCCGAAATGACGAATTGCGCATGACCGATCTTCCCCGCCTGATCGCCGCGGATCAACCGCTGGTGCTGTCTTCGCTTGCGCGCGGCGCATTGCCGCTGGTCCTGTCCGATCTGGCGCGCGCGGCGCGCGGCACGGGCAATGCCGCACGCGCGGTCTTCGTCGCACCCGACGAGCAGGCGATGCAGGCAATCGCCGATGCCGCCCCGTTCTTCGCGCCCGAACTGGATGTGATCGAGTTTCCGGCGTGGGACTGTCTGCCCTATGACCGGTCCAGCCCTGCATTGTCGGTCAGCGCGCGGCGACTGGCGGCACTGCAGGCTCTAAACAATCGTGGGCAGGGCAAGGCCGACGGCCCGCAATTGCTGGTCACCACGGTCAATGCGCTATTGCAACGCGTGCTGACCCCGTTCCGCATACGCGAAGCTACGCGCATGCTGAAACCGGGGGCGGAGATCGGGCACGAAAGCCTGATCGCGCTGCTGCAACGACAGGGTTATGCGCGCAGCGATACGGCGATCGACGCAGGCGAATTTGCGGTGCGGGGTTCGATCTTCGATATCGTGCCATCGGGCCTGAAGACGCAGAATGACGCGGGCGAGACGATACAGGCGGGCCTGCGACTGGACTTCTTCGGCGACGAGCTGGAGAGCATGCGCCTGTATGATCCCACCACCCAGCGCACCACGGGCGTGGCCGAACAGCATCTGCTGCTGCCCGCGAGCGAGGCGCTGTTGTCGGAAGACACGATCAAGCGGTTCCGCGGCAATTACCGCGAGATGTTCGGCGCGAATGCCACCGGCGACCCGTTGTATCAGGCGGTGAGCGAGGGGCGGCGGCTGGCAGGGATGGAGCACTGGCTGCCCCTGTTCGAGGAAAAGCTGTCCACCCTGTTCGATCATCTGGGCAAGGACGACACGATTGTCATCGATGGCGGCGCGATCCGCGCGGGTGAGGAGCGCCTGGCCGAAATCCGCGATTACCGGCAGGCCCGCCAGCAGGTCGCGGGACAAAAGGCAGGCAGCTATCGCCCGCTGGCGACCGACGCGCTCTATCTGTCCGAGGATGAATTCAACGCCGCGCTGGCAAGCTGGCCGGTGCACCGCTGCTCGATCTTTGCCGAACCCGAAAGCGACAGGACGCTGGATTTCGGCTTTGCCTCTGCCCGGGATTTCGCGCCCGAGCGTTCGCGCTCGGAAAACATCTATGATGCCGCGTCGAAGCATCTGGAAAAGCAGGCGAAAGCAGACAAGCGCGTGGTGCTCGCCTGCTATTCCACCGGATCGCGCGGGCGGATCGTTTCGCAATTGGGCGAAGCCGGAAAGCGCGAACCCGCGCTGGCCGACAGCTGGCAGGAAGCGCTGGGAATCGCGGCCAAGGGACGCCCTGTCGCCGTGGTGCTGCCGCTGGAGAGCGGGTTTGCCAGCGAACAGATCGAGCTGCTGACCGAACGCGACCTGCTGGGCGACCGGCTGGTCCGCCGCAAGAAACGTCGCAAGGACGCCGATGCGTTTCTGGCCGAATTGCAGGCGCTGTCGCCGGGCGATCTCATCGTCCACATGGACCACGGCATCGGCCGCTATCTGGGCTTGCAATCGGTGCCCGTGGGCAAAAGCCCGCATGATTGCGTCGCGCTGGAATATCACGGCGGCGACAAGCTGTATGTTCCGGTCGAAAACCTCGACGTGCTGTCGCGCTATGGGTCCGAGAACGAGAATGCCGCGCTCGACCGATTGGGCGGAGAGGCGTGGCAAAAGCGCAAGAGCCGCCTGAAAGAGCGCATTCGCGAAATCGCGCATGAATTGCTGGCCACCGCCGCCAAGCGCGCGCTGCAAAAGGCGCCGGTGATCGAACCGGATGCCGATTACAATGCATTCGTCGACCGTTTTCCCTGGGACGAGACGGACGATCAGGACCGTGCCATCGGCGACGTGATGGGCGATCTGGCCGACGGGCGCGCGATGGACCGGCTGGTCTGCGGCGATGTCGGCTTTGGCAAGACAGAGGTGGCCCTGCGCGCCGCTTTCCTTGCGGCAATGGCAGGGCAGCAGGTCGTGATGATCGCGCCGACCACCTTGCTTGCCCGCCAGCATTACGCCAATTTTACCGAGCGGTTTGCCGGTTTCCCCATCAAAATCGGCCGGCTGTCGCGCCTTGTCCCCGCGAAAGAGGCCGCCGAAACGCGCGACGGGCTAGAGGCCGGTACCGTCGATATCGTCGTCGGAACCCATGCGATCCTGTCCAAGAGCGTCAGGTTCAAGCGCCTCGGCCTTGTCATCGTGGACGAGGAGCAGCGCTTTGGCGTCACGCATAAGGAAAAGCTGAAAGCCCTGCGCGCCAATGTGCATGTGCTGACCCTGACCGCCACGCCCATCCCGCGCACGTTGCAGATGGCGATGTCGGGCCTGCGCGAGCTTTCGGTCATCCAGACCCCGCCCGTCGACCGGCTGGCGGTGCGCACCTATGTGATGGAATGGGACGATATGGTCGTGCGCGAGGCTTTGCTGCGCGAACATCATCGCGGCGGTCAGAGCTTTATCGTCGTGCCGCGTATTTCCGACATGGGCGCGATAGAGGACTGGCTGCGCGAGAACGTGCCCGAGGTGCGCTATGTCGCCGCCCATGGCCAGATGCCCGCGACCGAGCTGGAAGAGCGCATGAGCGCGTTCTATGAGAAGAAATACGAAGTGCTGCTGTCGACCACCGTGGTCGAAAGCGGGTTGGACATCCCCTCGGCCAATACCATCGTGATCCACCGCGCCGACAAATTCGGCCTTGCCCAGCTGTATCAGCTGCGCGGGCGCGTCGGCCGGTCGAAACTGCGTGCCTATGCGCTGCTGACGCATGATGCCGGGGTGCAATTGTCCGAAGTCGCCGAAAAGCGGCTGAAGGTGCTGGGCGATCTGGATTCGCTGGGCGCGGGCTTCCAGCTCGCCAGCCACGATCTGGATATCCGCGGCGCAGGCAATCTGCTGGGCGACGAACAATCGGGGCATATCAAGGAAGTCGGCTTCGAACTCTATCAATCGATGCTGGAAGACGCGATCATGGCGGCCAAGGCGGGCGATCTGGGCGTGGTGGAGGACCGCACCGGCCTGTCCCCGCAGATCACCGTCGACGCCCCGATCATGATTCCCGAGGACTATGTTCCCGATCTGGCCGTGCGCATGGCGCTGTATCGCCGCCTGAACGATGCCGACGACAAGGACGCGATCGAGGGAATCGCCGCCGAAATGATCGACCGTTTCGGCCCGCTGCCTTCCCCGACCGAGAATCTCGTCAAGCTGATCGAGATCAAGGCGCAGGCACTGGCCGCCAATATCGCCAAGATCGATGTCGGCCCGCGCGGCGCGCTGATCCATTTCCACAAGGACCAGTTCCCCGATCCCATGGGCCTTATCGCCTATGTCGAACGGTTGAAGGGCACCGCGCGCCTGCGGCCCGACAACAAGCTGGTGATCGAACGCGCATGGGGTGATCCGAAGGCACGGCTGAACGGGCTGTTCCAGCTGACCAAGGGGCTGTCGTCCATCGTGCGGCGAGCGGGGAAACAGGCGCAACCCGCCTGATCGACCCGTCAGCCGCCCGATGGTCCCATTCCGGCGATTGCCATTACGCCCTACCATCCATAGGGTCCGCCGCGACAAGCCGACTAGAGGGGCGCATGGCAGAGTATAAGCGACTGGCGCTGGCCGTTTCCGACACCGACAAGGCGCAGCGCGCCGCCCAGCGCCTGCAGGGTGAGCACGACTGGGCACCGCTGGAGGACGCCGATGCCGTGGTCGTGCTGGGCGGCGACGGTTTCATGCTTCAGACGTTGCACCAGATGCTGGAGGCAAAGCGGATCATCCCCGCCTATGGCCTGAACCTTGGCACGGTCGGCTTCCTGATGAACAAGCTGGGCAGCGTGGGTGGCCCGATCGTCGAACGCGTGGCCAATGCCCGTGCGCAGACCGTCTCGCCCCTCGACATGACTGCCGTGACGCGCAGCGGCGAGACGATCACCGGCCATGCCATCAACGAAGTCTCGTTGCTCAGGGAAACACGCCAGACCGCCAAGCTGCAGATCAGCGTCGGCGGCAAGATCCGCATCCCCGAACTCGCCTGCGACGGTGTGCTGGTGGCGACCCCTGCGGGCTCCACAGCCTATAATTTCTCGGCCAATGGCCCGATCCTGCCCTTGTCCTGCGGGCTGCTGGCGCTGACCCCGATCAGCGCATTCCGCCCCCGTCGCTGGCGCGGGGCGATCCTGCCCGATCATCTGCCGATATCGATCAAGGCGCTGAACGTATCGAAACGGCCCGTTTCCGCGGTGGCCGATCAAAAGGAAATCCGCGACATCGTCAGCATCGATGTGAAGATCGCGCATGAATGCGACCTCACCCTGCTGTTCGACCGCGGCCACAGCCTGGACGAGCGGATCGTGGGCGAGCAATTCATGATCTGACCTGCACTCTGCTGATCCTCCGCCCTCGCCCGACCAGCGTCGCCTGGTACGCAGGACGCTTGTGGGCGTCGGTGTGGTTCTTGAAGTGACGGCCCTGCACCGGGTTGGCCCTTCCAGAGCCAATCCATTCCTTTGGCCGGCCGGTTTCTGCGGTCCGCACGCAGTTTTGCACAGCAAGCCCGTCCGGACCGGAAAAGATGTGAAATTCGGCTCTTGCCAAACGCCGCGCCCCTCCATATAGGCACGGCCCTGCCCCCTAAGTACCGCTTGGGGGCTGCTCCCCGATAGCTCAGCGGTAGAGCATTCGACTGTTAATCGAATGGCCGTAGGTTCGAATCCTACTCGGGGAGCCACTTTCCTTTTCGCAGGCGTTCGCCAGCGACCGCAAAACACCCAGAAACCCTAGGAAAACTAATCCGCAAGCGCCCGCGTGCGTGCGTTGCGTTTCGTCCCCTTTCGCGTTAGTGGTGGGGGACGAAATGGGGGAACAGACCAAACTCTAACTTTGAGGCGGGCATGGGCAAGTTGACGCAGGCACATATCAAGGCAGCCATCGGCAAACCGGGGAGACACCACGATGGCGACGGGCTGGTGCTGTTCGTTCGCGAATCTGGCCAAGCAAGCTGGGTGGCCCGCATTCAACATGACGGCACCCGGCGCGAGTTTGGCTTGGGAAGTCTTCGTGCAGTCGGGCTTGGCGAGGCGCGAGAGAAGGCTTCGACGGTCAAGGCCGCACTGGTAGCTGGTCGCGATCCGCATTTGGCGTTGAAACCGCCCAAGGAAATGACACGGACGTTCCGCGAGGCTGCCTTGGGCTTTCTGGAAGCCAAGGCAGCGGACGCCAAAATCTCCGACGCCAAGCGCAAGCAAAACCTTTCGCAGTTGAAGACATATGCATTCCCTGCCCTTGGCAAGTTGCAAGTCCAGAGCATCGACGCGGATGCCATAGCGGCCTGCCTTCGCCCGATCTGGACGCGCAAGCCGGAAACCGCACGCAAGGTCCGCAGCCTGATCATTCGGACGCTGCGCTTCGCTCGACCTGATGGCGCGCTGTTCATCGGCACGCTCGGCCCCGCTGTTGCCGACCGCCTGCCCGCACAGCCCAAGCGGGGGAACTTTGAGGCCATGCCTTACGCCGAACTGCCCGCCTTCATGTCCCGGTTGACGGACAAGGGCGGTATGGGTGCACTGGCATTGCAGGCAGCAATCCTGACCGCCGCGCGCAGTGGCGAGGTTCGGGGCGCGACGTGGGGCGAACTCGATCTGGATGCCGCCGTCTGGACGGTCCCGGCGGAGCGCATGAAAGCGCGGCGTGCTCACCGTGTTCCGCTATCGCCAGCCGCAGTTGCCCTGTTTCGCAAGGCCGCTGCGATCAAGCGCGCCGGAACCGACCTGATCTTCCCTGCCAATAGCGGCAAGTCGCTGAGCGATATGACGCTGACGAAAGTCCTACGGGATATGGACGCCCCTTTCACCGTCCACGGCTTCCGCTCCACCTTCCGCGATTGGGCTGCCGAACAGACGAGCCTGCCCGGCGAAGTGGCAGAAGCCGCTCTTGCGCACGTAGTGCCCAAGGCAGTTGAAGCCGCTTATCGGCGCACTGATTTCTTCGACAAGCGCCGCGAACTGATGGATTCCTGGAGCCGATTTGCCTCTGGAGGCAATGCCGCGTCCGTTTTGACGTTTGCTCCCCGATCTGCTCTCTGACACCGCTCACCGGCCATCCCAGCGATAGCGTATAAGTCGGATTACTTATCCCCAAAAACGGCTTATTTCAGCCATTTTCGCCTTGCGCAAACCACCGCAGCGAATCATGATGTTCCCCACGTGTTCCCGCGCAATCATTCGATTGCGAGCGGGAACCAACAAAAAGGAACATGGCGTATGGAACCCGTCCTTTGCAGTATCGCCGAAGCCGCCCGCAGCTTGGGCATTGGAAAGACCAAGACCTACGAACTGATATCCAACAATATGCTTGAGTGCGTGACTATCGGCACCCGCCGTCTGGTCAAGGTCGCAAGCATTAAGAATCTGGTCGGCACCGGCACGACCGACAGGGCAGCCTGATATGGCCCAGCCACAGGATACCCCTTCGATTGCCGACAAGTCGGTCAAACGGCCAAAGAAGCGCGGCCACCTCTTCATTGTCGATCTGCCCACCTTCGCGAAGGTATGCGACCTCGGCGATCCCGATGCAGCGGCGGCATATCTCATCCTTGCGGCAGGCACAGGCCCGGATAATCGCACCAGCACATGGTCGCGTGAAGCCATCAACCAGCGCACGGCATTGAACTGGCGAAAGGCTGATGCCGCAATGGCAAAGCTGGAGCAGAACGGCTTGATACGCTGGAAAAGCGGCAAAGGCACTCGAAAGCCTAGGATCGACCTTCCGCCCATTGAAACGCGACCGGCCATGCCAAGGAATGTAGCTGCTCTTTCTGCGCGCATCGAGCAAGGCCACCAGCCTCGCAATCCGAGCGAACGTTCCGCCGCTACAATTGGCGTGCGCGATGGTTGGCTTGCGCGCGACGCCAACGGTGTGCTGTCGATCATCTCCGACCGCCCATTGGAGAAAGCATTTCTGCCGATGGAACTTGTCGGCGACACATTTGGCTCAGCAGGCGGTCCAACGACCACAGTGATAGATCGCATCAGATTATCACGAGATCCGATGGCCCTGCGATTGCTGGTTGACCTCTACGCTTTGCAAGACTTGGCGGAATTTGGTGGTGTGGATCGACAGCACTTTTACCGGAAATTTGAAAGGCAGAAAGCCGGAGCAACCGGGTCATTGCAAATTTGGAAATTCACACGTGGCGGATCATGGGTGGCCTGGAAAGGGCCGCTCGATCATCATTGGCGTGAGCCAACCACTGAAGAGAAGAAGCAGGATAAGAATGCTGGTTCCGACTTCTTCGGCCGAGCAGAAATTCTAGCCGATGCCGGTGCGCTGGAATGGGTCTATTATCTGGCCGAGGATGAAACCGAAACTGCCCCATTGATCTACCCCGTCGCCGTTGAGCGCCATGGCAAGATGATCTGGACCGAACTGGAGTCCATCATTGGCGGCTATGCCATTCGCGCCGCCTGTGCATTGGACGGGGCCGGATGAGAGAATGCAAAGGATTGGGAAGGCTGGGCCCCATCTTCTTTCATACTTTCTGCCGACAAGTTGGCCCGCCAAGCGGCAATGGTTGGTGTTCCACGCCTCCGCCATCGAGCACGCACCACTAATGCATCGCGCTGGCGTCAGGAACTCGTCGATGGTGCTGGCAGCATAATTGCGATGTTTCGAGGCATTATCAGCGAGAATGCGCCAGCTTTGCTCGAAGAAGCTGATCGCCGGTTTGCTGACTTCAACGGTAGTTCAACGGAGATTTCAACGCAGGGTTCAACGCTGGATCAAGGCGACATCAACGATACCTCACAGTCAACTATACACGACCGAACTCGCGCGCCCGCGCGCTCGGAGGATGCGGACGCATCCGAGTTTCCGTCTGTCTGGTTGGATCGCGTGGAGCGGGAAGAAGCGGAAGCCATCGGCACAACGCTGGGCAGATTCATCACAGATTGGCAGGACGATACCGAGGAACATTTCCGTGCAACAGGCGAGAGGTTTTGACCATGTTGGCAGAGCGGCATTTCTTGAACGCGACATACTGGATTTCCAAGGCACCATCTTTTCCATTCACTGGTGAACCACAGCCGATAAGAGGATCAGTCGTTATTCCGTTTCCGGCTGATCGCATAAGGCGAAGCTGCATTGAACGACAAAACCATCGCCATGAATGATATCGAGCGCCGAGCACTCTGGCGGAATTGGTGCGATGAAGGCGGATACCTTCCGGCAGTGCTCGCGGGCCTCACCTGCGGTGCCACAACGCGAGGGGGAACGCCGTGCAAGCGTCGCGATCTTTATCGTTCCGGGCGGTGCAAGTTGCATGGTGGCCTCTCCACCGGCCCGCGAACAGCAAAGGGGAAGCGGCGCTCCGCTCGCAACGGAAAATGCGTCTCGAAAGGCAAACTCCATGGGAGGGTGAAGAAAGCTAATGATTTAGGAAAATCTGGCGACGCGCCCGCTGGCGGGGAACGCTGACATGGGTGGCTACGGCTCAGGACGATACGGTGGCAGGCCTACCGTGGATTCGTCTTTTCGCATCGATCTGGCTTGGATGCTGCGGACCGGACGAGCCAGAAATGGCTCTTGGCTGAGTGGTAGCCTGTCATGGTCCAGAGGCGGCGAGGAAGTCGGCTCTATTGGCTATCAGGCGATCATGCACCAGCCGGGCGACGAGCGACTGGAACTGTCCTACACGCGCGGCAGCGGCAAGGATCGGGAGCAAGTCCGCCAGACCGTGCGCCTTTGCCATACCGTCCCCCAATATGGCGGCAAGCGATGGTGGATGATTTGCCCCTTTCGCCATATTCGCGTGGGCAAACTTTATATGCCGCCCGGCGGCGACCGTTTCGCATCCCGGCAGGCATGGCGGCTGGGTTATCAGTGCCAGCGCGACGCGGCACGGGATCGTCCGTTTGAACGGCTGTTCCGGCTGCAAAAGAAATTGGGCTGCGATCAGGGCTGGGAGGCGGGTTTACGTCGCCCCAAAGGTATGTGGAACCGGACGTTTGATCGTCACATGGAGCGCTATTGGGAACTGGACGATGAATGCGCGCTGGAAATGATGGTGGTGATGCGGCGACTTGGCGGCTGGCCCTCCCCCGTCTAGCGTGCCGCGAATCTAGTTCTGGGGGTTAAATGTCTACGCCGCTTCGCCAACTTCTTGCTCAATACCGTGCAGCGGCCAAAACAGAACGCGAAAAGGGAACCTATTTCGAGCGGCTGGCCCTAGCGTTCATCAAGCATGATCCGGGCATGGTCCAAGAATACGAGGACGTTTGGACCTTCACTGATTGGGCCAAGGCCCACCGGCTGGACGGCAAGGATATCGGCATCGATCTGGTGGCCAAAATCCGGGACGAGGACAGCTTTTGCGCCATCCAGTGCAAATTCTATGCGGAAGGCTACCGCATCCAGAAGGGCGATATCGACAGCTTCCTTGCCAGCAGCGCCACCAAACATTTCTCGCGCGGGCTGGTGTTCGACACCACCGGCGCGCCGTGGAGCATCAATGCCGAAGCGTTGCTGGATGATCTGAACGTCACCCGCATCGGACTGGACCGGCTGGAGGAAAGCCCGATTGATTGGGCCGCATGGTTCCAGCGGGACGAAATAAAGGTTGCCGCGCCCAAGTCCCTGCGCCCCCACCAGATCGACGCGTTGACGGCTGTTCAAGACGGATTGGCGGACGCCGACCGGGGCAAGCTTATCATGGCTTGCGGCACCGGCAAGACCTTCACCGGCCTCAAGATTGCCGAGGAAATGACAGGTCCGGGCAAGACCGTGCTGGTGCTGGTGCCGTCGCTGGCACTGATGAGCCAGACCATCCGCGAATGGACCATCGATAGCGCCACGCCGCTGCGGTCCTATGCTGTGTGTTCGGACGTGCAGGTGGGGAAGCGCCGCCGCGATGCTGATGACGTGGCCGAAGTCGAACTGCACGATCTGGATTATCCTGCCACGACCAATGCCGCCAAACTGGCCAGCCGCGCGCACCATCCCGCGCCGGATCGCATGACGGTGGTTTTCTCGACCTACCAGTCCATTCAGGTAATCAGCGACGCCCAAAAGCTGCACAGCTTCCCCGAGTTTGACCTGATCATCTGTGACGAGGCCCACCGCACCACCGGGGCCACGCTGGCAGGTGAGGACGAAAGCAACTTCGTCAAAATCCACAATCAAGCATTCATCGCGGGCAAGAAGCGCATCTACATGACGGCCACGCCCCGCGTTTATGGCGAGGCGGTAAAGGCCAAGGCCAGCGAGGCATCCGCTGAACTGGCATCCATGGATGACGAAACCCTCTACGGCAAAACGCTGTTCACGCGCGGCTTTGGCTGGGCAGTCGAGAACCAGCTACTGACCGATTACAAGGTGCTGGTGCTGGCGGTTGATGAAGGCATGGTCAGCGGCGGCGTGCAGCACCGCCTTGCCGATGGCGGCACCGAATTGAAGCTGGACGACGCCACCAAAATCATCGGCTGCTACAAGGCGCTGACCAAGGCGGGCCTGAAGGGCGAACTGCTCACCGATGGCCAGCCGATGCATCGGGCGCTGGCCTTCTGCAAGGATATCGCGTCCTCCAAGCTGGTGCGGACCGAGTTCGCCAACGTGGTCAGCGAATATCTGGCATCGGACGAAGGGCAGGAAGCCATGGGCGATACAGCCCGGCTGGAATGCGAACTTCGCCATGTAGACGGCACAATGGGCGCTAAGGAGCGCGGCGTGCATCTCGACTGGTTGAAAGAGGATGCGGGCGAAGACGTTGCGCGCATCCTGTCCAATGCCCGCTGCCTGTCCGAAGGCGTGGACGTGCCCGCGCTGGACGCCATCCTGTTCATGCACCCGCGCAAGAGCCAAATTGACGTGGTGCAATCGGTGGGCCGCGTCATGCGCCGCGCGCCGGGCAAGCAGCTTGGCTATGTCATCTTGCCGATTGGCGTTCCGGCTGGCGTCACGCCAGAACAGGCGCTGGACGATAACGAGCGATACCGCGTCGTATGGCAAATCCTGAACGCGCTACGCAGCCATGACGAGCGCTTCGATGCCAAATTGAACCAAGCTGATCTAGGCGTGGACATCACCGGCTTCATCGAGGTTGTCGCTGTCAGCAACAAACTGCCCACTCGCTCTTCGACGACCATCGCGGGACCCGGAATAGGGCAAGGCGGCGCGCGCGGTGATGGTGACGACGAACCGACTGGCGGAGACAGCACTCCGCGCGGCGGCGACGGAACTCAGGGCGCATTTGCCTTTGACGAGTTCTCCCGCGCCATCATGGCCAAGATCGTCAAGAAGTGCGGACGACGGGACTATTGGGAGGACTGGGCAGGCGATATCGCCAAGATTGCTCAGACCCACATCACCCGCATCACCGCGCTGGTGGAAAAACCGGGCACACCGGAACGCGAGGCGTTTGAAGGCTTCCTTGCCGAAATCCGCGATGACCTGAACGATACCATTTCACAGGGCGAAGCCATCGAGATGCTGGCGCAACACCTGATTACACGCCCGGTTTTCGATGCGCTCTTCGAGGGATACGACTTCGCGCGCAATAATCCCGTCTCCAAGGCGCTAGAAGCGGTCCTGGAAGCGCTGGACGAACATCGGCTGGGCAAGGAAGCGCAAAGCCTCGAACGCTTCTATGAAAGCGTGAAGCGCCGCGCGGCGGGCATCGACAACGCCGAGGCCAAGCAGAAGATCGTGGTCGAACTCTACGACAAGTTCTTCCGCAACGCTTTCCCCAAGATGACCGAGCGGCTGGGCATCGTCTACACCCCGGTGGAGGTGGTGGACTTCATCATCCATTCGGTGAACGAGGTGCTGCAAAGCGAGTTCGGGCAGACGCTGGGCAGCAAGGGGGTGCATATCATGGACCCCTTCACCGGCACGGGCACCTTCATCACCCGGCTGCTACAGTCCGGCCTGATAAAACAGGAGGAATTGGCGTGGAAATACCAGAACGAAATCCACGCGAATGAGATCGTGTTGCTGGCCTACTACATCGCGGCCATCAACATCGAGGCGGTCTATCACTCGCTGTCTGGCGGCGATTACCAGCCGTTCGGTGGCATCTGCCTGACCGACACGTTTCAGCTTTACGAGCAGGACAAAGACCTGATCGCCCACCTGATGCCGGACAATAGCCACCGCCGCACCCGGCAGAGAGAGCTGGATATCCGTGTCATCATTGGCAACCCGCCCTATTCGGTGGGACAGAGAAGCGAGAACGACAACGCCGATAATGTCGAATACCCCCGGCTAGATGGCCGCATCCGCGAAACCTATGCCAAGCTTTCTAAGGCGACCTTGGCCAAGGGCTTATATGACAGCTATATCCGCGCGATCCGCTGGGCCAGCGACCGCATCGGCGATGCTGGCGTCGTGGCCTTCGTCTCCAACGCCGGATGGCTGGATGCGAACACCACCGATGGCCTGCGCCAATGCCTGACGGACGAGTTTGCCAGCATCCATGTTTTTCACTTGCGCGGCAATGCCCGCACCTCTGGTGAGACACGCCGCAAGGAGAAAGACAACGTATTCGGTCAAGGGACTCGCACCCCGGTGGCCATCGCCCTGCTGGTGAAGAACCCTGAGGCAGCAACTCATGGCCAAATCCATTTTCACGATATTGGCGATTATCTGACCCGCGACGACAAACTGGCGACCATCGCCAAGTTTGGCAGCATCGGCGGTATCACCACGGCGGGCGGCTGGCAGACCATCACGCCGGATGAGCATGGGGACTGGCTGGGTCAACGCGACAAGGCGTTTGATACCTTCTTGGCTCTAGGTGACAAGAAGGGTGGCGGCACAAAGCTGTTCGATAACTTTTCTCAAGGAGTGCTGACCGCTCGCGATAGTTGGGCCTACAATGCAAGCCGCAATGGCGTTGCGACCAATATGCGCGCGATGATCGAAGCTTATAATGCCGAACTGGAACGCTTTGATGATGCCCACCCTCGTGCTGATCGCAAAGCGCGGGGTCATGCGGTTGATGGGTTCATAGATACCGACCCGAGCAAGATCAGTTGGACGCGGGCACTGAAGGGCGATCTAGCCAAGGGCAAAACCTTCGCCTTCGATGCGGGTTGCCTAGCCCCAAGCATCTATCGTCCGTTTACGCGGCAATGGCTCTACTTCAGCCGCACGTTCAACGAGATGGTCTATCAGATGCCGCGCATCTTCCCGATGGGCGAGGACGCCGACAATCGGGTGATTTGCACATCGGGGACTGGCGCACTCGAGTTTTCGGCTTTGATGACGGAGAGACTGCCCAGCTTTGACAACATTTCCAAAGGTCAATGCTTCCCCCGCTACCTTTACGATGGCGAAATCGAGCCGACCGACGCCGGTGCCCAAGGCGGACTTTTCGCCGCCGCACCAGCCGCACAGGGCGGACGACGCGATGCAATCACCGATGAAGGCTTGGCACATTTTCAGGCCGCCTATCCGGGTGAGACGATCACCAAGGATGACCTGTTCCACTACGTCTATGGCCTGCTGCACAGCGAGGACTACCGCGCCCGCTTTGCCGATAACCTGGCCAAGCAGTTGCCCCGTATTCCAGCCGTCAAGAAGGCGGCGGACTTCTGGGCCTTTGCCGAGGCCGGGCGCAAGCTGGGCGACCTGCATTGCGATTTCGACAGCGCAGAACCGTTCCCCGTCACCATCGCGCAAGGCGATCTGCGGCTGGCCAATATCCCCGACCCGGTGAAGTTCTACCGCGTCGAGAAGATGAAGTTCGGCGGCAAGCGCCCGAACCTCGACAAGTCCACCGTGATCTACAACCCGCACATCACCATCACCGGCATCCCGCTGGAGGCATACGATTACGTGGTGAACGGCAAGCCCGCCCTCGAATGGGTGATGGAACGCCAGTGCGTCAAAACCGACAAGGCCAGCGGCATCGTCAACGACGCCAACCGTTACGCCACCGAAACCGTGGGCGATCCGGCCTATCCCTTGGTGTTGTTACAGCGAGTTATCACCGTAAGCCTTGAAACGATGAAAATCGTGCGCAACCTGCCCAAGCTGGAAATCGACTGACCATGATTGACGAGTTGTGTCACCGTGCTGGTGGGCGGGTTGCGCTGCTAATCGGCAATGGCATTCACCTCTATCCAAACGGGGGCCAAAGCTGGAACGCATTGGTTGAACGCTTGGCGCGAACCAACGGGTTCGCTTCGCCGGAAAAGGCAAAGAACCTGGCGATGCCGGAGTTCTACGATCTGATTGATTTGGGGCGGCCTGCCGAGAATGGCTCCAAGTCGGCCAGTCAGGCTTATCCGCTGAAGCGGCAGTTCTGTGATGGGATGGAAGGCTGGCAGCCTTCAGCGCACCATCAGGGAATCGTGGAATGGGCGATAAGGCATGGCTCCCCCATCCTGACCACAAATTTCGACCTTACGTTTGCTAAAGCCGCTCAGGCAGAAAGCCACTCACTGTTTCGCCCGCGTGGCAGCCGAAAACGCGCATCTGACTATTACCCTTGGGAAAAATATTTCGCCCGAGTGCCACTGGATCAGCCATGCGACGGATTTGGCGTCTGGCACATAAACGGTTTCATCTCGCATATCCGAAGCATCCGCTTGGGCCTCAGTGATTACATGGGCTGCGTGACGCGCAGTCGTCCATGGATTCTGGACGCAAGGGAGTTTCCCCACTGGGCCGCCGAAGACACTTGGCTGGATATCCTGTTTAAGATGCCCCTTGTTGTATTTGGCGTGGGGCTAGAGGGACAGGAAGTGTGGTTACGTTGGCTCCTGATTCAACGGGCCAACCTTTACAAGAAGCGCGGTGGTGCGCGTCCCCCTGCTTGGTATGTTTACCCGGTCGGAGAAGATGACGAACGACAGCGCGAAAAGCGGTTCTTCTTGGAATGCCTTGGTGTGGAACCATTCGAGGTCACTGACTATCCGGCGATCTACGATCCGCAGCATTGGGCTGGCTGATATTTTCTGGCTGACTTTGGCAATAAGGAACCGACGGAATGACCAGTCGCGGCAAAGACTCAAATGAAGTGGTCGAGTTCATGACGTTATTCACCCGCCTCAAGGACTGGTGCGATGACGAGCCGGAGGACTTGGCAGACTTTGCTGAAAGTGATTCCAGCATCAAGGAAATCTGCAACATGCTTGCACTGCGGGCGGGCTTCCTCAGAATGTCCGAACGACGAGGACGTGCGCTGTTTGCATCGCCGGTTGACCCACACTTCCTTGAGGCCTGGCGCGATTATGAAGTGCGGTATCAGACCGTTCTCAGCAATATCTGGCTATCTGACCTTTTTGCGGAACTTGCCACCGAAAACGATAGAGCCAATCCGCTTCCTGATCAGCGCTGGGAGGATGCCGATGCCGAAGGAGAGGACCTCGCTGGCGGCATTGATCGCGCAATTGCTTTCGCACAGGACAATATCGATCAAGAACACCGCTGGGCTGACCAGCCGGATTTTGAACAGCAGGTTCGCGAGGGCCTTAATGCTTGGGAGCGCTTCAAGGAGGAAACCGATTTCGACTTGCGTGGCGTGTTTCGCAGGCGATTGCTTGTGCCATTTGTCCTCGTGCCCCGCCATGTGGCAGCCAAGCACAGCGCATCAGACAAGCACTCGATGCTCAGAAATCTCCAACAGGCCCACGACGCCTTCATCTATGGCGCGACCTACGCCGCACTGGCCCTGATGCGCTCGCTCATGGAGTCAGTCCTACGCGACCACTATGGTGCGACTGGTCGAGACTTGGAGGAGCGCATTCGCAACTCCAGCCGCAAGTTGCCGTCCGAAGCCAATCAAGCTGCCCTGCATCGGTTGCGCAAACTGGCCAACGGAATCCTGCATCTCGACCGGGAAAAGGATGAGGGCCTGCCAAAGCTGGACGACGTTCGACTGGAAAAGGAGATTGTCTCCTTGCTGTTCGTTCTCCGTGCATTGATTGAGGGCGCAAAGCGGTGATCCGGCCTGTCGCTAGCAGCTGTTCCAGCGGGCCATCACTGTCAGCCTTGAAACAATGAAGATCGTGCGCAGCGTGCCGAAGCTGGAAATCGACTGAAAGGGGACGGATTGTGCAACCGGAGCAGATAATCTTCTTTGATGTCGAGACTACCGGGCTTAGTCGCACAACGGATCGTGTCGTTCAGATCGCATGGGTGCTGACAGACCGGCGCGGAAATATCTCTTCGAAGCAAAACCTCGTGGTCAAACCAGAAGGCTACACGATCCCGGCTCAGGCTTCTGCAATTCATGGCATTGACACTCAATCGGCCTTGCGGTTCGGGAAGTCCGCGTTTGAAGTCCTTTCAAGCTTCGCCGCTGATGCAAAAAAGGCCGACATAGTGGTTGGGCACAATGTGGCCTTTGACCTTGGCATTGCGGGTGCCGATCTTCGACGCCACGCAATAGACCTGTCATTCAATGACAAGGTCCAGATTTGCACAATGCGCTCATCTACTGGCTGGTGCCGAATCCCTAAAACCAACGGGCTTCCGGGATACAAATTCCCTAGGCTCGAGGAATTGCATTATCGCCTCTTCGGACATGATTTCGAACATGCACATGATGCCATGGCTGATGTCCTCGCGACCATGCGCTGCTTTTATGAACTGATCCGCCTTGAAGTGATCCAGCTTCCGAAACCAGTCGTCACGAATGAAAATGTGTCAAACCATGCGCCAAACAATCAGGCTCAGGCTAGCGCAGGTGCAGGACGAAAACGCGCTTCCCAGAATGTTTCAGGATTTGCGCTCACGAGACACGTTCGAGCGGCCTGTGCTCATTGTTCAACGATTATCGACGTTACGTTGAACCACGGCGAAACCCAAATTGCCTGCCCAGCGTGTCATCGCATCAATCGGGCATAATTGACCGTCAAATGTCTGCCCGCATTCGCAGCCTATCGGCAGCACGGTGGGGGAACGAATGGGGGAATAACCTTTTCGACACCTATCTATTTTAGATAATAAGCAAGCTATTTCCGATAGATAGTCAAAACTGATTATATTCCTACTCGGAGCCACTTCCTTCCTTTCGCAAGCAACGGCGCCGCTAGGCCGGAACGGGCACGGCGCTATCTGCCGCGCAACCCCCTTGAAATCAGGCATTTTTGTGGCACCGCGACAAGCCGCGCGCGTCGCGCGGCAAGGCGTTGTGACGGGCGGATCGTATTGGCCGTTCGATGCGTTTTCCTATCAAAGCCCGAATGGTCGGGCACGCAAATCGAAAGGAAGACGCCATGGGCGAGCTGACCGAGAAGATCAAAGGCAACACCAATGAAGCCATCGGCGAAGTCAAGCAGCAGAGCGGCAATCCGCAGACGCGACGGGAAGGCCGCGAGCAGGAAGTCAAGGGCAAGGCCCAGCAGCTGAAGGGCGAAGTCGAAGGCGCGCTCGGCAACGACATCTGATCGCCGCCGCATCGCGATCAAAGACAAGGGCGTCCCTGCCATCGCAGGGGCGCCCTTTCTGTTTCGCGGGCTTTAGTTTATTTGGCCGAAATCGCGTCGGTCCATTTACGGTCGGCAATCTCGTCGCGTTTCGCCGTGAAATCATCCTTCGACAGGATCTCGACCGCGGGGTTCAGCCCCATATGTTCGGCAAGAAGCTTCATATCCTTGCGCGTGGGCGATCCGTAAAGCGCAGCATGGCTGCTGCGCAGATAGAGCCGCAAATCGCCGCCTTCGACTGCCAGCAGGCTGACGTTCAATGACTTGCGCGACTGGCCGCCCAGACGGCGGCACAGGCGGATGGCAAGGCCCCAGCCGATCGCCTCGTGCAGCCGGTCTTCGGGCGCAAGAGCCGCGATCGCTTCGGGCATGGCAGTCTGGCCGCTATTGGCCATGATCGCCGCGGCCAGCATGCCTCGTTCCGTATCAGACAGATCGAGCCAGCGCTTGTAGAGCGCCCATTCCACCGCCTGCGTGGTACGCAGGTTCGGCTCCACCTGCATTGAAGCGAGTGCCAGCATGGTCGCCGCCAGCCGCAGCCGTTCGGTGCCGTGCCGTTCGCCGGGCAATGCTGCCACGGTCCAGCCCGCAACGCGCGCGGAAACCGCCGGCGAGGCACCGATTTGTGATGAAAACTGCCCGACACCTGCCAAAAGCGGGTCCTGCGCGCGCTCGGCCTTGCTCAGCCGTGCGTTCAAAAGCCCTTCGCGCAGACCCCATGAGGAGAACACCAGACCTTCGGGCTGCAAACGCGCGAGCAATGCACCCAGCAAGACCGCCGCGCCCGGCAGGATCGCGGCGCGCATCGACGATACGCGCGGCACCGCTTTCAGCTCGCTATTGTCAGTACGCGCGATACGCTTGGCCAGCTTCGCCGCTTCGGACGATGTCATGCCAAGACCGTGCGGATCCGACAGCGGGTGCGACTGGCGGTGCATCGCATAAAGCGCCATCGCCCGCCACGTGCCGCCCACCATGAACAGTGGCCCCGTGATCGAATGGTCCCAGCCGGCATCGTGCAGCGCCTGTTCGATCACCTCGTCCAGCCGCCCCTCACCCTGCTCCAGCAGCGCGGCCAGACGCAGCGTGCCCAGCGGCATGCTGACCCCGCCCTGCGGCTCGCCATCGCGGATGGCGACGAGTTCAAGACTGCCGCCCCCCAGATCGGCGACCACGCCGTCGCGGCCGGGAAACGCGCCGGTCACGCCCATGGCGCTGATCCGTGCCTCTTCCTCGCCCGAGATCAGCTCGGGACTGAGCCCCAGATCGCGGACCTTTGCCAGAAACTCGGCCCCATTGGACGCATCGCGCACGGCGGCGGTCGCCACCGTCTGCACGTCCTCGATCTCCAGATCCGAAAGGATCAGCGCAAAACGGGCAAGCCCGGCCAGTGCCAGTTCCATCGCCTCGTCCGGCATGCGGCCCGTATCGGCCAGATCGCGGCCCAGCCGCGCCGTGACCTTTTCATTCATCAGCACCGATGGCGCGCGCGGCGATCCGCCATAGACGACCATGCGGACGGTGTTGGAACCGATATCGATAACGGCGCAGCTATAGCCGCCATTGTGCCTTGCGGCTTCGCGATTGCGTCGGGTGATTGAACTCATCGTCTCGATCTTGTCAGACCTGCGCACCCTTGCGCAAGGCGAGGCGCGGCACGGCATCTTCGACAAGTGCCTGTCCGCGGCCCGAAAGCGAGGGGTTGGTCATGAAATAATTGTGCAGGTTAAATGGCCTGTCGGTGGAATCGGCGCGGGTATAGCTGCCATCGGCCTGCAATATCCAGCTTTGTTCGGTGTCCAGCAGATTGGCCAGCAGCACCTGTTGCAGGATCTGGTCGTGCACCGTGCGGTTGCGGATCGGCACCATCGCCTCGACCCTGCGGTCCAGATTGCGGCTCATCGCGTCGGCGCTGGTGATGAACACACGCGCGCGCGGACTGGGAAGGCGATAGCCGTTGGCAAAGGCCCAGATACGGCTGTGTTCAAGAAAGCGACCGATGATCGATTTGACCTCGATCGTATCGGAAATGCCGGGAATGCCGGTTTTCAGGCAACAGATGCCGCGCACCACAAGGCTGACGGGCACGCCCGCCTGCCCCGCTTCATACAGCTTGTCGATCACGCCCTTGTCGGTCAGCGAATTGAGCTTGGCCCAGATCGCGGCGGGGCGTCCGGCCTGCTGATTCGCGATTTCGCGGTCGATGTTGCGATACAGCTCGTTCCGCATGTCGATGGGCGAGACGACCAGCTGTTCCAGCCCGTGCGGTTCGACATAGCCGGTGACAAAATTAAACAACTTGGCAGCGTCGCGGCCAAAGCGCGGATCGGCGGTAAAGAACGACAGATCGGTATAGATGCGCGTCGTCACCGGATGGTAATTGCCGGTGCCAAAGTGGCAATAGGTGCGATATTTGCTGCCCTCGCGCCGCACGACCATCGACACCTTGGCGTGGGTCTTCCAGTCGACGAAGCCATAGATCACCTGCACGCCCGCGCGTTCCAGCTGATTGGCCCAAAGAAGGTTCTGTTCCTCGTCGAAACGAGCTTTCAGTTCGACCACGGCGGTCACCGACTTGCCTGCCTCAGCCGCCGCGATCAGCGCATTGATGATCGCCGATTGCTTGCCTGCGCGGTACAATGTCTGCTTGATCGCCACCACATCGGGATCGTTCGCGGCCTGACGCACGAAATCGACCACCACCTCGAAACTTTCGTAAGGGTGATGGATGACGATGTCCTTTTCGCAGATCGCGGCAAAGCAGTCCCCGTCGTGCTCCATGATGCGTTCGGGATAGCGCGGGGAATAGGGCTCGAATTTCAGCTCGGGCCGGTCCTCGTCGACGATGTCGGACAGGCCTTCGACGCCGATCATGCCATTGGTCTTGATGACCTGCACATCGGTCAGGCCCAGCTGTTCGCGCAGCAATTCGCCCGCGACGGGATCGAAATCCTCTTCGATTTCAAGCTGGATCACCTTGCCGCGGCGGCGGCGCTGGATCGCCGTGCGGAAATAGCGGACAAGATCTTCGGCCTCTTCCTCAAGCTCGATATCCGAATCGCGCAACACGCGGAACGCGCCGTCTCCCTCGATCCGGAAGCCGGGGAACAGCAAATCCGCGAAACGGCAGATCAGCCGTTCTATGGAAATATAGGTCGCCTCTTCCCCGCCCGGCACGCGCACGAATCGCGGCAGGGCCGACGGGATCAGGATCATCTCTACCACCTGCTCGCCGTCCGAAATGCGGGTCAGGTGGAACAGCACACCCAGACCCTGGTTCGCGACGAAGGGAAACGGGTGGGCCGGATCGATCGCCTGCGGGGTCAGAACCGGCAGCAAGTGATCGAGGAAATATTCCTTGAGCCAGTTGCGCGCGTCGACATCGATGCGGCCTTCGTCGGCAACATGGATGCGCTCCTTGACCAGCAGGCCGTGAAGCTCGCGCCAGATGTCCTGCTGCTCGGCCTGCAATGCCTCGGTCGCCTCGCGGATGGCGGCAAGCTGCTGCGAAGGGGTGCGCCCCTCTATCGACAGTTTTGAAATGCCGCGCCGGACCTGCCCCGCCAGTCCCGCCACGCGGATCATCATGAATTCGTCGAGATTGCTGCCCGAGATCGAGAGGAAGCGAACGCGTTCCAGCAGCGGGTAATCGGGGCGCGCAGCCTCTGCCAGAACGCGCCTGTTGAACGCAAGCCAGCTCAGTTCGCGATTGTAATAGAGGTCCTGCGGAGGGATCGAGTCCATCGCCGCAGGTGTTGCATCGGCCGGCTCGGACCTGGTCATCTCGTTCATCACGCTCGCCATAGAGGATCGGATCGGGCAGCATCGGAACTGCCCGCCGCGCGATGCGGATGCGGTGTTACGACCGTGTTACAGTTTTCTAACCGGGATCGGACCGTCATCATGGCTGCATGGGCTGCTGAATGGCAGAAAACCGCCCCGAAACCGGTGCGGCAACCCCATGATCATGCGCGTTTGCAGCATGGGTTACAAGGCCGGAATAAGGCGGCGCAGTGCGCGGATATTATGCGCCCTATGATCGCACACATAAAAAAGGGTGCGGTCTGGCAAAGGGGGACGGCCAGACCACACCCTGCGTGGCAATCGTTTTGCCGAGTCGCGAAATCAGTCGGCCTTGGCCATCCGCGATCCGGTGAACTCGCCGCGATCCAGCATGCCCAGCGCCTTGCGCGCCAGCACCCGCGAATCGGCCCATGAACCGTCCGCCGTTTCCATCTGATAGCGCATGCGATTATCCGCCACGCGCGTGAACATGGCCCGTGCCTTATCCGTATCGCCCTGCCGCGCATATTCGACGCCGCGGTTCAAAAGCTGCACCGGATCGCCATTGTCGATGATGGCGGCAACCTCGATCTCGTCGGCCACAGCGGGCTGCGGCGCGGCATTCGCCTTATAGTCGGCGGCTCCGGCATTGCTGGCGGCACTCCCCGCCATAAGCAGGCCTGCAAGCAGCGTAGCAATCGCCATATCTTACTCTCCTTATCCGTCTCGTTGAGCAAAACATGCGCCCGATCACCCCGATCTGCAACATTTCTGTAACATTGTCATTTTTCTGAAACATTCACGGCAAGCACCCCCATAAAAGTTTTTGCAGGCGCGAAACCGCTGATTTCCGCGGCTTTGGACAAATATGTCAGCCGGATGATCATTTGATTGCAAAGAAACTGTCACAAGGCGGGTCTAGCGGGGCCTCGCGATCCGAAATCGCACGCAATTCGATTCTCGGTACCAAGGGGACCAACCGCCGTGACCAATATTCACCGCTCGCTTATTCTTGGCTGCAGCATGCTGGCGCTTGCCGGCTGCGGTGGCGACCAAATCGTCTCCCCCGGCACGGGCGGTGACATCATCATCACGAACCCGACGCCGACTCCCACGCCGACGCCGACTCCCACGCCGACCCCGACCCCGTCGGTGACGCCGGCAACCGGTTGCCCGACCATCAATTCGACGGGCGGTCTGACCGATTCGGGAACGATCACCGGCGACGCGGGCGAATATCGCATCTGCACGCTGCCCGCGACTTTCGACGAGAGTGACAACCTGCCTTACATCGAAGGCCTGCTCTATGCGATCAACGGCCGCGTTGACGTGGGCACCGATGGCGGCGCGACCGACACCGGCGCGGACAGCGACGTGACCCTGTCGATCGAACCCGGCGCGATCCTGTATGGCGCGACCGGCCGTTCGTATCTGGTCGTCAACCGCGGCAACCAGATCGACGCCGTCGGCAGCGAGGACATGCCGATCATCTTCACCAGCCGTGACAACGTGCTGGGCCTTGCGACCGACAATTCGGACGCGCAGTGGGGCGGCGTCGTGCTGCTCGGCCGCGCACCGGTTTCGGATTGCCGCGACGGCGTTCCGAACAAGGCCAACCAGGCCAATTGCGAGCAGGAGCTTGAAGGCGCTGCCGTGACCACGCTGTTCGGCGGCAACACGCCCGGCGACAGCTCGGGCACCATGCAATATTTCCAGATCCGTTATTCGGGCTTCACGCTGGAAGGCGGTTCGGAACTGCAGTCGCTGACCACCGGCGGCACCGGCTCGGGCACCACCATCGACCACTGGATGAGCTTCAACAGCTCGGACGACGGCACCGAGTTCTTCGGCGGCGAAGTCAACATGAAGAACGTTGTGGTCGTGGGCGCTTCGGACGACTCGCTCGACGTCGACACCGGCGCGCAGGCGAACCTGCAATATGTGATCGTGGCCCAGCGCACGAGCGCCGGCGACAACATCATCGAGCTGGACTCGCCCGATGACGATTACACCACCGGCGCCCTGCCGCGCACCAATCTGCAGATCGCAAATGCGACCTTCATCTCGCGCAGCTCGGCCAGTGCACAGGCGCTGCGACTGCGCGGCGGTGCGCAGTTCGGCCTGGTCAACACGGTTATGGACATCGACGGCGACAAGACCTGCATCCGCCTCGACGAAGCGGTTACTCTGGCCCAGAACCCGACCTTTGAATCGGTGGTCGCAGATTGCGGCACGACCCAGCCGTTCCGCGGTTCGTCGGGCGTCACCAATGCCGAAGTCGAAGCCGCTTTCGACGCCGGCGACAATAACGACTCGGCTTTCGCCATCACCCTCACCGGCTCGTTCATCAACGGCACCGGAGAGGCGGGCGTGACCGCATTCGACCCGACCGCCCTGTCGAGCTTCTTCGATGCGACCGTTTATGTCGGCGCCGTCGAGGACGCGACCGACACCTGGTACGAGGGCTGGACCTGCGACAGCGCCACCCTCACCTTTGGCAATAACACCGGCCTGTGCACCGAACTGCCGGTTTATTCCTGATAGCGTAATCGGGGAGGGCGCGTTTGACCGGACGAGTGCCGGCATCCGCCCTCCCCCTTTTCGTTTTGCGATTTTGACGGGCCCACGGGGCCCGACCCGACTGATCCATTGAGGGGGTTTCAAAGCCATGTCGACCGGCAAGCGCCTTGCAGGCGTACTCCTGCTTTCCACCGCGCTTTCCTTTCCCGCCACCGGTTTCGCGCAGGACGTAATCGGCGTACCCCCGGGCGATGATCCCAGCACCGAAGCTGCCGAGATCCAGCAGGCCGAGGATGCACTGGGCCCCGGCGCCGAGGTTCTGGCCGATAGCGACGAGCAGACCGAGGACGATTATTCCGAGCCCGATATCTCGGTGCCCGGCGGCGACATCATCGTCACCGGCCGGCGTATTCGCGACGTGACCCGTTCGTCGACGCAGGTCGTCAACGTGCTGTCCGCCGAACAGATCGCCCGCACCGGCGAAGGCGACATCGCGGGCGCGCTCAACCGCGTGACCGGCCTGTCGGTTGTCGGCGACGGCCGCGTTTACGTGCGCGGCCTGGGTGACCGTTATTCGCTCGCCATGCTGAACGGCTTGCCCCTGCCCAGCCCCGAACCGCTGAGCCGCGTCGTTCCGCTCGACATTTTTCCGACGAATGTCATTGCATCCTCGCTGGTGCAAAAGACCTATTCGCCCAACTTCCCCGGCGAATTCGGCGGCGGTGTGATCAACCTCACCACCCGCGCCGTGCCCGAGGAAAGCTTCTTCACCATTTCGGTCAGCGGTGGCGGCGATACGCGCACCACGGGCCGCGACGGCCTGTCCTATTTCGGGTCCGACATCGACTGGACCGGTTTCGACAACGGTAACCGCGATCGTCCTTCGAACCTCGAGGCCTTTATCGACAGCGGCGAGCGGATCGAAAATACCGATATCGCCACACAGGAAGGGATCGCCGCGCAGATCTGGCCGACCAATCTGGCCACTGTGCAGAAAATCGGCAATCTGCCCCCGAACTGGTCGGCTTCGGCCACGGCGGGCACATCGTTTGACGTCGGTTCCGACGCGGTTCTGGGCGTGATCGCCACCGCAGGCCTGAAAAACAGCTGGCGTAACCGTCTGGTCGTTTCGCAGACCGGCAACACCGATCTGGAACTGCGCGACGATTCCGAAAACTTCATCACCGACCAGCGCATGTTGTTCAACGCGCTGGTGGGCATCGGCATGGATTTCGGCGAGCACACCATCCGCTGGACCAACCTGTATATCCGCGACACGCGCAAGCAGGCCAGCCTTGCCAATTCGTTCCAGTACGAAGACGAATATGACGTCGTCACGCAGAACACGGCATGGTACGAACGCCAGCTGATCGACAGCCAGATCGTGGGCGAGTTCGAATTCGGGCCGCTGTCGGTCGATGTGCGCGGCGGCTATGCCCGCACCGACCGCGAGGCACCGTATAATCTGACCTTCAACTATGTCCGCACCAATCTGGACACCCCGACCGGCGATTATTACGTCGCCAATGTCACCGGCAACCAGATCCAGAACGTCGACCCGATCACCTCGGTGTTCGAGGATTTGCAGGAAGAGCTCTGGTTCGGCGGCATCGACGCCAGCTATGAAATCCTGCCGAACCTCGTCTCGACGGTCGGCTATGCCTATTCGGACACGGACCGCTATTCCGAACGCCGCGAATTCCAGCTGCAGATGAGCGTCGATCCCAATATGGTCGATTATGGCCTGACGAACGAAGTGCTGACCGCCGTCGGCCTGCGTCGTCCGGGCGACATCGTGAACGGCGCGACGCTGGCGGGCTTTAACGTCGGGCTGGTTGAGCCTTCGGAAAATCCCGCCTTCAACGCCGCGTTGGAAGTGCATGCGGGCTATGGCCAGCTGCGCTGGCTGCCGCTGGACACGATGACGGTCGATGTCGGCGTACGCTATGAAAGCGGCAAGCAGAACGTGGCTTTGGCGCCGGTGTTCAGCGACATCGACCCGACAGCCGCCGTCACCAATATCGAGAAGGATTACTTCCTCCCCGCCGCGACGCTGACCTGGGAAGCGAGCGACGATCTGCAGCTGCGCCTGTCTGCATCGAAGACCATCGGTCGCCCGCAGTTCCGCGAGCTGATCGAGCAGACCTATTACGATCCCGAAAACAACCGCCAGTTTCGCGGCAACCCGTTCCTGACCGATAGCGAGCTGTTCAATGCGGAAGCGCGCGGCGAATATTATCTGGGTGGCGGCGACCGGCTGAGCGTGGCGGGCTTCTACAAGGAAATCGACAATCCGATCGAGGCGGTGACCAACATCACCTCGGGCGGCGGGCGCATCACCAGCTTTATCAACGTGCCCAAGGCCAAGCTGTATGGCGCCGAACTGGAAGCGCAATATAGCTATGAGCTGTTCGACGTCGGCGGCTGGTTCGAAACGAAGCAGTTGATGCTGATCGCGAACTACACCTATTCGAAATCCGAACTGTCCGGCTTTGACGGTGCGACCACGGCACCCTTCCCTGGCAGCCCGGTTACCATCGACAGCTATTTCGACACGGGCGACGCCATGACCGGTCAGTCCGAGCATGTCGCCAACCTGCAGTTCGGGCTGGAAGACATGGACGTGCTTCAGCAGTTCACCATCCTGCTGAACTATGCCAGCGAGCGTGTGATCGGCTATGGCCCGCAGCAGCCCCCGATCGTCGAGGATCCCGGCCTGACCGTGGATTTCGTAGCCCGTACCGAAGCCAGCTTCCTGGGCCAGAACGTCGAACTGAATTTCCAGGCGCGCAATATTTTTGCCCGCGACCATCTGGAATATCAGGACAACGGCACCAACCGGATCGAGGTCAACAGCTACAAGCGTGGCGCCTCATTCTCGCTGGGTGCTTCGATGGAATTCTGATCCACGGTATTTTCTGCACCTGCCGGCCCGGTTTCCCAGCGGAACCGGGCCTCTTTTTTGCATGCACCACCCACGATCGGCGCCCCTTCCCTGACACATCGGGATACGGAATTTCCCAAGCCTAAAGAAGTCTTTGCCTAAACAGGTTTCACTTGGCACTAACAGGCCCAGGGGACTGAATAGGGGGAAATTTCCTGATGCGTTTTGCAACCGCGCTGCTGCTTGCACCTGTCATGCTGGCGGCAACGCCCGCCCTTGCGGGAGAGGAGGTCGTCTATGGCCCCGCGCCCGACTGGGTGGATGCCCTTGCGACCGATCTGATCGATACCGACGCCAAAACCGCGATCGCGCGTTACGACGTGCAGCAAAGGATCGAGGGCGGAACCGTCACCGTCTATATCGACCGCGCGATCAAGCTTGACAGTGCCGAGGCGCTGACTCAGGCAGGCACCAGCACGGCGACATGGATGCCCGAAAAGGGCGATCTGACGATCCACGCCGTACGCATCCTGCGCGGGGACGAAATTGTCGACGTGCTGGCAGGCGGAGAGAAATACACCGTCCTGCGGCGCGAGATGCAGCTGGAAAGCCGCACGCTGGACGGCATGTTAACGGCAACCATGGCCGTGCCGGGCCTGCGCATCGGCGATGTGCTGAATATCGTATTCAGCCAGACTATTCATGACGAAACGCTGGCTGGCGGCGCGCAGCTCAATTCCTTTCTCTTCGCCAAGCCGGCCGAAGCAGGTTTCGCACGCAATGTCGTATCCTGGCCCGCGGACGAGGCGATAAGCTGGAAGGCCGGCCCCGACTTGCCGCAGCCGCAAGAGGAAACGCGCAAGGGTTACCGCTATATCCGCTTTGACCTGCCGCTGGACGAGCGGGACGAATTGCCTGACGACGCGCCCAGCCGCTATACGCGGCCCCAGATCGTTCAGGCAGGCACGTTCCAAAGTTGGGAGCAGGTCTCTGCGGTCTTCGCCCCGCTGTACGACATGACCGGCTCCATCGAACCGGGCAGCCCGCTGGCCAAAGAAGTCGCGCGCATTGCCGGTGCCACCGATGACCCGCTGGAACGCGCCGCGATGGCCACTCGGCTGGTGCAGGAACGCATCGGCTATTTGATGAACGGCATGTCGGGCGGCAATTACACCCCGCAGGCTCCGGCGAGGACGTGGGAACTGCGCTTTGGCGATTGCAAGGCGAAATCGGTGTTGCTGCTGGCGCTGCTGCACGATCTGGGCATCGATGCCGAACCGGTCCTTGTGAACACGCAATACAGCGATGCCGCGCCAGAAATGGTGCCGATGCCTGCGGCTTTCGATCATGTGATCGTGCGCGCCGATATCGACGGAACGCCATACTGGCTCGATGGCACGATGACCGGAACGCGGATCGGCAATATCGCCAATACGCCGCCCTATCGCTTTGCGCTGCCCATCCGCGCCGACGGCACCGGCCTGCAACCGGTCGAACCGCGCGTGCCGGCACAGGCCGACATGACCATGACGGTCGTGCTCGACCAGCGCGGCGGCGTCGATATCCCGACGCTGGCCACCGTTACCACCCGCCTTTCGGGTGCCAGCGCCAGCAATCTGGCCGCAGGCGTTGGACAAATGAGCGAGGAACAACGCGACAAACTGCTGGAAAACTTTGCCGGAAGCAGCCCGCTGGGCGCGCTCACGCTGGTCGACGGGGATGTCGAAACCGATGACGAAGCGGGCACGGTCAGCTTTACCATTACGGGGCTGATGACCACGCCATGGCATACCGAAGGCGCCCGCAAGCGGCACGACTTCGATATGCTGCCCGCCGCCGGATATGAATTCAACGCCGACCGCGCGCGGGCTGCGTGGCGCGATATTCCGGTCGAACTGGGTTATCCGGGTCTGGTCGAAGCGGATGTCACCATTCTGCTACCCGAACAGGGAGAAGGCTTCGTCCTGCGCGGGCGCCCCGATCTCGACATCGGTTACAGCGGAGAGCGGGTGATCCGCCATGTCGAACTGGCCGGCGACCGGCTGGTGGCGCACGAACGGCTGGAAAGCACCGGCGGCGAGATGCCTTCTGCCGAGATCGGCCGTGCCCGCACGCAGGCGGCGCGCGCCAGCAATGCAGCGCCCTTCCTGCTCTCGCCCGCCGACGCGCCGCGTGCATGGCAATATGCGCAGCCCGATCTGGCAAAGCGGCTTGCCCCGTACGAGGATGCCTATGCCAAAGCGATCGAACGCGATGACGAGGATGCACGCAGCTATACCAACCGTGCCCTGTTCCGGCAGCTGACAGGCCGCCTTGCCCTGTCGCTGGAGGATATGGACGCCGCCATCGCCATCGATCCCGGTGCCGACAATTACCGCAGCCGGGGCTTTACCCGCCGCAATCTGGGGCGCGGCAAGGATGCCCTCGCCGACTTCCGCAAGGCATTCGAATTCGACCCCACCGGCTATAACGCCCGTATTCTCGCCGGTCAGCTGGCGCGCATGGGAGAGACTGAAGAGGCGCTCGAACTGCTCGACGATTACGACGACTACGGCGACGACCACGAAGCATTTGTCTATGTCCGGTCCGAAGTGCTCGCCTATGCCGACCGCGCCGACGAAGGCATGGCGATGCTGGATGCCCTGATCGAGGAGCAGCCCGGCAAGGGATACCACATGAACAATGCGTGCTGGTATCGCGCCCGCTTCCACGTGGGCAAGGACAACATGATCGAGATGTGCGACAAGGCAGTCGAACAGGCCGGCAATCCGGCATCGGTGCTCGACAGCAGGGCGCTGGCATGGCTGACCATGGGCGATCCTGCAAAGGCCAAGGCCGATGCCGAAGCCGCCTTGGCCACAGCGCCCGATGCCTATCGCACGCGCTATATTCTGGGCTTTGCGCAGCGCCGACTGGGTGAGGATGGCGGCGATGCGATCATCGACTATGTCGCAGACACATGGCCCGGCATTGCCGAGGATTACGCCCGCTATGGCCTGAAGCCGTAAGCGACCCTAGCCGATGTCGAGCACATAGCCGAGCGAGCGAACCGTTCGCAGCGGATTGCCTGCGCCCGCCGCTTTCAGCGCGCGGCGCAGTCGTCCGATCCAGACATCGACCGTGCGTTCGTCGATCGGCGGCTCCAGCTTGCCCAGCCCCTCGATCAACTCGTGCCTTGTCAGCACGCGATTCGGATTCTCGGCGAAAAAGCGCAGCAGGCGAAATTCATTGGGTCGCAGCGTGACCGGCGTCTGTCCCCAACGCGCCTGTAACGCCATCAGATCGATGGCAAGATCGCCTGCCTGCAACAATTGCGTCGCATGGCGATGGCGGCTGCGCGCCTGAACTGCCAATACGCGATCAAGCACCGCATTGCGGTCCAGCGGACCGACCATGTAATCGTCGGCCCCCGCGCTCAGCGCGCGGCGGCGGTCTTCGATGTCGTCGCGTTCCAATACCATGGTGACATGGGCATCGCGCGTGCGTTCGTCGGCGCGCAGGCGGCGGCACATTTCAAGCCCCGACAGATCGTCCATGACCCAATCGACAAAGGCCCAGATCGGCCCGTCGAGCAGGCGGCGCGGGCCGCTTGCTTCCAGCCGTTCGAAAACGAAGCGCATCTCGTCATGCGCGAAAGGCTCCATCGCCTCTGCGTACGGGTCGGTCAGATAGATGTAAACTTGGTCCACGATGCGACAGTCCCCCGGTTGCGGGGACGGGTTGGCGCAATGATGTGACGCATTCGTGACGCTTTCGCGGCGATCGTAACAATGAACGAAAACAGGCCTTCGGACAGCGAAAAAACCTGTCCGAAGGCCCGAATTATTGCCGGTGACGGCTGAAGATCAGCTGATCGCGCCGTGGCAATGCTTATATTTGTTGCCCGAACCGCAGGGGCACGGCGAATTGCGGTTGATGTCCATCCCCGCATAGGGATTCTCCCGCTCCGACCCGCCGGGGCCGACCTGTGCAAAGGTCGAACCCGCCAGCGCGCCGAACAGCGCCTCGCGTCCCAGCGAACCGTCGCCGTCATTGCTGTTGTCGGTGCCGGTCAGCGGATCGACATGGCCCGTCATCAGCCCCGCGCCCTGATCGGCTTCGGGCAGCATCGCACCCGGATTGGTCAGGAATTCGGGCAGTTCGGGCAGCGGCGCCGGTTCGGGCGCGGCCATACGAAGATTGGTCGTCATCAATATGCGGGTCACATCCTCGCGGATCGCTTCCAGCATGCGTTCGAACAGCGCGAATGCTTCCTGCTTGTACTCGTTGATCGGCTGCTTTTGCGCATAGGCGCGCAGCCCCACCACCTGCCGCAGCGCGTCGAGCGTGGCGAGATGTTCCTTCCAGTGGAAATCCAGCCGGTCGAGCAGCACCGATTTTTCGACTTGCCGCCAGATCGACGGGTCAACGCTGGCAATCTTGGCGTCCATCTTCGCATCGGCCTGCGCGGCAAGACGCTGTTCGATGTCCTCGGGATCGATGCCGTCTTCATCCAGCCACGCCTCGATCGGCGCATCCTCGCCGGTGATGTCCGCGAAACGCTCCTTCAGCCCCTCGACATTCCATTGCTCTGGATAGGACCCCGGCGGGCACGCTTCTCCCACCAGCCAGTTGACCGTGTCGCTGCGCATGTCGAGCACAACATCGTCCACCGTTTCGCTGTCCATGATTTCCGAACGCTGTTCGTAAATCACCTTGCGCTGGTCGTTCATCACATTGTCGTATTCGACGACCTGCTTACGGATATCGTAATTGCGCGCCTCGACCTTTTTCTGCGCGGTTTCGATGGCTTTCGACAGCCATTTGCTGCCGATCGCCTCGCCGTCCTGCAGATTGGCGTTCATCATCTTGGAAAAAAGCGTGTCGGGCCCGAAAATACGCAGCAGATCGTCTTCGAGGCACAGGTAGAACCGCGACAGGCCCGGATCGCCCTGACGGCCCGAACGGCCGCGCAACTGGTTGTCGATGCGGCGCGATTCGTGGCGTTCGGTGCCCAGCACGAACAGGCCGCCAGCCTCCAGCACGCGCTGGCGTTCGGCGGCGATCTCGTCCTTGATCTTCGCGACGGCGGCATCGCGCTCGGGCCCTTCGGGCATGTCGCGCAATTCATCCTCTGTGCGGAATTCCAGATTGCCGCCCAGCTGGATGTCGGTGCCGCGGCCCGCCATATTGGTCGCAATGGTCACCGCGCCGATGCGGCCCGCCTGCGCCACGATATGGGCTTCCTGTTCGTGCATGCGCGCGTTGAGGACGGAGTGCCGGACCCCTTCCTTGGTCAGGAAGTCCGACAAAAGCTCGGATTTCTCGATCGACACCGTGCCGACCAGAACCGGCTGCCCGATCTCGTTCTTTTCCTTGATCGCCTTGGCAATGGCGGCGAATTTTTCCAGCGTCGTCTTATAGAACTGGTCTTCCTCGTCGATGCGCGCGACCGGCAGGTTGGTCGGAATCTCGACCACGTTCAGCTTGTAGATGTCGAAGAACTCTGGCGCCTCGGTAGCGGCGGTGCCGGTCATGCCCGCAAGCTTGGGATACATGCGGAAATAGTTCTGGAAAGTGATCGAGGCCATGGTCTGGTTCTCGGGCTCGATCTTCACGCCTTCCTTGGCCTCAACCGCCTGATGCAGGCCGTTCGACCAGCGGCGGCCATCCATCATGCGGCCCGTGAACTCGTCGATGATGACGACCTTGTCGTCCTTCACGATGTAATCGGTGTCGCGCTTGAACATCATGTTCGCGCGCAATGCCTGATCGAGGTGATGGACGACCTGCGTATTTTCGAAATCGTAGAGGTTTTCGGTTTCCAGCAAGCCCGCCGCGATCAGCTTCTGTTCGACCTTCTCGATCCCGTCCTCGGTCCAGCCGATATTCTTGGTCTTCTCGTCCTTTTCGTAATCCTCTTCATCCATCGTTTTCACAATGGCGTCGATGGCAACGTAAAGCTCGGACTTGTCCTCGGTCGGGCCCGAGATGATCAGCGGGGTCCGTGCTTCGTCGATCAGGATCGAGTCTACCTCGTCGACGATCGCGAAATTGAACGGGCGATGCACCTGCTGGTCGCGCGAATGTTTCATATTGTCGCGCAGATAGTCGAAGCCCAGCTCGTTATTGGTCGAGTAGGTGATGTCCGAATTATAGGCCTCGCGCCGCTGGGTTTCGTGCAAATTGGGCACGATCACACCCACGGTCAGCCCCAGGAAATTATAAAGCTTGCCCATCGTTTCGGCATCGCGGCGGGCAAGATAGTCGTTGACGGTCACGACATGGACGCCCTTGCCCTCCAGCGCGTTCAGGTAAACCGCCAGCGTGGCCACCAGCGTCTTGCCCTCACCCGTGCGCATTTCGGCGATTTCGCCGCGATGGAGGACGATACCGCCCACCATCTGCACGTCGAAATGGCGCATGCCGAACACGCGCTTCGATGCCTCGCGCACGACGGCGAAGGCTTGCGGCAGGATATCGTCCAGCGTTTCGCCCTCGGCCAGCCGTTCGCGGAACGTCACGGTCGCGCCCTGCAATTGCTCGTCCGACAAAGCCTCGTAATCGGGCTCTAGCGCGTTGATCTTCGCGACGATCTTTTCGATCGATTTGACGTAACGGTCGTTGGAGGACCCGAAAATATTTTTGGCAAGGCCGCCGAACATGGGCGTTCCCCTCTATGATGCGGTTCGTGGAAGAATGGCGTGACCCTTCGTTCAGGGCCTGAAGTTCTGGGTTTGACGGCGCGGTGCGTATGGCACGCGGCCCCGAAACAAAAAAAAGCCGCGCAGCCAATGGCCGGCGACAGTTCGCAATCTCACTCTAGCGGTCGGTCCACCAGCATGACGGTGGGCACGATGATCGTGCGATAGCTGCGTGCAAAGGGCTTGCCCAGTTCGCGGTCGCGCTGTTTCTGCCGTGCGGACACGCTGCATTCGCAGTGCCGTTCCACGCGGATCGAGGGCGCAGCCTGCTGCCCCGCCGATTCGCTGCATTCGGCACTGACCACCATGCGCGCATGGGCGGGCGCGACCAGACTGGTCATGCCGAGCACAAGGGCAAAGAGGGCGAGGAGCCGTTTCATGCGTGCGACAAGATAGGGACTATCACGCCCCCCGTCCAGCGCGAGCAGGCGATATGGACAATTTTACCGGTCCGGCATCAAATGCCGGCGACTGGCAGAAGATGACCGGCCGAAGATGACTGGCCAAAGATCAGGCGAACAGATCGTGATCCATATCCTTCTGGTGCGAATTGGGCACCGGAAGCTGGCAATCCTCGCACTCGCGGTCGATCTCGGGGTCGTCGTCGACCTCGGTCCGGCCCATGCCCATCAATTGCGCGGTCATGGTGATCGGCATCATCCACCACTCCAGCCAAAAGGCCTGAAGCGACAGGTTGAGGTCTCGCGGTTTGCAATCGTCGGTCATGGCGTTCACCGGACACTCCCAAAAAACCGCCAGTCGCGTGGCGGCCTGTTATACGGGCGACATGCTATGCCTGTTCACCCTTTCCGGGGAACGGAGGGAATGTTATCTTGTTCCGGCGCTTGAGGGAACCGGTTTAATGCACGCGCCGCAAAGACGCGTGATGCACTTTCAAGAACCGCAATTCGCTCGCGGGATTATTCCCACTCGATGGTCCCCGGCGGCTTCGACGTGTAGTCATAGACCACGCGGTTGATGCCCTTCACCTCGTTCACGATGCGCGTCGCGCATTGGGCAAGGAATGCGCCATCAAAGGGATAGACGTCGGCTGTCATGCCATCGGTGCTGGTCACCGCGCGCAGGGCGCAGACGAAGTCATAGGTGCGATAATCCCCCATCACACCCACGGTCTTGACCGGCAAAAGAACGGCGAAGGCCTGCCAGATCGCGTCATACAGGCCGGCGTTGCGGATTTCTTCGAGATAGATCGCATCGGCCTTGCGCAAGATGTCTGCCTTTTCGCGGCTGACTTCGCCCGGAATGCGGATGGCAAGACCGGGTCCGGGGAACGGATGGCGGCCCACGAAAATATCGGGCAGGCCCAGTTCGCGGCCCAGTTCGCGTACTTCGTCCTTGAACAATTCGCGCAAGGGTTCGACCAGATCCATGTTCATGCGCTCGGGCAGGCCGCCGACATTATGGTGGCTCTTGATCGTCACCGACGGCCCGCCGGTAAACGAAACGCTTTCGATCACGTCAGGATAAAGCGTGCCCTGCGCAAGGAAGTCGGCGCCGCCGATCTTGTTGGCCTCGTCCTCGAACACGTCGATAAAGGTCTTGCCGATGAACTTGCGCTTGGCTTCAGGGTCGGAGACGCCCTCAAGCCCCTTCATAAACAGCGTCGTCGCGTCCACGTGGACCAGCGGGATATTGTAATGGCCGCGAAACAGCGAAACGACCTGATCCGCCTCGCCCATGCGCATCAGCCCGTGATCGACGAAAACACAGGTCAGCTGGTCGCCGATGGCCTCGTGGATCAGAACGGCGGCCACCGCGCTGTCGACACCGCCCGACAACCCGCAAATGACTTTGGCGTCGCCGACCTGCTCGCGGATTTCGGCGATCTTCACCTCGCGGAACTGCGCCATGGTCCAGTCGCCCGCACAGCCGCAGACATGGCGCACGAAATTGGCGATCAGCTTTCCGCCATCGGGCGTGTGCACGACTTCGGGATGGAATTGCGTTCCGTAAAAGCGGCGCTTTTCGTCCGCGATCACGGCAAAGGGTGCGCCGTCGCTGGTGGCCACGATTTCGAAGCCGGGTGCGAATTTGGTCACCTTGTCGCCATGGCTCATCCAGACCTGATGACGTTCGCCCGATTGCCACAGCCCGTCGAACAGCGCGCATTTCTCGGTCACGGTCAGGAACGCGCGGCCGAATTCGCCGCCCTCGCCGGTTTCGTGCCCCGGACGGACTTCTCCGCCCAGCTGATGCGTCATGACCTGCTGGCCGTAACAGATGCCCAGAATCGGCACCCCCGCCTCGAACAGCATTTGCGGCGCGCGGGGGCTGTTCTCGTCGGGCACGCTGGCGGGGCTGCCCGACAGGATGATCCCGCGCGGCTTCATCCGCTTGAACGCCTCTTCCGCCATGGTGAACGGCGCGATTTCGGAATAGACGCCCGCCTCGCGCACGCGGCGCGCGATCAGTTGCGTTACCTGACTGCCAAAATCGACGATCAGGATCGTGTCCGCGCTGGAATCGGAGCCGATGCGCGCCGCCGCGCCCGAATTTGCTGAGGGTTCATGAGCCATGGCCGCGCGATAGAAACGGTTCCCGATTCTGTCCAGATGCGCCGGTCAATTCGGATCAGAGGGCAACTATCACACCCTTTCCGCCACATGCTTCGTTAATACACAATTTAGTGTTGCATAAAACGCAAGCGTAGGGGCTTTTTTCGCATTTGCACAATCGAATGGTGCAGTGCACAACACACTCGAACGAATGATAACTGGCTGACCAAAACCAGACTGGATGTTTGAACCTGGCGGCAACTTTTTAGGAGGAAAATATGCGTAAGTTTATCGTTCCTGCTCTGGCCGCTCTTGCCACTTTCGGCATTGCTCCGGCCGCGCACGCTGAAGACGTCGAAGTCCGCGTGGACTTCTCGGATCTCGACCTGTCGCAGGAAACCGACGTAAATGCGCTCAAGTCGCGCGTTCTCGCCGAAGTGACCGAAACCTGCAATGAAGAGGTTCCGACCTTCGCCAGCCGTCTGCTCGTCCGTTCGTGCATCCGCGACGCGATGGAACAGGCCGATGCGCAGATCGAAGCGCAGCGTTCGCTGGCCATGGGCTCGACCGCCGAACTCGGCTGATCGCACCAGGCAGAATTCCGAAGGGGGCCGTTCCGGATCGCCGGAGCGGCCCTTTTCCTTTGGTTTTAGTCCTTGCGGGCGCGATTTTGCCCCTTCTCACTCTTCTTACTGCCGGAATTGTGGAAAATCGCCGCGCGGGCTGCGGTTCCGCTTGGGGGATTGGACCACAATTCCTATATCGTGGTCATGGAAGATAACGGTGCAACGCCTGCCAAGACGGGCGGAAACAACGGCTACGGGGCCGAATCGATCAAGGTGCTGAAGGGGCTGGACGCTGTCCGCAAGCGCCCGGGCATGTACATCGGCGACACCGACGACGGCTCGGGCCTGCACCATATGGTGTTCGAAGTGTCCGACAACGCCATCGACGAGGCGCTGGCGGGCCATTGCGACCGCGTGATCATCGAATTGCATCCCGATAATTCGGTCAGCGTCGACGACAACGGCCGCGGCATCCCCACCGACATTCACAAGGAAGAGGGCGTGTCGGCGGCAGAGGTCATCATGACCCAGTTGCACGCGGGCGGTAAGTTCGAAAACACCAGCGACGACAATGCCTATAAGGTGTCGGGCGGTTTGCACGGCGTAGGCGTTTCGGTGGTGAACGCATTGTCCGAGTGGCTGGAACTGACGATCTGGCGCGACGGCAAGGAGCACTGGATGCGGTTCGAGCATGGCAATGCCGTCGCTCCGCTGAAAGTGGTCGGCGATGCGCCGCTGAATGACGACGGCGAGCCGCGCAAGGGTACGCGCGTGCGCTTTCTTGCCAGTGACGAGACGTTCAAGAACGTCAACGAATATGATTTCGAGAAGCTGGAACACCGCTATCGCGAGCTGGCCTTCCTGAATTCGGGCGTGCGGATCATCCTCAAGGACCTGCGGCACGAGGAACCGGCCCAGCACGATCTGTTCTACGAAGGCGGGATCGGCGCGTTCGTCGCCTATCTCGACCGCAACAAGCAGCCGATGATCCCCGAACCCATCGCGATCAGCGCGGACAAGGACGGGATCGGGATCGAAGTCGCTCTCGAATGGAACGATTCCTATTACGAGAACGTGCTGTGCTTCACCAACAACATCCCGCAGCGTGATGGCGGCACCCACCTCGCCGCCTTTCGCGCGGCGCTGACGCGCACGCTCAATGGCTATGCCGACCGTTCGGGCCTGATCAAGAAGGAAAAGGTCAGCCTGTCGGGTGAGGATATGCGCGAAGGGCTGACCGCGATCGTTTCGGTCAAGCTGCCCGATCCCAAGTTCTCGTCGCAGACCAAGGACAAGCTGGTCAGTTCCGAAGTGCGTCAGCCGCTGGAAGCGCTGATGGGCGACAAGATGACCGAATGGCTGGAAGAAAACCCCGCCAATGCCAAGGCGATCATCCAGAAGGTCGTCGACGCCGCTGCCGCGCGCGAGGCGGCCCGCCGCGCCCGCGAAATGAGCCGCAAGGGCGCGATGAGCGTCGCCAGCCTGCCGGGCAAATTATCCGACTGCCGCGAGCGCGACGCGACCAAATGCGAACTCTTTTTGGTCGAGGGCGATTCCGCAGGTGGTTCGGCCAAGAACGGGCGCGACAGCCAGTATCAGGCGATCCTGCCCCTGCGCGGCAAGATCCTGAACGTCGAACGCGCGCGTTTCGACCGCATCATTTCGTCAAAGGAAGTCGGCACGCTGATTCAGGCGATGGGCACGGGCCTGCGTGACGAATTCGATCTGGAAAAGCTGCGTTATCACAAGATCGTGATCATGACCGACGCCGACGTCGACGGCGCGCATATCCGTACGCTGCTGCTCACTTTCTTCCACCGCCAGATGCCTGAAATCGTAAAGGCGGGGCACCTCTATATCGCGCAGCCGCCGCTGTATAAGGTCGCGAAGGGCCGGTCGGAGGTTTACCTCAAGGATAATGACGCGCTCGAACGCTATCTTGTCGATGCGGGTCTGGGCAATCGCGTGCTGGAAACCGCCGGCGGCGCACGCAGCGGCGACGATCTCGCCGCGCTGGTGGAAAAGGCACGCCGGTTCAGGAACGCATTGGGCTTTGCGCCCAACCGATATGATCAGGGCGTGATCGAGGCGCTGGCCCTGTCGGGCGCGCTGGCCCCCGGCATCGATGCCGCAACCCGCGAAGCCGCCTTGCAACGCGCAGCACAGTGGCTGCAGCGCGGGGACGAGGAAGCGCGCTGGTCGGCGCAGATCAATGACGAGGGCTATGGCATTTCGCGCGTCTGGCGCGGGGTGACCGATTATCACCTGATCGAGAACAAGTTCCTCGAAAGCGCGGAAGCCCGCAAGATCAGCAAGCTGGCCGAGGAACTGGCCGAACCGTTCGAACAGGGTGCCAGCCTTGTCCGCATTTCCCAGCAAGCGCAGACCGATGCTGCCGAAGAGGACGAGGAAGCGGTCGAAACGCCGACCGGCGCATCGATGAACCGGCCCAGCCAGTTGCTCGACCAGATCATGGCGGCGGGCCGCAAGGGCCTGTCGGTGCAGCGTTACAAAGGTCTTGGCGAGATGAATGCCGAGCAACTTTGGGAAACCACGCTCGACCCCAACAACCGCGCCCTGCTGCAGGTCAAGGTCGAGGACGCCGACGTAACGGACGAGATATTTACCCGTCTGATGGGCGATGTGGTCGAACCGCGCCGCGAATTCATTCAGGAAAATGCGCTAAACGTCGCCAATCTGGATATCTGACCGGATAAGCCGCTGCCTGCGCCAACGCGCGGGCGGCGGTTCAGACTTGCGCCCCGGTTTCGCAGGAAGCCGCACGTTCGGCCAGCAGGATCGCGCCCAGCGGCCCCGCATCATGCCCCAGAACCGGCGGCACCACGATCCGCGCCATCGCATCGTCATCGATATCGGGCAGATAGCCCGCCAGTAACGCAGGCACCTTGCGCGCGGCCCCTTGCACCATGGCGCGCTGCCCCAGCCCCACGCCGCCACCGATCACGATCCTCTGCGGCGAAAGCGTCAGCATGAGATTGGCGATCAGCCGCGCCAGATCGCCCGCGACCGTTTCCCAGCGCGGATCGCCTGCCGCCACTGCCGCCGGATCCGCACCCAAGCGCGCGTGAAGAGCGGGACCGCTTACCAACCCTTCGATGCAATCGCCATGGAAGGGGCAAATTCCGGCAAAATCGTCACCAGCCTCGCGCCCCAGCATCATGTGGCCCAGTTCGGGATGCAGCCGCCCGTGCGCGGGCCTGCCACCCACGACCACGCCGCCGCCGATGCCGGTGCCGATGGTGATATAGATCAGGCTGTCGCACCCCTGCCCCGCCCCCAGTGACATTTCGGCCAGGGCAGCGGCATTCACATCGGTATCGAGCGCAAAAGGCACGCCGAAACCTGACAGTCCGGCCAGCAGATCGGCCCCTTCCCAGCCGGGTTTGGGCGTTGCCAGAACATGACCGTAATCGGGGGCGGCCCGATCGATGCGCACGGGGCCGAAAGCGGCAATTCCGATGGCGGCAAGCGCCTCACTAGCATGCCAGCGTGCCAGCAATTCGCGCGCCGCGTGCAGCGTAGCCTCTGGCGTGGTGGTCGGGATCGTTACCCGCTCTGCAATGGCCCTGCCATATGCGCGTGCGGCCACCAGCTTGGTGCCGCCGATTTCCAGTCCCGCAAGATGCGATCCGGCATCATGTAACAACACGCCATCCTTTCACGCAATTTCGCAGTTGCAATGCAACACGACACGGACCGATAAGCACAGGCCATGATACGCGCCGCTCTGCATCACCGCACCGCCTATGTCTATGACAGGCCCGTCCGTCTTGGCCCGCAGGTGATCCGCCTGCGCCCAGCCCCGCACACACGGACAGAGGTGCCCAATTACGCGCTGAAAATCGAACCGGCGGGCCATTTCATCAACTGGCAACAAGACCCGCATGGCAACTGGCTGGCACGCGTCGTCTTTCCCGAACGCGTGACCAGCTTTTCCATTGATGTCGATCTGATCGCGGACATGGCGGTCATCAACCCCTTCGACTTTTTCGTCGAGGAAGAGGCCGAAGAGGTCCCCTTTTCCTATACCGACGAAGCAAGGGCCGAGCTTGCCGCCTATTTCGATGCCGAACCTGCGGGCGAGAAGTTCGAGGCACTGGTCGGCGAATGGGCAGGCAAGCAGCAGGGCCGCACCATCGATTTTCTGGTGGCCATCAATCAGGCGCTGGAACAGCGGATTTCCTATGTCGTGCGCATGGAACCCGGCGTGCAGACGCCCGAAGAGACGCTGGAACTGGGCACAGGCAGTTGCCGCGATACGGGCTGGCTGCTGGTAAACCTGTTGCGGCGGCTGGGTTATGCCGCGCGTTTCGTATCGGGCTATCTGATCCAGATGAAGGCCGATGTCGAACCGGTCGAAGGTCCCAAGGGGCCCGAGGCCGATTTCACCGATCTTCATGCATGGTGCGAGATTTTCGTCCCCGGCGCAGGCTGGATCGGGCTGGACCCCACCAGCGGGCTGTTCGCGGGCGAAGGCCATATTCCGCTGGCCGCAACGCCGCATTTCCGCTCTGCCGCGCCGATCACCGGCGTGGCCGAACCCGCCGAAGTCGATTTCACCTTCGAGATGAGCGTCGACCGTGTGCACGAGGCTGTGCGCATCACCAAGCCCTTTACCGACGGCCGCTGGCAGGCTCTGCTCGATCTGGGTGCCAGGGTGGACGAGGCGCTGGAAGCAGGTGATGTGCGCCTGACCATGGGGGGCGAACCGACCTTTGTCGCGGCGGCCGACCCCGAAGCGCCCGAATGGAACGGCGAGGCCGTGGGCCCGACCAAGGCCGATTATGCCAACCGCCTGATCCGCAAGTTGCGCGACCGTTTCGCGCCGGGGGCCCTGCTGCACCACGGACAGGGCAAATGGTATCCGGGCGAAAGCCTGCCACGCTGGGGCTTTTCGCTCTATTGGCGGCACGATGGCGCGCCGATCTGGCAAAACCCCGATCTGATCGCGGGCGGCAGCGACGATCCCGATGCGGCGGTCGAACAGATCGTCGATGCCGAAGACGCACAAGCGCTGATCGAAGGCACCGCGACGGTGCTGGGGCTTGGCGGCGAAACGGTGCAGGCGGTTTACGAAGACCCGCAGAAATGGATCGAGCGCGAGGGGGAACTGCCGGTCAATGTGACGGCGCTCGACCCCAAGATCGAAGACCCCGAGGAACGCCAGCGCATCGTAAAAACCTTTACGCGCGGGCTGACCAAGCCGGTGGGTTTCGCCCTGCCGATCCAGCGGCAACAGGCCCAGCCCGCCAAGGGTCCGCGGTGGAAGACCGAACAATGGACCACGCGGCGTGGCGCGCTGTTCGCGGTGCCGGGCGATTCGGCACTGGGCTATCGCCTGCCGCTCGGCTCGCTGCCGCATGTGTCCAAATCCGACTTTCCCTATATCCACCCGCGCGTATCCACCGATGCGGCCGAGCCATTGGCCGATTTCCGGCGGCAGTCGGTCCCCGTCGGCAGCGACAGCCGCGAGGCCGCGCCACCTGCCGAGGGCTTTGCGCCGACCGGTCAGCGGGTCGAGCGCGTCGCAGGGCCCGATGGTCATGCACAGGACCGCGTCGAACAGGAAATCAGCGCCGATGCCGTCCGCACCGCCATGACGGTCGAGCCGCGCGGCGATTACCTGTCGGTGTTCATCCCGCCGGTCGAAGCGATGGAGGATTTCCTCGAACTTGTCGCCGCGATCGAGGACGTCGCCGCGAAAATGGACAAGCCGGTGCGGATCGAGGGGTATTCCCCGCCGCCCGACCCGCGCGTCAACGTGCTGAAGGTCACTCCCGATCCCGGCGTGATCGAGGTGAACATCCACCCTGCTGCCAGTTTCGAGGAAATCCGCGCGATTACCGAAGGGCTGTACGAAGACGCGCGCGAAGTGGGGCTGACGGCCGACAAGTTCATGGTCGACGGGCGTTCGGTAGGCACGGGCGGTGGCAACCATATCGTGCTGGGCGGCAAGACCCTGCCCGACAGCCCCTTCGTGCGGCGGCCTGACCTGCTGAAAAGCTTTGTGCTTTACTGGCAGCGCCATCCGTCGCTGTCCTATCTGTTTTCCGGCCTGTTCATCGGCCCCACCAGCCAGGCCCCGCGCTTCGACGAAGCCCGGCATGACAGCCTGTACGAGCTGGATATCGCGCTGGCGCAAGTGCCCGGCCCCGAAACGCCGCCGCAATTCCCGTGGATCAGCGATCTGCTGTTCCGCAACCTGCTGGTCGACGTAACGGGCAATACGCATCGCAGCGAAATTTGCATCGACAAGCTCTATTCGCCCGACGGGCCGACGGGACGCCTTGGGCTGGTCGAGTTCCGCGGCTTCGAAATGCCGCCCGACGCGAAGATGAGCGTGGCGCAATTGCTGTTGATCCGCGCGCTGACGGCCATGTTCTGGCAGCGCCCCCTGTCGGGTTCGCTGGTCCGTTGGGGCACCAGCCTGCACGACCGGTTTCTGCTGCCCCATTTCTGCTGGTCCGATTTCCTCGACGTGCTTCAGGACCTGCGCGAGGCGGGCTTCGATTTCGACCCGAACTGGTTCGAGGCGCAACGCCAGTTCCGTTTCCCGATCCATGGCGAGGTCGAGGCGGGCGGCGTGGCGCTGGAAATCGCCCATGCGCTGGAGCCGTGGAACGTGCTGGGAGAAACCGGCGCGATCGGCGGCACGGTGCGCTATGTCGATTCCAGCACCGAACGGCTGCAGGTCAAGGCACGCGGGCTTGTCCCCGGACGCCATGTCGTTGCCTGCAACGGGCGCCGCGTGCCGTTGCACCCCACGGGCAAGCCGGGAGAAGCGGTCGGCGGCATCCGGTACAAGGCCTGGGCCCCGCCCTCGTGCCTCCATCCGCTCCTCGCCGCAGACGCTCCGCTCACCTTCGATGTGTTCGACAGCTGGAACAATCGCTCGCTGGGTGGTTGTGTCTATCATGTGGCGCATCCGGGCGGACGATCCTATGACGACGTACCGGTCAATGATTTCGAGGCGGAGGCACGCCGCCGGGCACGGTTCCAGCCGTTCGGCCACACGCCCGGCGATGTCGAGATTCCGCCCGCAGAGGATGGGGGAGAGTTCCCGATGACACTGGACCTGCGACGGCCCAAGCGCGGATAATGAACGACGGTTCGCCTGTTTTTCAGGGGGATACCCTTTTCGGCCCCGATCCCGGCAGCGATCCGCTGGGCTGGTATCCCGCGCCCGAAAGCGGCGATATCTTCGCCTCTGCCAGCAGCGATATGGCGCCGCTGTGGCATCGTGTGGCCGCCGCCCTGTGCCAGCTTGGCGAAGGCAATCTGGGGCAGATACAGTCCTATCTCGACCGCAATGTCGAGGATCTGGGCCTTGCCTTCCGCCTGACAGGGGACGAGCGGGAGCGGCCATGGCCATTGGGGCCGATGCCGGTGCTGATCGGCGCATCCGAATGGGACGTTCTGGAAGCGGGGCTGATCCAGCGGGCCGAATTGCTCGAACATGTCGTCGCCGACATCTATAGCGCGCAAAATCTGGTGGGCGAAGGGCATTTGCCCGCCGCTCTGGCCAGCGGAAGCCCCAATTTCGCGCGCAAAATGGTCGGTTTGCGTCCCCCGGGCGGCTATCATTTGCGCGTCTATGCCGTCGATCTGGCACGCGGTCCCAATGGCGAATGGCGCGTGCTGGCCGATCGCACGCGGCTGCCCACCGGCATCGGCTATGCGCTGGAAAACCGGCTGGCGCTGATCCGCAGTACCGGCAATCTGCTGGCGGGCATCGGCGCGCGCCGCATTACCGAATTTTTCGAGGCCCTGCGGTTCGGGATTGCCGAGGATTGCCAGCGGTCGGACCCGCGCATCGGCCTGTTGACCCCCGGACGGTTTAACCAGAGCTATCCCGAACAGGCGCATCTGGCCCGCCATCTCGGCTTCTCTCTGGTCGAAGGCCGCGACCTGACGGTGCGCGACGGGCGACTTTATGTGCGCACGGTTGCCGGGTTGAAGCGGATCGACGGGTTGTGGCGCTGGATCAATACCGCCGATATCGATCCGCTGGCATTCGACCAGCATTCGCAGATCGGCGTCGCGGGACTGATCGAGGCGTGCCGGTCGGGGCAATTGTCGGTGGCGAACTGGCCGGGTGCGGGCGTGGTGGAATCGCGCGCCATGTCGGCCTTTCTGCCGCGGCTTGCCCAGGTGGTGACCGGCGGGCCGCTGATCCTGCCCAATGCGGCGACATGGTGGTGCGGGCAAAAGGCCGAGCGGGACGAGGCGCTGGCCCGTTTCGACGAGCTGGTCTTTGCCTCCTCGTTTCGTGGCAGCATCCCCGGCATTCCCGAAGGCAGCACGCGTATCGGCGCGCAGATTCCGCCCGAAGAGCGAGTAGTACTGCTGCAAGGGCTGGCCCGCCGCCCGATGGATTATGTCGCGCAGGAAATCGTCGAAACCTCGACCGCGCCCGCCATCGTCGACGGGCGGTTCGAACCGCGCCGTTTTACTTTGCGCTGCTTTCTTGCGCGCGGGGCGAACGGGCAATGGGTGGTCATGCCGGGCGGCTTCGCGCGCATTTCCAAACAGGGCCATCTGCGCACCGCCTTGATGGAGCGCGACGATTTCTCCGCCGATCTGTGCGTGGTCGACGGACAAGGAAGCGCCCGTACCGTGCGCCCGCCCAATCTGGACCCGCCATCGGTGCGGCGCGGCGGCGGGCAATTGCCCAGCCAGGCCGCCGATAATCTGTTCTGGTTGGGCCGTTATGGCGAACGCCTGAACCTGACCGCTCGGATCGTGCGCATTCTGGTTGAAAATTCCGATGGCCCCGCAGGACGCGCCGCCGTGCCCGAAGCGGTGACCACCGCCGACCGGCTGGCTGCGCTGCTACGCCAATGGGGTGCCGCGCCTGCTCCGACCAAAGAGGAAGCGCATCCCGCCCCGCACGACATGGCGGTCGCCGCACTGACCGACAAGACGCTGAACGGGTCGATCCCCGTTCTTATCGAAAAGGCGCAGCAGATCGCGCTTTTGCTGCGCGACCGGTTGTCGCGCGACAGCTGGCGCGCGGTTCAGCGGCCCCTGCCTCCCGTGGATGCAATGGACAGCGATACGCTGATCGATGCGTGCGACATGGTGGTCGGGCGCGGCGCTGCGGTGGCGCAATTGCTGTCGGACAATATGGGGCGCAGCGCGGCATGGCGCTTCTTTGACATGGGCATCGCGATCGAACGCGGGTCGATGATGCTGCAGGCAGCACAAGCCATAGTTCCCGGTAGTGCCAGCGCCGAAGACCTGACTGCGCTGCTCGACCTGATCGACGGCATATCGCTTTATCGCAGCCGCTATCTCACGATCCCCTTCATCGCGCCCGTGCTCGACATGGCGCTGCTTGACCCTGCGGAGCCGCGCGGCCTTGCCTATCAGGCCAAGCGCGTGGCCGAACATCTGGCCGCCCTGCCTGACCTTCGCGAAGACGGCCTTCCCGAAGAGCCGCTGCGCATGGCGCAAATGCTCGACGCGAAGATCGGCGGCCTCGATGCCGAAGACCTCGACACCAATGTGCTTCAGGGGCTGCGCGACGATCTGGGCGCCTTGTCGGCTGCGATCGGGCGGCGCTATTTCCTGCAACCGGACAGGCCCGCCCCGCGCGATCCGGGGGCGCTGCTGGCATGAGCGGCCCCGTCACCTTCCGCGTCAAACATCGCACCGACCTGTCCTATGCCGCCCCCGTGGCGCAGGCGCGCTTCAACATCAGGCTCAAACCCTATCCATGGGCGGGGCAGGAGATTTCGGACCAGTCGCTCGTGCTCGATCCTGTGCCCGCCAGCGCGGTGGACGAGGACGGGCCCTATCTCGTCAACACCACGCGCGTCCGGTTTGAGCAGCCGCTCAGCGAATTGACCGTGCAGAGCAGCTTTACCGTCGCGATCACCCCGCCGCGCGCACCCGCGACGGCCATGACGATCGAGGACGTGCGCGAAATGGCCGCCGCTTCACGCGATCTCAGCGTATGGTCGCCCGCGCCCTATCTGTTCGCGTCGCGCATCGCAGGGCTGGATCAGGCAATCGCGGACTGGGCCGCGCCGATCCTGTCGCCCGACCGTTCGATCGTGCAGGCCGCCCATGATCTGACCCATGCGGTGCATGAAAAGATCGCCTATGTGTCCGGCTCCTCCACCAGCCGCACACCCCCGCAAGAGGCATTCGCGGCGGGACGCGGCGTGTGTCAGGATCAAAGCCACGTGATGATCGCCGCGCTGCGTTCGCATGCGATCCCGGCGGCCTATATCTCGGGCTATCTCAACACCCGCCCGCCGCCGGGTCAGGAAAAGCTGGTCGGCGCCGATGCGATGCATGCATGGGTGGCGGTATGGTGCGGAGAGGATGGCTGGGTCGCATTCGATCCGACCAACGACCGGCTGGCCGATACCGATCACGTGACCGTGGGCATGGGGCGCGATTTTGCCGATGTCTCGCCCATCGACGGCGTGTTCGTGGGTTCGGCGGTGCAGGATCTGAAATATGCGGTCGATGTCCGCCGCATCGACGAAATGGCGGATCAGGGGGCAGGCACGCCCGCCCCCTGATCCGGTATTCCCGTCAATCCCGCGCCAGTTCGCGCGAGCGTTCGGCGGCCGCCTCGACCGCTTCGGCCAGCAGGGCGCGCAGGCGGCCCGTGCCCATCAGCACATCCAGCGCCGCCGCCGTGGTGCCGTTGGGGCTGGTCACATTGCTGCGAAGCTGGCCCGGATCCTCGTCCGACGAACGCGCATAGACCGCCGCGCCATAGACCGTCTGGATCGCCAGCTCTTTCGCCAGATCTTCGGGAAGTCCCGATTTGACGCCCGCCTCGGCCATCGCCTCGATAAAATGGAAGACATAGGCAGGGCCAGAACCAGACACGCCGGTTACCGCGTCCATCAGGCTCTCTTCCTCGACAAAGGCGACGCTGCCGCTGGCCGACAGCAGCGTTTCGCAAACGGCGCGTGCTTCACCGGTCACGGCATCATTGGCACAGCAGACCATCATGCCCTTGCCCACGGCCGCGGGCGTATTGGGCATGCAGCGGATAACCGCGCTCCCCTCGCCCAGCGCCTTTTCGATGGTGCCCAGCAAGGTGCCCGCCGCAACCGATACGAATGTCGTGCCCGCCGCCGCAAAGGGGCGGTAATCGGCCAGCACCTTGGCCATCACCTGCGGCTTGACCGCGATGATCGCCATCGCCGGGGCCTCTCCGCCGATGATATCGTCCACGCTGGCATGAACCTTGGCGCCCGTTCCCCCTGCGCGTTTACGCAGATCGTCATTGGGTTCGACCACGTCGATCCGATTCGCCGGTGTGCCCTGTTCGATCCAGCCTTTCAGCATGGCAAAGCCCATGTTCCCGCATCCGACGAGAAGCACCCGACCATCGGGTTGCGCGTTCGTTTCGTTGCTGGAAATATCCGTGCTCATAATTCCTCTTTCAGGTCGAATGTCTGTCTTTTCGGATCGAAGTCCGCTGCGAACGGTTGCAGCTAACATAAAGAGATGATTTGGCCACCCGCAGCAGGCGGGAATTTGCCGATCAGGAGAGACAACGTTCAACCCGCCGAAAGGACCCCATGCTCGACAGGACTGCCGATTTGAACGACAAGTTTGCCCGTTTTGCGCCCCCCATCCGCGAAGCAACGCCGCTGCGACAGGCGATTACCGATGCCTATCGCCGCCCCGAACCGCAGGCCGTGGCCGAATTGCTGCCGCGCGCGACCATGCCCGACCATTTGCGCCAGCAGATCGAACAGACCGCCCGCGATCTGGTGCTGAAAGTCCGCAAGAAGCAGGACGGCTGGGGCGTCGACGGCCTGATGCAGGAATATTCGCTGTCCAGCGAAGAGGGCGTCGCGCTGATGTGTCTGGCCGAAGCCCTGCTGCGCATTCCCGATGCGGGCACGCGCGACGCGCTGGTGAAGGACAAGATCGCGCGCGGCAACTGGCGTTCGCATCTGGCGCCCGATCACTCACTGTTCGTGAACGCGGCCACATGGGGTCTTGTTGTCACGGGCGAGCTTTCCGAACGAACCGACGAATTCGGCCTTGCCGCCGCGCTGAAACGCCTGATCGCCCGCGCGGGCGAGCCGGTGATCCGGTCGGGCGTGCGCCTTGCCATGGAATTCATGGGCGAACATTTCGTCGCGGGCGAGACGATCGAGGAAGCGATCAAGCACGCCAAGGGCCCCGAAGCGCGGGGCTTTACCTATAGCTATGACATGCTGGGCGAGGCCGCGGTCGATCTGAACGATGCCGCAGCCTATTACGCAGCCTATGAGAAGGCGATCCATGCCATCGGCCGCCGCGCCGACGGAAAGCCGGTCCACACCGCGCCGGGCATTTCGGTCAAGCTGTCGGCCCTGCACCCGCGTTACCAGCGCGCACAGGCCGGACGGGTGATGAAGGAACTGCTGCCCCGCGTCCGTGCACTGGCCGTGCTGGCGAAATCATATGGCATCGGCTTTAACATCGATGCCGAGGAAGCCGACCGGCTGGAACTGTCGCTCGACATTATCGAGGAACTGGCCACCGCGCACGAGCTGGCGGGCTGGAACGGGCTTGGCTGCGTCATCCAGGCGTATGGCAAGCGTTGCCCGCAAGTGCTGGACTGGCTGATCGATCTGGCCAAACGGTCCGAACGCCGCATTCCGGTGCGTCTGGTGAAAGGCGCCTATTGGGATGCCGAGATCAAGCGCGCCCAGCTGGACGGGCTGCCGGATTTTCCCGTCTATACGCGCAAGGTTCACACCGACCTGTCCTATATCGCCTGCGCCCGCCAGCTGATCGAGGCGCGCGAGCATATTTTTCCGCAATTCGCCACGCATAACGCGCAGACTCTGGCGACGATCTATCACCTTGCGGACGAGATCAAGGGCCGCCCGTTCGAGGCAGGCGATTACGAGTTCCAGTGCCTGCACGGCATGGGCGAGGAACTGTATGACGAGGTCGTTCCCAAGAAAAAGCTGAACCGCCCCTGCCGCATCTATGCGCCGGTCGGCACGCATGAGACGCTGCTCGCCTATCTGGTGCGGCGCTTGCTGGAAAACGGGGCCAACAGCTCGTTCCTGAACCGCATTTCCAATCCCGATGTCGCCATCGCGGATCTGACTGCCGATCCGGCGCAGCAAGTGGCCGAAATGGAACGCCCCGGCAGCATGCATCCGCAGATCTCCCTGCCCCTGGGAATATTCCCGATGCGGCTGAATTCGGCAGGCATCGACCTGACGAACGAGGATCGTCTGGCCGAACTGACCGAAAATCTGAAGGAAAGCGCCAGCCGCGAATGGGTGGCGGGCGAAGCGGGCACCGGCACGCCCCGCGATGTGACCAATCCGGCGGACCGGCGCGATATCGTCGGGGTCAGCCACGATCTGTCGCCCGACGATGTGCCGGCCATTGCCTCTATCGTCGCCGCATCGCACTGGAACGAGGTGCCCGTCAGCCAAAGGGCTTCGGCGCTGCACCGCGCGGCCGATACGATGCAGGCGCAAATGGGCGTGCTGATCGGCCTGACCATCCGCGAGGCGGGCAAGAGCGCCACCAATGCCATTGCCGAAGTACGCGAGGCGATCGATTTCCTGCGCTATTACGCGAACCGCGCGGTCGAAAGCTTTGGGCACGAGCAGGAGCCTTTGGGCACGATCTGCTGTATTTCGCCGTGGAACTTCCCGCTTGCCATCTTCACCGGACAGGTCGCGGCCGCATTGGTCGGCGGCAATTCGGTGCTGGCGAAACCGGCCGAGGAAACGCCTTTGGTCGCCGCCGAAGCCGTGCGTATCCTGCACGAGGCAGGGATTCCCGACCACGCTCTGCGGCTGGTTCCCGGCGACGGCGCGGTGGGCGCGGCACTGGTCGCGTCGGAAGATGTGCACGGCGTGATGTTCACCGGATCGACACAGGTCGCACAGCTGATTCAAAAGCGATTGTCCAAGCGCCTGTCGCCTGCGGGCAAGCCGATCCCGCTGATCGCGGAAACAGGCGGCATCAATGCGATGATCGTCGATTCCTCCGCCCTTGCCGAACAGGTGGTGCGCGATGTGATCGCCAGCGCCTTCGACAGCGCGGGGCAGCGTTGTTCGGCCCTGCGCCTGCTGTGCATTCAGGACGATGTCTATGACCGCACACTGGGCCTGTTGAAGGGGGCATTGGCGCAGCTGGCGATCGGTTCCACCACGCAATTGTCGAACGATATCGGCCCCGTCATCACCGACGAGGCGCTGGAAGGTATCGAGAGCCATATCGCCGAGATGGAGGTCGCTGGGCACAAGGTCACGCGGCTGAAACTGCCGCAAGGGGTCGAGCATGGCAGCTTTGTAGCGCCGACCATCATCGAACTGGATTCGACGACCGAACTGACCCGTGAAGTGTTCGGGCCGGTGCTGCATGTCACCCGTTTCGCGCGCCACGATCTTGTGCCGTTGGTGCACGAGATCAACCTGTCGGGATATGGGTTGACCTTTGGCCTGCACACGCGGCTGGACGGCACGGTCGATCAGGTCGCCCGCGTGATCGAGGCGGGGAATATCTATATCAACCGCAATCAGATCGGCGCGATCGTGGGCAGCCAGCCGTTTGGCGGGCATCGCCTGTCGGGCACGGGGCCAAAGGCGGGCGGTCCGCTTTACCTGGGCCGCCTTGTCAGCCAGCCCCCTGCCCTGCCAATGGCGCTGTCCGATCCGGCCGTGCACCAATATTCGCAATGGCTGCGCATGCGCGGCGAGATTGCAGCATCCGACGCCGCCCGTGCCTGTGCCGATCAGGGCGGGCTGGGTTACCGCGAAGTCCTGCCCGGTCCGGTGGGCGAACGGAACAGCTATGAACTGCGCAAGCGGGGCCATATTCTGGTCCGACCCAAGACCACGGCCGGTTTCCAGCAGCAGCTGGCCGCCGTGCTGGCCACCGGCAATATCGCCTTGCTCGAAGATATGGGCTGGTCCGCCGATCTTCCCCCCGAATTGCACGGAAGGGTCGAGGCGCTGGCGCATCAGCCGGTCGCGGGCGCGCTGGTCGAAGGGGACGAAAGCGATCTGCGCGCGGCGCTGGCCGAATTTGCCGGGCGCGACGGGCCGCTGGTGCTGACCCAATCCGCCAGCGAGGCGGATTGCGCATCGGACAAGCCCGCCTATTGCCTGCACTGGCTGTTGGAGGAAGTCTCGATCTCGGTCGACACGACGGCAGCGGGCGGCAATGCCAGCCTGATGACGCTTGAATAATCGTGTCGGGGCCGGTTTTGCGACCGGCCCCGACACCGCGTCAGTTTAGATGCCAGCTGGGACATTCGACGGCGCTGGCAGTGCCCCTTTTGAACACTTTTGCGCGCATGCCGAACGCATCATTGCCCCATGTCTGGTTGGGACCGGCGGAAACCATCACCTTGTCCCCCGCAGCCAGATCGATATCCGCGCTGATCTGGGTCCGGCCGTTGGACAAAATCTTGGTCGTCAGCGTGTTGCCGTTGCGATCGATGGACAGGTCGATGCCATCGCCGCCCTCCTGACGCTTGTGGAAGCAGGCCGTGACAGTCACCGACATGGCCTTGTCTGCCTGCCATTGCCAAAGGGCCCGCAGAGGATCACTCGCATCGCGCGCCGGAACCGCGCCGTCGGGACCCAAGGCCAGCACCGCGTCCCACGCACTGCGCATGTCGCTGGTGTACCATTGCGCGGTATAGGTTAACGGGTTCATCCCGCCATCGCGGCTGCGCGCGAAATATGTCCAGTCGCCCGTGCCGAATTGCAGCAGCGTATCGGCCAGCACATTGCTGGTTCCCGGATCGCTGATATTGCCGCCTATGAATATCACCGGAACATCGGACACCTGCATCTGGCTGTTCGATGGCAAGCGGTTGCCATAGGCGTCATAGGCCTCGGTCGCGCCTTCCACTTGAATGGTGCGCGGCGTACCCCATACGACGGTCGCCCCCTTTCCATAGCGATAGGCGAACAGACCGGAATCGCCGGTGTTCAGCTTGACCGGATTACCGTGGGGCAGCAGCTTTGTCGTGGCCAGACGCACGGCCCGCCCCTGCTGTTTTATTGTGGAGCCGTCGAACAGGCCCAGGTTGGGAAACCAGCGCTCTTCGAACAGCGCGTACCATATTGCCGCGTCGACCCCGGCAGCCGCCATCAGGGTGATCGATTTGATTCCTTCGGAGGCAGCAAGTTTCTGGTCGGTATGGTCATGCGCGAACTCGGACGCCCAGATCTCGACCTCTTTACCGTTGTCGCGCATCGCCTTTTTCAGCAACGCAATCTCCATCGGCAGGCCATAGGCATAGCCCGAATAGGGATGCACCGCGACGCCATCGATGTGATTCAGAATGCCCGCGGCAAAGAATTTTTCCAGATAGCCGGTGCCGATCAGATTGGTCGAACCCCCAAGGATGCGAATATCGTCATGGCTTGATCCCATGGCGGCCTCGATATCTTTCAACAGCGCGATATAGGTGTCTTCCAGATCGTAACCGTCCGGATAGCTAAGGCCGAGGCCGCCGCCGCCGTTGATTTCGTTCCCGATCTCGAACGCGGCAATGCACGATCCGAAATGATCGGCCACGGCACGCAGAAATTTGGCAAAGGCCGCGCGAGAAGCGGGGGAATAGACAAACTTACCGCCGTCGTAATTCGGGTTTGTCGGTATCTGGACAAGCAATAGTTTCTTGCCGCGCGCGCAGGCAGCCTCAAGCTTTTGCGCGGTCGCGCCGGTAAAGTCGATCTTGCCTTTGGTGATCTCGGCCTGATCCCACTCCATCTCGTCACGCAGAAGAGTGACGGAAATCTCGTCGGCCCGGTCGATCGTATCAAGCTGCCAACCCTGACTGAAATGGGTGGCAGCGCCCAGTTCCATCGTCCCTGATGGCACGCTGACCGAAGTGGGTGCGGGAGCAGGTGCTGGTGCCGGAGATGGCGCAGGAGTTGGTGCCGGAGTTGGTGCCGGAGTTGGTGCAGGTGTCGGACCCGGCGTCGGCGCGGGCGCTGCGGTTACAGGAAGAGAAGCAACCGTTTCGGTGCCCGCTTCGCCCCCGCCACAGCCAGCCAGACAGGCCAGCGCCGTTCCTGCCAGTAACAACATTCCCCGACTGTTCGCCATGAAGCCCGCCCTTCGCAAGTGCGATTTGTTGCCAGATCGCGGCGGGCCCGATCCCGAATACGGCCCGTCGCTTGCGCCATGGCTTTGTGGGAAAGGGTAAATTTGGGATTAACGCGCCTCCCCCGATCGGCTCTGACGTGGGGAAGGCGCGGCGGAATGTTATACGGAAGAAAAGCGTCAGCCTTTCAGCCGCGCGGCATGCCATGCGACATGCTCGGCCATAAATGTCGAGATGAAGTAATAGGAATGATCATATCCCGCCTGCATGCGGATGTCGGCCTTCATTCCGGCAGCGGTTACCGCCTGTTCAAGCAGGCCGGTTTTCAGCTGTTCTTCAAGGAAATTATCCGCCGTCCCCTGATCGACCAAAAGATCGGGCAGGCGCGCGCCGTCCGCGATCAGGGCGCAGGCGTCATACTCGCGCCAGGCGGCTTGGTCGGACCCGATATAGCCTGTCAGCGCCTTTTCGCCCCAAGGGCAGTTCAACGGACTGACGATGGGCGCAAACGCGCTGGTCGAACGGAACCGCCCCGGATTGCGCAGCGATATGGTCAGCGCGCCATGCCCGCCCATCGAATGGCCGGTAATGCCCTGCCGCGCCATATCGGCGGGGAAATGAGCCTGTATCAGCGCGGGCAATTCCTCTTCGATATAGCGGCGCATGTTGAAATGCGTGGCCCATGGCTTCTGTGTCGCATCGACATAGAACCCTGCCCCCTTGCCAAAGTCATAGGCTTCGTCATCGGGAACATCGTCGCCGCGCGGGGATGTATCGGGCGCGACGAAGATAATGCCGTGCTGCGCGCAGGCGGCGCGATATTCGCCCTTTTCGGTCACATTGGCTTGGGTGCAAGTCAGACCCGACAGATAGGTCAGCACCGGCAGCATTGCACCTTCGGCATGGTCGGGCACGAAGACGGAGAATGTCATCTCCGTATTCGTCGCCTTACTCTGGTGCTTATAGACGCCCTGCGTGCCGCCGTGGCTGCGATTCAGCGATATCGTTTCGAGTGTCACTTCGGCTCCATGAATTTCATTGCGCATAATTTGTGCCCGTCAGGATCGCGCAAATAGGCGAGATAAATCTGCCCGCGCGCGCCTCGGTCGCGGATGCCGGGCGCATCCTCGATCAGCGTGCCGCCATGGTCCAGCCCCGCCCGAACCCATGCCGCACCCTGTTCGGGGCTGTCGACGCGGAAACCGATGGTCGAGCCGTTGCTGACAGTCGCTTCTTTTTCGTCCAGCGGTGCGCCCACGATCAGCAAGGCGCCATCGTGGCTGTAGAAATAGCGGTCGCGGTCGGGGTCCTTCGCCCCTTCCCCGCCGCCCAGCGCACCGATCAACGCGTCATAGAAACGCTTGGCACGGGCGGTATCATTGCTACCGATATGGACGTGGCTGAACATAAGGCTCTCCTCAATTGGCCAGAGCCCGCCTGCTATCAGTAAACGACCACGCTGCGAATGCTCTCGCCCGCATGCATCAGGTCAAACCCCTTGTTGATTTCCTCAAGGGTCAAGACATGGGTGATCATCGGGTCGATCTCGATCTGGCCGTTCATGTACCAGTCGACGATCTTGGGCACATCGGTCCGGCCCTTCGCGCCGCCGAATGCCGTGCCCTTCCACACGCGGCCAGTGACCAGCTGGAACGGGCGCGTGCTGATTTCCTTGCCTGCTTCGGCCACGCCGATGATGATGCTTTCGCCCCAGCCGCGATGACATGCTTCCAGCGCGGTGCGCATCACATTGGTGTTGCCCGTGCAGTCAAAGGTGTAATCCGCGCCCCCGTCGGTCATGGCGACGACCTTCTGCACGATGTCGTCATGGCTCATGCCCTTGGTGTTGAGGAAGTCGGTCATGCCGAACTTGCGGCCCCATTCCTCGCGGTCGGGGTTGAGGTCGATGCCGATGATCTTCGACGCGCCTGCCATCTTCGCGCCCTGAATGACGTTGAGGCCAATACCGCCAAGGCCGAACACGACCACATTGTCGCCCACCTGCACCTTGGCCGTGTTGGTCACCGCGCCGACACCGGTGGTGACGCCGCAGCCGATGTAGCAGCTGGTCTTGAACGGAGCGTCCTCGCGGATCTTGGCAACCGCGATTTCGGGCAGGACGGTAAAATTCGAGAAGGTCGAGCAGCCCATGTAGTGATGGATCATCTCGCCCTTATAGCTGAAGCGGCTGGTGCCGTCGGGCATCAGCCCCTTGCCCTGCGTGGCGCGGATCGCGGTGCACAGATTGGTCTTGCCCGACAGGCAGGATTTACACTGGCGGCATTCGGGGGTGTAGAGCGGGATGACGTGATCATCGGGCTTTACGCTGGTCACGCCCGGCCCGATTTCGCGAACGATGCCTGCGCCTTCATGGCCGAGGATCGAGGGGAACAGCCCCTCGCTGTCCAGCCCGTCCAGCGTATAGGCATCGGTATGGCACAGGCCCGTCGCCATGATCTCGACCAGAACCTCGCCCTCCTTGGGGCCTTCCAGATCGACCTCGACGATCTCGAGGGGCTTTTTCGCCTCGAAAGCTACGGCGGCGCGGGTTTTCATATATGTGCTCCAATCGAAAGAACGGCTTTGGCTGCATCATAGACATCGAACCGGATGGTGATAAAGCGCGATAGCTGCAAAGCATTATCCCCATATGGCAATAATCACGGGCGCTTCCTATGATCTCTGGCTGGGACGGTATCGAGGAATTTGTCGCGGTTGCCCGCGCCGGCAGCTTTACCGCAGGCGCACGGGCATTCGACGCATCGGTCACGCATATGAGCCGGTCGATCGGGCGGCTGGAACAAAGGCTGGAAACCCGCCTGTTCAACCGCACTACGCGCTCTCTGTACCTCACCGAAACTGGCCGCGTGTTCTTTGCCCAATGCCAGCGGCTGGTCGAAGAGCGCGAGGAAGCGATTGCCGCGCTCAGCCAGCATAACGAGCCGTTCGGCCTGTTGCGCGTTACCTGTTCCTATGCGCTGGGTGAGCGATTCATTTCACCCCTGCTGCGCGAATTCGCCCAGATGCACGCAGGTGTTCAGGTGGAAATCGACCTCGACAACGATGTCGTCGATATCGCAGGGCGCGGGTACGATCTGGCCGTGCGCACCGGCCATCTGGAAGATTCCCGCCTGATCGCCACCCGCGTCGCCCAGCGCGAGCTGATCACCGTCGCCTCGCGCGATTATATCTCGCACCATGGCAAGCCCGCGCGGATCGCCGATCTGGCGGCACACGAATGCCTCACCGGCTCCGCCTCGCAATGGCAGTTCCGCTATGGCCAGACCTGGCGGCCCGACGGACGGTGGAAATGCAATTCGGGGTCGTCGCTGCTCGACGCTTGCCTCGCGGGCATGGGCATATGCCAGATTCCCGCTTTTTACGTGGGCGAACATCTTGCCGCGGGACGGCTGCAGTCCGTGCTGGACGATCAAAAGCCGGAGGACGAGCCGATCTGGGCCGTCTATTCCGCCCGTCGCCAGCTGGCACCCAAGGTGACGCGACTGGTGAGCCATTTGCGCACGCGGCTGCAGGCCATGCTGGACGGGTGAAGGCAGAACGCTGGCCTACGGGCCGCTCCGGTGGTGGCAGGGCTTGAATCGAACCGCAAAAATAACGCTTTGATATCAATCCTGTTCTTGGAACAAATGCAGGCTTTCCCCCACACTCTCCCCCACATTTTCGTTCATTTAACGATGGTTCGGTTCAGCGTTTTGACCGAAAAGCTGAATAAGTGGGTGGTTCGTTGAGCGCCTTATCGCAACATAATGGCACGTTCTGACACTGTCCAATTGCGAGTTTGCGGCCTGGTCAGTTCAACGCCCGATGCCGCTCAACCAGCCTATGCAAACTGGCTGTCGTGATGCGCGTTGCCTTGCCAATCTTGACCGTTTCGAGTTCGCCGCTGGAGATCAGCTCGTAGAGCTTTGTGCGCCCGACGCCGATCATACGGGCAGCGTCATTGACCTTGACACAGATCGGCTCGACAGGTTGCTGCGCACTCATTCTGCCGGTTCCTCTTCACGATAGTGCGCAGGATCGGCAATCCAGCGATTGATTGCGGACTCATGCCAGCCTGCGCCGTGGACGCTTATCTTCACCTGTGACGGGAAAGTCCCCTCGGCGATCTTGCGATAGATGGTGGAGCGAGAGAGACCTGTGCGGTCGAGCACGGTCTTCAGTCGGATGATGCGTTCGGTATTAGACATTGGGCGTTCTCACACATTGACATTGGCAGCCCCTCTACGGAACATAATGAGAACTTTTTGACAGGACGCAAGAGTCAGATTGAGCTAGAATTTGGGCAAATCGTCAGCAATTTGTGAGGCTTGGAACGCTTTTGGACAGTTAGAGACCTTTACGGACAAACTGCTCAACAGCTGACGGTTCTGAAAATTTTCGCGCCCAGCGCGAATTAGCGACCGACGCGCGCGAAATTGCGACGGCAAGGACGTATTTCCGCGCCAACGGTGCCAGGATCTGCGCGAATCGTAAAAAAATGCACCGCTATCGCGATCCTTGCTGATTTCGAATTGGCATGAGGCGAGTGATTTATTTGCGGTCGAACCTGTCTGCCCGAAATGGCTAAAACTGGGCCGTCAGGAGACTGTCCGGTTTCAGGTGTGACCTTGGAGAAAGCAGCTATTCACGCTTCTTAGTAGGTGTGATGATTTCTGCTCTTGCGACAGAGGGAACCGCAGCGCCCAATTGCCAAATCGTTCGCCCCATATACTCAATGCACCTACTTGCTTTTGCGCACGGGGCACCACGGTTCCGATATCGGATGAACAAACGGAACGGCGGCGATCTTCGATCCAAACAAGCTATAGGCAACCTTTGCCCCGTGCTATTATAAGAAAATGAACAGCGACGAACTTGTCCGCCGGGTCCGCGCCGCGACAGAGAACGAGGTTGCTACAGCACTGGAAGGTGCCAAGGTAGCCTTGCCGCTCACAACCGCTTACGAGGCTTTGGAATACTTCAATTGCATGGTCGATGTGCTAACCGGACAGCGGGCAAAGGACGACGCTGCTGACCGCGACCACATCCCCCCGGGTTTTGGCAGTACAGGCTAACATCTCTGGCTGCCCGGGCTTCCGGCAATTTGGTGATGTGAGAAAGGCTTTCTGATCCGGCACTTCCCTGCGCGCGGACGCAAGCATTTGGTGCCTCCACCGTCCATAAGCTCTTGGTTGGCTCCTCCGCCGAACGAGATCCCTGTCGAAACCTGAGCAAGGAGAGCTTTTTTGGTTGCTCCGTCCCCACATGCGATCGGAGCGATGTTGATCGCGGTAACGGCGTTCTGGTTTTTTGCGAGCGGTCGTGTCCGGATAGAGATTGTCTCGCTCGTTCTGATCGCCGTGCTCGCGATTAGCGCCTATTTTTTCCCGATCGAGCATGACGGATCCTACACCGGGCTGGAAATTGCCTTTGGCGGATTTGGCCATGAAGCGCTGATCGCTATCTGCGCCCTCATGATCCTCGGGCGCGGGCTGGTCGTGACCGGTGCACTTGAACCGGCAGGACGTTTGCTCACGCGTCTGTGGAAGTTCAGCAGGTTGCTGGGCCTCCTGTTCTCGCTCGTGGTCGGTGGCCTGATGAGCATGTTCGTGAACGATACGCCGGTGCTGGTCCTGACCATGCCAATCATGATCAACCTGGCCATCCGCGCCGGCATACCCGCATCGAAAACGCTGATGCCGATGAATTGCGCCATTCTCATCGGCGGGATGGCTACAACGATCGGAACCTCCACCAATCTGCTGGTGGTTTCCATTGCAGAGGATCTTGGCCTTCCCCGATTTGGCATATTCCATTTCACTGATGTGGCGCTTCTCGCCGCCCTGGTTGCGCTGCCATACCTCTGGCTTGTCATGCCGCGTCTGCTCCCTGCCCACAGTGCGAGTGACGAGCAGTTGACCCGTCGATTTCGGTCCATGCTCTTCCCACGGGAAGCCTCGCCTGCAATCGGCCAATCCCTGCAGGCTCTGCGCAGGAGGTTCGATGGGGCGCTTGAAGTGGTCGGGGCTGTTCGCAAGGGCAGCTTGCAGACCGATTCTCGGTTCATTGTAGAATTTGGCGATGCCATAGAGGTCGAGGGCACAAGCGCCGAGTTGCAGGAACTCAGTTCGGCGATGAAAATGCCTCTCGTGCGCCCGGCAATGATGGAGACCGTCGAGACCTTTGCCGGAGACAAGGGTGAAGGCCAGGTGATGGCGGAGCTCGTCATTGGAGCGGATTCCTCGCTCATCGGGCAGACTATAAGATCAGCACAAGTCATCGACCGTTATGGCGTTGCAGTCATGGGGCTTCATCATCCGGAACAGGCGTTTTTCCCTGGCAGGTCCAGGGCCGATGCTGAACGCCTGGAAGTTGGCGATGTGCTGTGGGTACAGGGCGGCAGCGCTGCGTTGGAGCAAATCCAGATCAGCGAAGGCACAATGATGCTCGAGGGCGCAGCGGAAATTCCGCGTACGGCGAAGGCTGGCCTTGCCTTGCTGATATTTGCGGGAGTTGTCCTGCTTGCGGCGCTGCATCTTGTCCCCATTGCAGTCGCGGCCCTTGCGGGATCGATCGTCATGCTGGCGACGGGATGCGTGAAGTTCGATCAGTTGGGCCAGGCCTTGAGCGCCAAGGTTATCGTGCTTGTCGCCGCCAGCATCGCGCTTGGCCGGGCATTACTGGAAACGGGCGCAGCGGAGTGGCTTGGCAGTTCGCTTGCGCTTGGGATGCAGGGCTTTCCGGGAGCGGTAGTCCTGGCGGTCATGATGGCCTTTGCGACATTGCTCACGAATTTCTCGTCAAACACGGCCGCCGCGGCGGTAGGCACGCCCATCGCGGTGAGCCTGGCCGAACAACTTGCCACACCAGCGGAGCCATTGGTTCTCGCCGTGCTGTTCGGATGCAATTTATGCTATGCAACTCCCATTGCCTACCAGACCAACATCTTGATCATGAGCGCGGGTGGATATCACTTCCGGGACTATGTGCGCGCCGGCCTGCCCCTTGTCCTGCTGATGATTTGCACGCTTTCGGTGTTGCTGGTCTGGAAATACCAACTTTGAGAAACATGGCTCATTCGAGCCCTCCGTAGGAGGAGGCATTTCATCCTCTCAATGTTCTCACTGCGACCTTGTTTTTTTGGGGGTGCACCCCATTTCACAATAGCTACCTGTCGCGAACGACGGTGACTGGCGTGGCCGAAACGCCTCTTTCCTTCTTTTACGCCTCTTAGTTGCGGATGCAGCCAATCAGGGCTGCCCCAGAGCGGAAGGAATGCGCGTGATGACCCAGCACGGGAAAGTCAGCGACTACAACGAAACAACTGGCACGGGCTTCATTGCACCCGAGAAGGGTGGCGGACCCTTGCCATTCACGTGGGCCGATCTCCAGGACAAAGCTCAATTGCCGAAGCAGAATGACCGCTATGGGTACGATACGCAATCTGACCATGACGGCGAGATTTGCGCCGTGAACCTGAAGAAGGCCTGATCAGAAGTAAACTCGCCCGGCGGGAAATCCCCCATTGGGTGGCTCCAACCAGGAAAGGAGCAGTGATGGACCTCAATCAGCTTTACGCCAACCATCAACGTGCCCTTGTCGATGCGCGGCGGTCGGAGGGTCGCGAAGATCGGCCGACCTACTTCGATCTGGTGGAATATTATGCGAAGCGCATCGGCCAGCATCGGGACGAAGCTCGCGTCCGGCGACACCATTCTATTTGAGAGGCATCGGGCTATGAAAGAGCAATCTCCCGGTTTTCCCTTCGACGCGGAACCGCCGGTGGAACTCGTCAAGAGACGCGCCGCACTTACCTTTCAGGAACGTGAGATCTCTGCGCTGGAACGGATTTCCGATCAGCTTGCCTTGTTGAAGGACATGTTTGCCGTTTGTCGCGAGCAAGATCCCCCGGCAGTGACATCTACGTCAAGCCGGCCTCAAGGATTTCGGGAAGGTGAGGTCGAAAGAAACGCGTTCAGTCCGCCCGAGCCGGAGATCCCTGCCGGGATCACAGCGAGTACCGTGACGAACTACCGGGTCGGTCCTTACAATTATACGGACCTCGAGCTCGCAAAGGCTGAATTGCAGCGCCAGAGATCTGCCCGATAGGCCAGCTTTGGTGACAGTCTCCGCACCAGGAACGACAAAGGAAACGAAAATGGAAGCCGAAGCAACCGAGCTGGAGCGCAGAGTACTCGCGCATGCCAGGATTCTTCAGTCGTTGATCTGCTTTCTTGCAGAAAACCAGCCCGAAATTCTCGAGCGCTTGAAGTCAGCCTTCGGCACCGGCCATAACGTCGGGGAATACGAGCAAGACTACAGTTCAACCGAACAATATGGCGACATGTTCGTCAGGATGATCGAAAAGGAAATCGCTCGCGGTGCGCCTCGCTGAACGCAACCTCCGGTTTTGACCTTCCGACGAGGCATGGAACATCATCGATAAGAACAGGAACCAGGGTCTTCCGATCGAAGTCGCCGATCGCGTAACCAGGCCATTTGCGCGCTTCCTCAAGATTGAGGCTGCGGCAGGGGGACTGTTGCTCCTTTGCGCCATGGTCGCACTGGTGTTGGCCAACTCGCCCTTGTCCGCCCCTTTCCTGAACTTCTGGAAGATGCCGATAGGCCTTCAGGTGGGTCAGCTGGATTTCACCCGCTCGTTGCATCACTGGATCAACGATGCCTTGATGACCTTGTTCTTTTTCGTCGTCTCACTCGAACTCAAGCGGGAATTCGCTCTGGGCGAGCTTCGCAATCCGAGAGTCGCGGCCTTGCCCTTCCTGGCCGCGCTCGGCGGCATGGCGGTTCCCGTCTCCATCTATCTCGTCCTCATGAACGGGCAGCCCGGTGTACACGGCTGGGGAACCGTGATGGCGACCGATACGGCCTTTGTGATCGGCGGCCTTGCGCTGTTTGGATCATCCATACCTGCGCAGTTGCGGATATTTCTGGTTTCTCTGGCGATCTTCGATGACGTTGGCGCCATATCCGTCGTTGCGGTCGCATATGGCGAGACACTGAACTTCGGTGCACTTGGCCTGGCAATGCTTGGTCTTGGCGTTGTGGCGACGTCCGCTCGCATAGGAATCAGGAGCATCCCGGTCTATTTTGTGCTCGGCGGAGGCATCTGGCTATGCTTCGATGCCTCCGGTCTTCATGCGACAATTGCCGGCGTAATTCTCGGCTTGATGACTCCTGCTCGTCCATGGGTGGGCGATGAACGGCTACGCTCCATTATGGGAAAATTGACGTCCTACCCGACTGGCGAGCACTGGAGCGGCGACACATCGGAACGTCACGATCTGAGGGAAACCGGACGTGCGATCGAGGAATCGCTCTCTCCCCTGGAACGCCTGGAAATGATGCTGCACCCCTGGCTCGGGTTTGCGGTCATGCCGATTTTTGCACTGGCCAACGCCGGCGTGGCATTTTCGGGAGTCGATCTGGACCAGCGGGTCTCCGCTGCCATCTTCGCGGGTTTGGTGGTCGGCAAACCGACAGGTGTGCTGCTGTTCGCATGGTTGGCAGTGCGCTTCCGTGTCGCAACACTCGGTAACGGGCTCGACTGGGTATTTCTGACGGCTGGAGCCTTCCTGACGGGAATCGGCTTCACGATGTCCATCTTCATTTCGAACCTGGCTTTCACTTCGGCATTGATGCCGGCTGCCAAGCTGGGAGTTTTCCTGGGGTCGGCGACATCCGCGATAATCGGGTTGCTGATCCTGCTCTGGTGGACATCGAGACGAAATCAGGAGCAATCGTCCGAAGAGGCGACGGAGACCTCGACGTTCATCGCATCCACCAGTCCCGACAAGCCCACATAGGTTCCGGCGACCGGAATCGTTTGCCCGATTTCGCGGGCTACTGCCACAGGCACGAGATTGGCCCCGCCAACACTGCGATTGGTTGGATCGAAGGGTATCCAGCCGGCTCCCGGCACAAAGACTTCCGCCCAGGCGTGTGTCGACCCGGCCCCCGAAGTGCCGTCCAGAATTTGATCCGGATTGTGGAGATAGCCGGAAATGATCCTCGCCCCGAAGCCGAGGCTTCTGGCCGCTTCGACAAACAGCACAGCAAAATCCCGGCACGAGCCCCAGCCGCGTTTCAAGGTTTGCTCTGGCGACTGAGTGCCCTCGTCATCACGCGACTGGTATGCGATCCATCCGGTCACGCCGGTACTCAGATCCTTGAGCATGGCCAGTGTATCGGTCGGATTGCCGCCAACGAACGCCTGCGCCCAATCGCGTAATCTACCGCCCGGATCAGGATAGCTCTGCACGGTCAGGGCACCGAGGTCGGTCCATTCGTCGTCGGCGTAGCGGAAGGGGTAGGAAATTGCGGACGCCGCTATATCGAACACGGGCCATGCGACCGCTTCAAGCTGTACGCGCGCGGAGCTTGCGATAACGAGCTCTTCGGTCAGCCCCGTGAAAATCGCTGTCGCGACGGCATTCCCGAAGACGTCATGCGCCCAGGATACCTGAGCTTGCGGCAGGATCGTAAGATCGAATGTCTTGAGACGGACCTCGCAGCTTTCGCGCGGCCGAAGCATAAGCCGGTGCGGCCCGAGCTGAACCGGCACCTGATAGCGGTAGCTCGTGCGATGCCTGATGAGCAGTTCTTGCATGAGCTATCAAACGTCCGCGAAACCGCGATCCGGATTCTCGCTGAAACTTCGTATGTCATGGTCGTCGCTCCGCTGCTGCTGCACTTGCATGATTTCGGCGATCGCGCGTGTACGGCGCTTGCGTGCTTCCCGCCGTTCTGCTGCCGTCGCTTCATGCCCCCAGGCGATTGCAGCTCTCAGAGCCACAATCCGGACATTTTCGAGCGGCTCGCTCCTGGCGCGTTCCCATTGAATGGCTTCCTGTGCACGGCACTGGTCGGATGTAAGTTCCATTGGTAGTCCTTTCCTGGACGGTGAGCATGGATTGGACTCAATTGTTCATGGCAAGTTTGGCGCCGGGTGGCCCGGCCGCTTGCACGACAACTGGCCAGCCCGGCTTCCCATCAGAAGTTCCGGGCAGTGCCTCAGAATGCGATCTCTCTGCGCTTCGCCTCGGCAAGCGCATCGGCGAGCTTCGAATAGCGATAAAGCCCAACCAGATAAACCGCAGCGGGCACGCGCGTGATGCCGTATCGCTGCATTGCTTCCAGTTCGGCATCGCTTGCGTCCTCAATCGGGAGTGCTGTTGGATTGTCGGTCCTATTTATTCCTTTCAAGATTTCAGAAGTTCGAGCAGCGCCGCAGTCTCAACGGTTGCGAAGGTCGAAAAGGTGTCGGAGATGGCATAGGGAAGCACGATTCTGCCCTCCAGTTGCATGGCGCCGCAGGTGTACACGACGTTCGGCACATAGCCTTCGCGTTCGGATGCCTCCGGCTGGATGAGTGGTTGGCGGGATCGTCCAATGACCTTGGAGGGATCGTCCTTATCCAGCAGCACGGCGCCGATCGAATAGTGTCTGACCGGGCCGACACCGTGCGTGAAGAGCAACCATCCCTCGTCCAGTTCGATAGTCGAACCGCAATTGCCGATCTGGATAAACTCCCACGCATGCGTAGGCTGGAGGATAGGCTTGCCAGGCCCCCATTCATGCAGATTGTCGGAATAGATGAGGTAGAGATTTTCGTTGTCGTGGCGCGCTATCATCGCGTAGCGCCCGCCAATCTTCCGAGGGAATAGCGCCATTCCCTTGTTGCGTGCGCCTACACCTTTGAGCGGTGCCATGCGGAATGAAACGAAGTCCTCCGTTTCAAGTAACTCAGACCTGATGGCCTGGCCGCTATAGGCGGTGTAGGTCGCGTAATATGTGGTCTTGCCTTCGTGCTCGAACGCAACGAAGCGCGCATCCTCGATACCATTTGCCTGATGCTCTGTGATGGGAAAGATCACCCGCTCGGTAATCTCGCTGGCGGGATCGAAGGCGAGTTCCACCCGATCACCAACTCGCGCGGTAATTTCGGGAGCACTCGCAAGGCGCTCCGGGGCATCGATCGTAACAGTACCATCAGCCGCGACATTGCCGGTCCGGAAGGTCAGCGACGAGATGTGGCCTTCGCCCACTGCCCTTGCGCTCAGGATGAATCGGCCTCCGGTGGTGCCGAACTGATTTGGATGCGGGACAATGCTTGGGTTGAACAGCGCGGCTGCCTCGAAGCTGTATTCATTGAGGAAATAGGCGCCGATCAACTGATGCCGCGCTTCGGATAACGATGGATCGCAGGCAAATGCGCCGGACATTTCTGTCGCTCGCCGATCGAAGATGTCGCGCAGGTTCCGGTGCCTGCCTTTGAAGTTCGCGAGCGTTGCCGCCAGCAACGTTTCGATGCCTGTTTCATCGAGGGCGAGAATTCGCTCGAAGATGCGGCAAGCTCTCGATTTGTCGATCCGGTTCAGGGCTCTGGGCTCAGGTGCTGGCTCGAATGGACGCAGCACCACGCGCGCGGGATCCGGCCTCAGGTGCAGCGTCTGGCGATTGAAAAATGGCGTCGTGCGCGTGGTCGTTTCATGCATCGTCACGGTCCAGACAAACAGAGGGTTCAGGGCTGTGGCCGATCGACACGGTGTCGCTGCGGGTCATCCCTTCAAGGACATGCATGTCCGCCAGCCCCAGCAGATAGGACAAGACGGACTCGGCGCCCCGGTTTTCGTTCGCGCGGTCGGGATGAAGGCCATCCCGGCAACTCCCGGATTCGATATCGACCAATGCAATGGCGAGATCGTTCTCCCCCAGGAACCAGGCGAATGCCCGCCTTGCCTCATCCGGCCATGGCGCTGCCGGATCGATTGCATTCGCAGCCACGCATGCGGCGATCGTTGCGCAGGCTTCCAGCGGCTGTTGATCGAACAGGCGGGGAGTCGTGCGTTTCCGCGTGAACCCCATCGAGCCGACAGGCCGGAAATGGCCCTGCGGAGCCGTTTGAACGCGGATAAGCCAGCGCAAGCTGCGAAGCCCAGCTTCGGTGAAATGATTGATCTTCGTCGCTTTGCCGGTGCGGATCAATGCTTCACACAGACGGGCATTATCATAGGTCAGCCGGTCTTCGAACCAGGTCCATCCACGCGTTTCGGTCGCAATCAGCAGGCGCTCAAGCCGCTGACCCAATTCTCCACGCCGTGTGTCGGCGTTCCTGTCCTGCGGACAAGTCGCGCAATAGTGGTCGAGGCCGAGCAGCGTGAAGGCCCATGCCCGCGGAGACGTGAAGGACAGGGCACTCTCCAGCGCCTCGCAAAACAAGCGCTGGGCCCAAGCTGCTCGTGTCGAATCCGAAGCGTAGCGTGCGCACGTGCCGAGCGCCCACAATGTCCGGCCGTGACTGTCTTCGGACCCTACGGACTCCAGCCATTGTCGGCTAAAACCCATAAAATTGCGGAAGCGACGTTCGTCCGTGTTCCAGGCATGCTGGACAAAGGCTGCAAATCGCTGGGACATGGCTTCTGCAAAGGGCTCATCCAGTCCGTTTTCAGGAGTGCAGCACAGCAACAATCCCCTGGCATTGTCATCGATGCAATAGCCGTGATGGCGATCCGGGATTGAGAACACTGCATGCTGGAACATCCCGGTGTCGTCGCACATGTCGACGAGATGCCGCGCAGACGCTGCCGGAAGCATGCAGTTTGCGGTCAACAAGTGCTCCGGCGGCAGAACGTCTGCCAACTGACTTGTCGGCAGAGCCCGGCGCGCTGCGCCAAAACACTGGACATACCGCTTCGCCGTATTCGCCCAGATCATTGGGCGACTGGCCGCATAGGCCTTTTTTGCCATGTCCAGACGCGCTGAGACGTCTTCGAGCAGGCCAGCGACAGCGCGGCCCAGACTCGCCGGATCGCCGAATGGCACCAGGACTCCCGAGCCGTCTTCGAGCAGTTCGGCGGCATGCCAATAGGGGGTAGAGACGACGGGCCGGCCCAGGCCGTGGGAATAGGCCAATGTGCCCGACGTCATCTGGGCCTCATCCAGATACGGCGTCACATAGAGGTCGCACATGGCGATATGGTCGAGCAGTTCGGGGCGATCGACAAACCGGTTCAGGAACACAACGTGATCTTTGAGCCCTAGGGCTTCGACCTGCCGGACAAGGCTTTCACGGTACGCTTCCCCGGCTTCCCGCAGAAGCTGCGGATGCGTCGCTCCCATCACCACATAGAGAGCATCGGGCGAGCGCGCGATGATCGCTGGCATCGCCTCGATCATCGTTTCGATACCCTTGTTCGGGCTGATGAGACCAAAGGTCAAGATGACATTGCGGCCCGAGAAACCGAGCCTGTGCTTCGCTCCCAGCGTGTCTACGAAGGGTGCGTCAGGAATGCCATGGGGAATGACATCGATCTTTCCGGGATCGGCGCGATAGGTTTCGACGAGGATGTGCCTGCCCTTGCGCGCCATGACGACGAGGCGCCTCGATGCAGCAACGATTGCTTCTGTGACCTCGCGTTGATCATCGCTTGGCCGGTCGAGAACGGTGTGAAGCGTAGTGACCAGTGGCACCTTCAACGCCGCAATGAAGTCGAGAATGAGCCTGCCGGCTTCCCCGCCGAATATTCCGAACTCGTGCTGCAGGCAGACGAGGTCGAAACCCTCCCGATTTATGAATTTGGCTGCGTTGCGATATTGCTCCGGATCATCCTGGTCGATCCCGAGCCGAACCGAGGGAGGATAGTCATGGACGCTTCCCGGGTCGCGCATGACGATAATGGCGGTTTCGGCAACTCCGGCCGAGGATCGGAGCGCCAGTTCAAGGTCTGTCGTGAATGTCGCTATGCCGCAGCGGCGCGGCAGGGCGTTACCGACAAATGCAATCCGGAGTGAGCGCGCTGAAAAATCGTCTCACAGCTTTCCTTTCGGCTTCTTCATCAACTCGCTAACGGGAGATACCGGCGGCTTGGGGCCAGTTTTAGGCTTTTCGGCCTTGGGTTTGCGTATCTCACGATTGCTGCGCTTCTGCGATTTGGCCATCTCAACATGCCCGCCTTCATTTTCCCAAGCGGCCAGGCCGGGGATCAATCCAGACGGCTCGTTCGCTTCCGACGCCATCTGGCCATCAGAACTGTTGGTAAGGGTATAAGGACGGTGAGCGTAAGGATGTTCTTTGAGCAGTTTTTGAAACATGTTCAGCTTCCGCCGCAAGGGTTTGATCTTTGCCGCATCGTCAACTGCAGGGTGCTGCATGAGCGTAACTTGTTCATTTTCTAGGATTTGATTGAGGCACATGGTGCGCACTCCCACATCAAGCGGGGGCGCGGTCGGTCCCTCGGTCACACATGGCTCGGAAGATTTTTATGTGATGGATGCTTGTAGCATACTTCGCGCGGACCGCTTCACGAATTCGTGAAGCGGGCTTCAAATTGTCATTTGGAACGGAGCCTTGAGGGTAGCCAAAAAACATTGTCCGCTTTCCGGCGCATCAGCCGCCCGCCCAATGACCGCCTCTGGGGCGCTTATCTGCCATCAGCCAGCAGACGGAAAGCCATAAGAATTCACCATGACGCTGATCTAACTCAGTCCTGCTGCTCCGCCTCAAACGCCCGCCTTCCCTTGCGCCGGAACAGCACCAGCGCTTGCGCCCCATCCGGTCCGCGCAGCTTAGCGGCGACGGTGAGGAAAGCGCCGTAGAGCGCGGCGCGGTCATCGTCGGTAAGGTCGACCAGATCGGCCTTGGCGACCAGGCCGCCAAGCTCGATCAGTTGCCGGGTCCGCTCACGACGTTTGACCTGCCACTCGCGCATGTCGGTTCTTGCCTTCGCCGCTTCAAGCCGGTGCCGCGCCGCCATCGAGCGGGAGAGTGCCTTCCGGCTGCTGGCGAGGTCCGCTCGAAGTGTCGCGTGACTTGCCCTGAAAGAATGCCGCGCCGCGCTTGCGCCAGCCCTCCCCGATTGCCTTGTCGGAGTTGGCAGCAGCATCGAGCAGCGCGCCTGCAAGGACATCGGCATCGAGCGCGTCGGCTCCGGTTGCCATGACCAGCACGCCTAGGTCACGCACGCGGCGTTCCTTCAACTGCTTGGCCCTGTCGGCAAGTGCCTTGAGTTCCGAATCAAAATCGCGGGGTTTGCGCATGGGAAGTCTCCATCGTTGGTGTGATGGAGCCATGATAATCGGTGAGCTTTCTCAATGCAGTAAGGTCGCCGGGACAATGTGATACCGCCTAGTCCCGATCAGGATTTTATCATGAGAGGGCGCGCTTATACGTCGTGCCGACGCAGGCTTTGCGGTGTAACTGGAATGCCGCCATGGCAATCTTTCACTTCAGCGCAAAGGTAATCGGACGGTCGAGCGGACGCAGCGCCGTAGCGGCTGCGGCCTATCGTGCGGGCGAGCAACTGCACGATGAGCGGATCGACAGAACCCATGATTTCACCAACAAGGCAGGCGTTCTTCATTCCGAAGTGATGCTGCCAAAAGGCGCGCCAGAAGCCTTCACGGATCGCGCCAACTTGTGGAACGCGGTCGAAGCTGCCGAGAAGCGCAAGGATGCCCAGCTATCCCGCGAAGTCGAGTTCGCGCTGCCACGCGAACTGTCGAAGAAAGACAACGTCAAGCTGGCACGCGAGTTCGTGAAAGCCGAGTTCGTCGAGAAAGGCATGATCGCCGATCTCAATGTCCATTGGGATATCGGCGAAGACGGCAAGGCCAAGCCGCACGTGCATGTCATGCTAACGATGCGCGAGGTCACGAAAGACGGCTTTGGCGCAAAGGTTCGCGACTGGAACAAGACCGCGCTGATCGAACAATGGCGCGAGCGCTGGGCCGATCATGTGAACCGTGCGCTGGCGGAACGCGACATCGACGCGCGGATCGATCATCGCAGCCTGGAGGCGCAGGGCATTGCGCTGGAGCCGCAGGACAAGATCGGCCCCGCAGCCTCGCGCATTGGCGGGCGAGGACTGGAAGCCGAGCGGATCGAAGAACACCGCGCCATCGCCCAGCGCAATGGAGAGCGGATTATTGCCAGCCCGGTGCTGGCGCTCGATGCAATCACGCACCAGCAGGCGACGTTCACTAAGCGCGATCTCGCGGCCTTCGTTCACCGACACAGCGATGGCAAGGAGCAGTTCGACGCGGCCTACTATGCGGTGCGCAGTTCGCCCGACCTGATTGCGCTGGGCAAGGACGGACGCGGGCAGGATCGGTTCACGTCGCGGGCAATGATCGAGACCGAACAACGCCTGCATCACGCCGCCGACACGATGGCGCAGCGCACCAAGCATAATGTCAGCAACGCTCAGCGGAACGACGCTTTCGCCAGTGCTGCGAAGCGCGGCTTGGTACTCTCCGGCGAACAGAAATCCGCCTTCGAGCACGTGACCAAGAAGGGCGGCCTTGCCGTGGTCGTTGGCTACGCAGGAACGGGCAAAAGCGCGATGCTGGGCGTCGCGCGCGAGGCATGGGAAAGCGCGGGCTACCATGTTCGCGGCGCAGCGCTTTCCGGCATTGCTGCCGAGGGGTTGGAGAACGGCTCCGGTATCGCATCTCGCACTATCGCCAGCCTTGAGCATCAATGGGGCAAGGGGCGAGAGAATCTGACTGCCAAGGATGTGCTCGTCATCGACGAAGCGGGGATGGTCGGCACACGCCAGATGGAGCGCGTTTTGTCCCATGCCGCCAAGGCCGGTGCGAAAGTGGTCCTGGTCGGTGACCAGCAGCAGCTTCAGGCCATCGAGGCAGGCGCAGCCTTCCGGGCTATCCATGAACGCCACGGCGGTGTCGAGATCAGCGAGGTCCGCCGCCAGCTATCCGCATGGCAACAGGATGCCACCAGGCACCTCGCCACGGGCCGTACCGGCGAAGCACTCCAGGCCTACGAAGAACGTGGCATGGTCCATGCTGCCGACACACGTGAGGCGGCGCGCACGGCGCTGATCGAGCGGTGGAATAGCGAGCGACAGGGCAGCCCCGAAGACAGCCGGATCATCCTTACGCACACCAATGACGAGGTGCGCGAGCTGAACCAGATGGCACGCGGGAAGATGCGCGAGGCTGACGCTTTGGGCTCGGATGCCACGATCAAGGCGGCACGCGGCGAGCGGCAGTTCGCCAGCGGCGACCGCATCATCTTCCTGCGCAACGAGCGCGGGCTTGGGGTCAAGAACGGGACGCTCGGCACGGTCGCAATGGCTAGCGCGCAGCGCATGGCCGTGCGCACCGACGATGGCCGCGAGGTTGCGTTCGACACGAAGGATTATGCCCATATCGATCATGGCTACGCCGCCACCATCCACAAGGCGCAGGGCATGACGGTGGACCGCACCCATGTGCTCGCCACGCCCGGCATGGATAGCCATTCCGCATATGTCGCCATGTCGCGCCACCGCGACGGGATGGCGCTGCACTATGGGAGCGATGACTTTGCCGACCAGTCGAAACTTGTCCGCACGCTGAGCCGCGAGCGCGGAAAGGACATGGCGGGAGATTACCGCCCCAAGCAGGCCTTCGCCGAACTGCGTGGGATCAGCTTCCGCGAGCGGATCGTGCAGATGGTTCGGCAGGTGCCGGAGAAGACCAAATCGATCTTCGGAAATTTCCGTCCGCAGGCCCGTCAGCTTGAGCCGATTCCGGCGCAGGCAAACACGCAGAACGAGCAGCGCCGAGCGGTCGAACGCTACGCCCGCGCGCTTGGCGATATCGGCACGATGCAGGCCCAGGGCTTGCCCGTTCTTCCGCACCAGAAGGACGCGCTGGAGAAGGCAGGAAAGGCGCTCAGTGCGATCCGGCCCCATGCCGCCACCGATCTCGCCAAGGCGCTGGAGCGGCGTCCTGAACTAGTTGCAGAGGCCGCAGGCGGGCGCAGCCAGGAAGCCATGCGCGCCATGCAGCACGAAGCCGCAGTCCGCACTGATCCTGCGCTGCGAACCGAGCGCTTTGTCAGCGACTGGCAGGGGTTGAGCACGGCGCGCAAGCAGCTTGAGCAGCAAGGTGATCGAGCAGGCGCAGCCCGCATGTCGGCCAAACAGAATGAGCTGGCCAAGACGCTTGAACGCGATCCGCAGGTCGAACGCCTGCTGCGCGGCAAGACCCGCGAACTCGGCATCGATCCCAAGCCCGAACGCAGCATCGCAAACGAACTCACCGCAACCCTTTCCCGCGAGCGCACCCGTGCTTTCGACATGGGCATTTAGGAGAAACGACATGGAAGACGACCACATCGACGAAGTGCAGCTGGACCTCGAAGTCGAGGAACCACCCGCCCATCAACCGGAACCGGAGTTGAACGCGGTGGAAGAATCCGATCCGGCGACGGAGGCCTTCGCTCGCCTCGAAGGCGAAATGGCAATGGTGCGCCATACAGTGCAGAACATGGCCAGGGAGCGAGCCGACATCGTAATCCCGGACTACACGGCGACACTCGGCCAGATGGCCGATCAGCTGGCAAAGGTCTCGAAGACGTTGAGCACAATCGGCAGCAAGCCCGCCATCGAGCTGACGCCGGAAGACATCGCGGTTCAGATCAAACGCACCTCTCTCGACATGCTGCGCGACAGCAGCGACCTGTTCCGGCAGGGTCGCAAAGATCTGGACATCGCAACTGGTCGGCTCGCTGCAATTGTCGGGCGCGTCCGCACGGAGGACGTGCAGAAGCGTCAGACCTGGCGCTTCGCAGGCATGGGGCTGGCTGCCGGCATCCTGCTCTGGTCGATCCTTCCCGGCACCATCGCCCGCGCCATGCCCGAAAGCTGGCATTGGCCCGAACGAATGGCTCGCAAGGCGATAGGCGAACCAACCATCGTGGAGGCGGGAATACGGATGATCCGGTCACAGAATCCCGCAGCGTGGGAAGAGCTAGCAACGGCGCAGCGCATCCTGAGCGCAAACCGCGAAACCATCGACCAATGTATAGAACGGGCGCGGAAACTTCAACGACGTGTCAATTGTACAATACAAGTGTCACCTTGAAGAAGGAAAGCAGTCCATTTCTAGTGGGGCACCTAGTCAAGCCAACGCTCCATCATGGTGCAACTTGGTGGGCTTGGTGCACTGTCACACGTTCGAAGCGGACAGGCGGAAACGCCAGAAGGCAGAACCTGCCAGCTTGGACCAAAAAAGACCCCCATTCCCATCGGGAATGGGGGCCCTGAAGTCGAGGTTGGCACCGCAAAATGCGATGCGTCCCTTCGGGTCGCCTGGTTGCAGGTCTTGCTGCATTCTGCTGCGTGGCTATTCCTTGACAGGAACCGCTTCTGGATACTGGATTTCGGCGAGCGCGCCTTCGACAAGAGCGCGTCCCTCTTCGCTTTCGATGACGAGGTCGATCGGCCGTCCGCCCAACTTGTCATTTGGCGCGTTCATGAATGAAATCGCAGCCTCTCGCCCAAGAACAAGCATTGCCAATCGCGTGGCATCGCCCTGGCGGCGTGCCGCAGCTGGCGTGAGACGCACCGCCGATTTGCGGAACGGCGTCAAAAGACGGCTTTCGCCATGAGTCCGGATGGGGCGTATCGGGAATTCACGTCAGTCTCCTCGTGCAAAGCGGGAGCCCAACCTGTCTCTCAGTCGCAGGACGCCAAAGTGGTACTTACAGCGATGGGGCAAGGCGTAGCAGCTTGGCAGGATCAAGTCTTGCAAATAATTCCCAACGCAAGTCGAGCCCTGCGCAACACAACCTGCCGATGCCGCTGGCGTATAGATCAATCTACCCCGAAGCGCGTTTGATAATTTGTCGTTCCAGACTGCGGAGCGACTATCCCGGGAGGATTTCGCCCTGATGCCGGTTTTGCCCGCGACGGTTTTGTCGTCGAAGACGAACTACTCATTGGAATGGATGTCGTCGACCAATTGCAAACCTGGGACTTTCAGACGCTCGAAGCCGGGACAGGTCACTTCTTATCAAAAGAAGCCCCGTCCTGCAGCGAGTTCGCCTGAGAATCGTCCGCCTTCTTCAACCGGGCCTTTTCGCGATCAGCTTCGACCTTCCTGGCGTGGTCAGCCAGTTTCGAAAACATCGCCTCGGAGCGCAATGCTCGTAAACGAACGTTTTCCAACGTCGCCTCCGCTGCCTCCGTCTTGGCTTCAGCCGCGCGAGCGGAATAGAATTTGTAACCTTGCTGCATTCAGACCTCCCCTCGAATGATTGATAGCACGCGCCGCGAGGGCCAATTCCTTCACGGCGCTCGCCATCGTCACAGGATCAGTCGGCGACGCTGAGATTGACCGCGCTAGCCTTACCGTTGCGACCGGTTTCCACTTCGTAATTGAGGCGCTGGTCCTTATCGAGCGTCTGCATGCCAGCGGCCTGCACAGCAGAAATATGCACGAAGCTGTCGGCGGAGCCATCGTCTGGCTGGATGAAGCCATAGCCCTTGTCGCCATTGAAGAATTTTACGGTACCGATAGTCATTTCGCTTCCTTTCAAGAAACGGATTGGGCCGGTCCGCGAAGTTGCGAACCGGATTCGTGCGTCAAGTCGTCAATTGAAAGGAGGTCGTCGTCTTATTGGTATGAAAAGCGGAATGATCCGATTTCCGCGCCAATCGTCGATACCCGTCGAAATTCAACGAGAGCAGAGTTTGTATCGCACGTTTCCGCGCAACTAGATAGTCGGTTCGGGTCCTGTCCGTGAAACGGTGGGAGCTGTGAATTGCGCCTGGCTCCAAGCACATGCCGCTGCAGCACCCAAACCGTGCTGAAACTCGCTTATCCGCCCCGCTATTCGGGAGGCCTTTGCGAGCTTCGCGAGCCGGTCATCGTCGTTGGCGGCAACACCGGCACCCATGAGCGCGCGCTGGTGTGCAGCATATTCAAGGTTCAGGTCCATGTCAGTTCTCCTGCGTGGGCGGGAATGCTGCTGCATGGCCGCTGGTTGAATTGCGTGTCAGTCGACCATGGTCGCGACGAGGCGTCGCAATTCGAGGGTCGGGATCATTGCGACAATGGGCGAATAACCCTTTCTCGCCAGCGAGTGTGATGCGCCATAGCGCGGCGAAAGTATGGCACGCGACGTGGCGCGTGCAGTGCTGTTGTTCATTTGTCTTGTATCCGGCAGGTCCATCCTGCCGCCTTTATAAGAGTGTCAGCGCCTGTATCCGCGTTTGCGACCACCGCCAGGGCCTTGCCCGGGTGTTCGTTCGCGAAAGACGATCCGGCCTTTGGTCAGATCGTAGGGCGTCAGTTCGACATGTACGCGGTCTCCAACGACCGATCGGATGCGGTAGCGGCGCATCTTGCCTGCAGTGTAGCAGATCAGACGATGCTCATTATCGAGGGTGACGCCGAAGCGGCCATCGGGCAGGATCTCGTTGATCTCACCCTCCATCGTAATGAGCTCTTCCTTCGCCAATCCATCTTCCTAGCGTACGAAAAATCATCCGCACGGACGTATTCCGTCGCGGAACCATAGTGCATGAAAAGGAAGTGGTGCCGATCTCACGCTTGTGCGCAAACTGCGGCAATCATAATCCGTCGCAAACGACGTTAGGCAATATCTATATAACAGCGTATAAAAAAATTTCAACGGTCTCGGTCGAATGGCTTGGAAATTGTCGCTTGTGTCGACGGGTGCCGCTGTGACCGGATCGCGCTCATTCAGCTTCAGACTGACGCCGGTGCTCGGCCAGCGCGTCGTCCAGACTGGTATATCTGTATGGACCGACGCAGTATTGGGTGATGGTCACCGCAGTGACCCCTTCGGGCAATACCGGCGATGAAATGGGCGTGGCCGAGCCACCTTCATTTTCCCACTCGTTTGTCGTCTGGGCCTTGCCGCTTTGCGCTTCGGGAACCTGGCTCATACCTATTGGAACCTATCCGATGGAAGCTGGTCCCGTGGCGCGCCAGTCCATGACTGAAGCGAACCGGCTCGCGCTGCCCTGATGCGCTTTTCATAATAGCCGACAAGATCGAAATAGGTCTCTCGGTCTACCAACGAACCTGATCGCACCGCATTGGCCTTTGCAAGCTCGTAGTTGAAAATCAGTTGATCGAGCGTCATGGCGAACTCCTCTCGCACCGCTAAGAAAAGTCAGCCGAGGCCTTTCGGCCCCGGCTGACATTCACGAGCTAGCCCTGCTGGGCGCGCGCCTGCTGCTCCTGCAGGCCGGGACCTTCGCCCTGCTGCGGCTGCAGGTTGATGGCCCGCATGTTGCCACCGTTGACCTCGCTGGTGTCGTAACCGTAGCGCTGATCGACGCTGGGCTCCTGTGCTTCCTGCTGCAGATCCTTCCGTCCGAACGCCAGCGCGTCGCCGCCCTGGTCCGGGGTAATCATGCCGGTGCCCTTGTCACTGTTGTAGCTCTTGATCTTGCCGAAATGTGTCATGTCGATTCCTTCAGTATGAATGCAGCGCGCCAGAATTGGATCGGCTGCGACTAAGAGGCGGAACTGAAGGAGGTGGCTTCTCTAAACTGGATGCCTAAGACCGTCGATTGCGACTGGTAGCTGTATCTAAGATGGGGGCGCTTGGCTGGACATAAAAGGCCGAGCCGAAAACATATCCAAGGGATAATCAATGCCGGAGCGGCGCCCATCGCAACCAATTCTCCGAAAAATGAATTGCATTCAATTTAACCTGGGATGGCCATAATCATCAATGTACGGCGTGAACTGCTATGATCATGCACTCACTACGAAGCAACATGCGCAGAGCAATAGTCTCCCCACGCTTCCATCAGCTTCACCCGTGCGCCAGGATTGTCCGGTGTGCCCAAATAAGTCGTGCGGCGATAGGCGGCCTGCACTGCGTCAGGCGTTTTGTGCGCGAGAGCCGCTTCGACAACCGCATTGGGGAAGCCTTCGTTTGCCGCCCAGTCGGTAAAGCTGGAGCGGAAACCGTGGACGTGGAAAGGCTCCTGCATGTCGCGCATGACCTTAAGCAGTGTCATGTTGGACATCGCCTTACCGGTCATGCCGGGGAATATCACTTCGGCTCCCTCAAGCCGCATTGCGTCCGCCTTCACAAGCACCGCCAGAGCTTCCTCTGACAGCGGCACGATGTGCGCCCTGTTGCGCTTCATGTGTTCGGCAGGGATTGTCCAAAGGCGCTGGTCCAGATCGAATTCGTCCCATTTCGCGAGCCGCACTTCCTGCGAACGAACGCCAGTCAGAATAAGAAGGTCGAGCGCGAGACGCGAGTAGGATGGCTTTCGGCGTAGCGCGGTCAGGAATGGAGGAACGGCCACGTATGGCATCGCCTTGCGGTTGGCCGGTTTCTTGATCTGTCGCGGCAGACCTCGCCCCGCTTTCAAGCTGCTATTGCCCGATGGAGCTTCGGTAGAGCGCCAGCCCTTGGCATGGGAATAGTCCAGCACTGCGCAAATCCTGTTGCGAACCTGGCGGGCCGTTTCCGGGATTTCCTGCCAGATCGGCGTCAGGACCGAGATGATGTCCGCAGCGGTGATTCCGCCAGTCGTCATGTCGCCCAGTTTCGGGAAGGCGTAGTTCTCCAGACTGGCGAGCCACTGGCGACCATAGACATCGCTTTTCCAGCCTGCCTCGTTCTCCGAATGATATTGGGTGGCGGCTTCGCGGAAGGTGACCTTGGCAGCTTCCTCGTCCTTGCGCTCAGTCAGCACGTCGCGCTTCTCGACCTTGACCGCCTTGCGCAGGTCGGCGGCCTTCGCGCGCGCCTCGGCCAGTGTCACCAGCTTTGCACTGCCCACGCCGATGTCTCGTCGTTTGCCATCCTGCTGGAGTCGCAAATTCCAGTAGGCACCCCCGCGTTTGTCCACTTTCAGGAATAATCCGTCACCGTCCTGATAGGTGCCCGGATTCGCCAATGCTGCCTTGACCGCTACCGCCGTGAGTTTGCCCATTGCTCTACCCCCACACTTCTCGGGACCGAGTTGCGAAACCAAAGTGTGGGGGTAAGCCACTTTACCCCCACATTACCCCCACACTTTGTTCCGGTTGCAGGCAAATTGCAGCGGTCAAATGCGGACAGCAAAGGCGATAATACCCTTGGTTTTCTGCGATTTCTAGGGCTTTTCGGGGATGTTCTGAGAAAGGGCGGTGGTGGACAGGGCTGGATTCGAACCAGCGTACGCTTGCGCGGGCAGATTTACAGTCTGCTGCCTTTAACCACTCGGCCACCTGTCCACACCGGTGCATGATGGGCCCGAAAAGACCCTTGGCGAAATGCTCCGTAACCGGAGCCAATCGGCCGAGAGGCGCCCCTTTGGCGAAGCTGCGCTTGCCTGTCAATGGGGGGACTGGCAACAGCGCGTTGATAAAGCAGATTCATGGCCGCACCGGCCATTCCAGAAACGAGGTATCAGTGGCCAACAAGGGCGAGAAGAAAGCATTGCGCGGACGCGCGGGGCGCATGCAGGGCGGACGCGGCAGCGGGCGCGGCACCAAGGGCGCGGTGCGCCTGTGGGGCCGTCACGCCGTGCTTGCCGCCATGGAAAACCCCCATCGCAGCATCAACCGCATCTGGGCCACCCATGAAATGATGGACGAATTGCGCGCCGAAGGGATCGAGCCTGCCCCGGACGTTCGCGTCGAATTCGCCCAGAACACCGACCTTGCCCGTCTGGTCGCGCGCGATGCGCCGCATCAGAATATCGTGATCGAATGCGACCCCCTGCCCGATCTGTTCCTGAAGGACATTCTGGAAGGCGATCCCGCCGCCCCCGTGGTCATGCTGGATCAGGTGACCGATCCGCATAATGTGGGCGCCATCATGCGCTCTGCCGCGGCGTTCGGCGCGGCCTGCATTGTCACGCAGGACCGGCACGCCCCGCCCGAATCGGGCGTTCTGGCCAAATCCGCATCGGGCGCGCTGGAAACCCTGCCGTGGGTGCGTGTCGTGAACCTTGCCCGCGCCCTGGATGAACTGGCCGAGGCGGGATACTGGCGCATCGGCCTTGACGGGGACGGCGAGGTGACCCTGGCCGAGGCGTTGCCAGCCGGCCCCGTCGCGCTGGTTCTGGGCGCCGAGGGCGACGGTTTGCGCCACAATATCGGTCAACATTGCGACCAGATCGCGCGCCTGCCGATCAGCTCTACGGTAGAGAGCCTGAACGTGTCGAACGCGGCGGCGATTTCGCTTTACGCCTGCGCAATGCGTTCGTTCTAAACAGGCTGCAAAGGGACGGGCCGGACGATTCGGCCCGAAGGGGGGATCACATGTTTCTGAACAAACTGGCGCGCGCGTCGCGCATTCTGCTGGCCGGTGCGGGCGCGATGGCGTTGACGGGGTGCCTGTTCACGCCCGGCAAGTTCGATTCGCAACTGGTGCTGACCAAGGGCGGCCATTTCAGCTTTAGCTATGAGGGTGAGATCACCACCATGGGGCTGAGCCAGATGGCCGCGATGGACGAGCCGGAACCGTTCGAACCCGCCTGCTATGACGAGGATATGGAGCTGCGCGACTGCACCGGCGAGGAAATTCAGGAGCAGCAGGCCGACTGGGAAGACGAACAGGCCGAAGACGCGCGCGACAAGGAGCAATTCGCCAAGATGTTCGCCGGCATGGATCCCAGCGATCCCGAAATGGCCGAAAAGCTGGTCGCGTCGCTGAAAAAGATGCGTGGCTGGGAAGAAGTCTCGCATCGCGGCAATGGCGTCTATGATGTGAAGTTCCGCACCGATGGCATGCTGACGCACAGTTTCCTGTTTCCGGTGCTGGAAGACATGCCGGGGATGACGCAATTCGTGTCTGTCACCCCGCGCGCCGATGGCAGCGTGCGCGTAACGGCCCCCGGCTTCGGCGGCGACCAGTCGGGCATGGGACAGAGCATGTCGATGATGATGGCGATGGGCGCAGCAAAGAACAATGGCGGTGACGATACCGAAATCGTCCTGCCCGACGGCCAGTTCACCATCCGCACCGATGGAGAGATCCTGACCAACAACACCGACGACGGCCCCGTGACCGAAGGGACGCTGAAGGTGCTGCACTGGACCGTCGACACGACCAGCAAGGTCGCGCCCACCGCGCTGATCAGGCTGTAACGCGCGCCCATACGCGATCGATTTAATCCGGATCGGCCATAGAAAAACCGCGCGGAGGGCATGGCCTTCCGCGCGGTTTTGCTTGCCGTGTCCGCCGCGCTTTTCAGGCGGCGGTGCCAGCGTGCGGTGATCAGTTCACCGAGTCCTTCAGGCCCTTGCCGGCCTTGAACTTGGGCTGGGTCGATGCCTTGATGGTCATCGGCTCGCCGGTACGCGGGTTGCGGCCGGTCGATGCCTTGCGCTTGGCGACCGAGAAGGTGCCGAAGCCTACCAGACGAACCTCATCCCCTTTTGCCAGCGAGGCGGTGATCGCGTCGAAAACGCCTTCCACGGCCTTGGTGGCATCGCTGCGCGACAGTCCGCTGGTTTCGGCGACTTCGCTGATCAGCTCGTTCTTGTTCATTTAGGTAAACCCCCTTCAGTCAGGTTTGTCTTTATGGGTAACAACGATCCCTCCGCATTCGGCCGGAATCGAAAGCGCGGATGGCGGGCAAGTGAGCATTTTTTACACCGCTGTCAAAGCCAAAACTTGGCCTCAACTGGCGAAAATCCGCGATTCTTTGAACGAATGCGGCCTTAGATACGACGAGTTGAGCAGGCGCAGCAGAGCCTTGCCGAGAATGCTGCAACGCACCACGGGCCGACGGGCTTTTTATATGACAGAAAAGCGCAATTTACCGCTGGCGGGGCAAGGCGATTCGCCATCCCTGTCCCGCCAGCCTAATTAATGTGCGGTCGGCGAAAGCCCTCCGCCCGCAAGCCCGCTGGGCTGGCTGGCCAGATCGTCTTCCTCGCTCCATTCGATCGGCATGACCGGTTCGGCCAGGGCGCGGGCCAGCACTTCGTCGACATGTTCGACCGGAACGATCTCCAGACGCTCGACGATATTGGCCGGAATTTCGACCAGATCCTTCTTGTTTTCCTCGGGGATCAGCACGGTGGTGATCCCGCCGCGCAGGGCCGCCAGCAGCTTTTCCTTTAGCCCGCCGATGGCCAGCACGCGGCCACGCAGCGTGACCTCGCCCGTCATCGCCACATCGGCGCGCACGGGAATGCCGGTCAGCGTCGAGACGATAGATGTGACCATGCCGATGCCCGCGCTGGGCCCGTCCTTGGGCACCGCGCCTTCGGGAAGGTGGATATGGATATCCTTGTGGCGGAAGATCGACGGCTTGATGCCGTAATGCGGCGCGCGCGCCTTCACGAAGGAGAATGCGGCCTGCACGCTCTCGTTCATCACCTCGCCCAGCTTGCCGGTCGTCTTCACCGCGCCCTTGCCGGGGACGGTAACGCTTTCGATGGTCAGCAATTCGCCACCCACCTCGGTCCATGCAAGTCCAGTGACTGCGCCGATCTGGTTTTCCTCGTCCGAAACGCCGTGGCGGAACTTGCGCACACCGGCAAAGTCGCCAAGGTTTTCGGGCGTGATCACCACGCTCTCAACCTCGCCCTCAAGGATCTTGCGCAGGCTCTTGCGCGCCAGACGGGCAATCTCGCGCTCCAGCGTGCGGACGCCGGCTTCGCGCGTATAGAAACGGATCAAATCGCGCAGCGCGGGTTCGGTCAATTCGAACTCGCCCTTTTTCAGGCCGTGGGCCTCGACCTGCTTTTCGATCAGGTGACGCTCGGCGATCTCGACCTTCTCGTCCTCGGTGTAACCCTCCAGCCGGATGATCTCCATACGGTCGAGCAGCGGCTGCGGCAGGTTCAGCGAGTTCGCCGTGCAGACGAACATCACGTCCGAGAGATCGTAATCGATCTCCAGATAATGGTCCTGAAACTTCGCGTTCTGTTCGGGGTCCAGCACTTCCAGCAGCGCCGACGCCGGATCGCCGCGGAAATCCTGACCCAGCTTGTCGATCTCATCCAAAAGGAAAAGCGGGTTCGACGCACCGGCCTTTTTCAGATTGGTCACGATCTTGCCCGGCAAAGAGCCGATATAGGTGCGGCGGTGCCCCCTGATCTCGGCCTCGTCCCGAACGCCGCCCAGCGACTGGCGCACGAATTCGCGTCCCGTCGCCTTGGCAATCGAACGGCCCAGCGAGGTCTTGCCCACACCCGGAGGGCCGACGAGGCACAGGATAGGCCCCTTCAACTTGTTGGTGCGCGCCTGCACGGCCAGATATTCGATGATCCGGTCCTTGACCTTGTCGAGCGCATAGTGATCGGCGTCGAGCACTTCCTGCGCCTTGGCGATGTCTTTCTTGACGCGGCTCTTCTTGCCCCACGGCAGGCCGAGCAGCACGTCGAGGTAATTGCGGATGACGGTTGCCTCCGCGCTCATCGGCTGCATCGAGCGCAGCTTCTTCAGCTCGGAATTCGCCTTTGAGCGTGCCTCTTTCGACAGCTTGGCCTTTTCGATCTTCTCGGCCAGTTCGGCGAGTTCATCACCGTCTTCACCGTCGCCGCCCAGTTCGGACTGGATCGCCTTGAGCTGTTCGTTGAGGTAATATTCCCGCTGCGTCTTTTCCATCTGCCGCTTCACGCGGCCACGGATGCGGCGCTCCACCTGCAGCACGCCCAGTTCGCCCTCCATGAAGGACAGCGACATTTCCAGCCGCTTCACCGGATCCCGCTCGGTCAACATCGCCTGCTTGTCGGAAACCTTGGCGGCGATATTGGCCGCGACCGCATCGGCAAGCCGCGATGCATCGTCGATCTCGCCCAGCTGCTCGCCGGCATCGGCGGACAGCTTCTTGTTCAGCTTGGCGTAGTCGTTGAACTGTTCCAGCACCTGCCGCATCAGGGCCGACACTTCGGTCCCGCTGGCGGTAATTTCATCCATCAGCTCGACATTGGCGACGAGCATGTCGTTCTGCAGCGCCATGGATTTGACCGAGGCACGCTCCTGCCCCTCGACCAGCACGCGGACCGTGCCATCGGGCAATTTCAGCAATTGCAGCACGCTGGCGATCACGCCGATGTCGTAAAGATCGTCCGATGCCGGATCGTCGCAACCGGGGTCAAGCTGGGCGACCAGCATGATATCCTTGTCGCCCGCCATGGCGGCTTCCAGCGCGGCGACCGATTTTTCGCGTCCCACGAAGAGCGGCACGACCATGCCGGGGAACACCACGATATCGCGCAGGGGGAGGAGCGGGTAGCTGTTCATCTGTCACTTTCCGATTGACCGGCCGGCCGGACTGAAGTGCAGCCCCGCTTGCCTGATGGCGACATAACGACCGGGTTCATACAACGGCCCGATTGTCACCTTTTATACATGCGCCCGCCGCTGCGGGAGCCCGATGGCTCCGTTTTCGACCCTTTTATGCCGTTTGCGCGCATGAAATGCGCACTGGCAAGCCGCTTTGGCAGGCGTTTCCCGCAGAATATGGGGCATATGCGGCACGGGACAAGTTCCCCGCCGCACTAATCCGAACGGGACGAAACCGTCCCGTCGGAGCAGTCGCAAGACGCGCGATCAGAAACCCAGCTTCGACAGGTCGAAACCGGCGGGCAGGCCCGAACCCTGCTGCACCTTCTGCATTTCCTCGTTCGCGCGGCTGTCGGCGCGGCTGCGGGCATCGTTGAAGGCGGCCGCGATCAGATCTTCCAGCATCTGCTTGTCCGAGGGCACCATCAGGCTGTCATCGATGGAAACGCCCAGAATGCGACCCTTGGCGGTGCAGCGAATCTTGACCAGCCCGCCGCCCGATACGCCTTCCACCTCGATCGCGTCGAGCGTGGCCTGCGCCTCGTTCATCTGCTTCTGGATGTTCTGCGCGGCCTGTTGTGCGGCCTGGAACATTTCTTCCATCGATTTCATCACTTCGATCCTTATGCCTGCCGGTAGCTCGGAGCTTCGTCCGCCGTGCCACCATTGTCCATGCGCCCGTGTTCGAGCAGTTTCGCGTTCGGAAAGGCAGCCAGTGCAGCCTTTACCAGCGGAGATTCGTGAATGCCGCGCGTCTCCGCCTCGGCCCGTGCCTTGGCGGCTTCGCCCAGCGAGGGGGTGCCATCCTCGCCCGCGTCGGCCAGTTCGACCTGCCAGCGGTCGCCCGTGGCCTGCATCAGCCCGTCGCGCAAGTCGGGTCCGGCATCGCCCTTATATTCGGGAGAGAGATGGTAGCGCAGCCGTCCCTGCGCAAGTTCGACCACACGTACATAATCGCGCATGATCTGCCCGATGCGCAGCGCGCCCGCATTCTCGACGCTTTCGACCAGCGTTTCCCAATCCAGCCGTGCAGCAGGAGCCTGGGCAGTTGGCCCGCCCTGCCCGTCGGCCGCCGGCCCCGCGGCGGCAGGGCGCGAGGCGATATCGTCCAGCCTGCGCGCCAGTTCGCCCGGATCGGGCATGTCGGCGGCATGCATCACGCGCAGCAACGCCATTTGCACCGCGACCAGCGGATCGGGCGCCGTCCGCACCTCGTCATGGCCTTTCAGCAGCAATTGCCACAGACGGTGCAATTGCGCGGGACGCAGTTTCTCCGCCCATTGCGCGATGGCCTCGCGCTCCTCGGCCGTAGGGGCGTCAGGCTCTGAACCCTTGCCGCCCCTGCTACCGAGCTGGAACAGGGTGATCCGGTGCACCAGATCCATCTGTGCCCGCATCAACGCCAGCGGTTCGACCCCCAGCGCATATTGGTTGTCGATGACCGACAGCATATCCGCCCCGTCACCCGCCAGCAGAGCAGTCAGCAGGCGGCGCTGCACGCCCTTGTCGGCAAGGCCGAGCATCTCTCGCACCTGACCTGCGGTGACGAGCGTCCCGTCACCCTCTGTCGCCATATCAGCATGGGCGATGGCCTGATCCAGAATGGAAAGCCCGTCGCGCACCGACCCTTCGGCCGCGCCTGCGACCATGGCCAGCGCCTCGTCCTCGGCCTCCACGCTTTCTTCACGGCAGACCCATGCGAAATGGTCTTTCAGCATGGGCGCGGTAATGCGGCGCAGGTCGAACCGCTGACAGCGCGACAGGACAGTCACGGGCAGCTTGTCCACCTCGGTCGTGGCGAACAGGAATTTCACATGGGCGGGCGGCTCCTCCAGCGTCTTGAGCAATGCGTTGAACGCATTGCGCGACAGCATGTGAACCTCGTCGATGATGTAGATTTTATAGCGGGCAGAGACGGCGGCATAGCGCACCGCCTCGATAATCTCGCGCACGTCGTCGACGCCGGTGTGGCTTGCGGCGTCCATCTCGATCACGTCGATATGGCGTCCCTCGGCAATGGCGCGGCAGGGTTCGCACACGCCGCAAGGGTCGATGGTGGGGCCGCCGGTGCCGTCCGGGCCGATGCAGTTCAGCGCCTTGGCGATCAGCCGCGCGGTCGATGTCTTGCCCACCCCGCGCACGCCGGTCATCAGGAACGCATGGGCAAGCCGGTCGCGCTTGATCGCATTGGCCAGCGTCTGGACCATCGCGTCCTGACCGATCAGCTGCCCGAAGGTCTGCGGACGATATTTACGTGCCAGCACGCGATAGGGCTGCGCAGGCGCAGTGACGGGCGCGGTGGTGGAAGGTGCGACGGACCGGCTGTCGGTTTGGCTATCTGGTGAGGGTTCGCCCTGTGCAACGACAGGCGCGCCGAACAGGGCGTTCTGCCCCGCCGCTTCCAGTTCCGCTGACGTCGGTTGCGCTTCGCTTTCACCTTCCGGTTCAGCGCCAAAAATATCGGGTGAATCGCCCATGCCCGCCAATCTAGAAGCGCCGCGCGCGATTGTCGAAGGCGTACCGATAATTGCCTGTGGGATTATGCCCGACCCACGCCACGCAAACAATGAAAATCAGTTGCAATAGCGCTGCGCCGGTGTAATGGACGCTCGCAAGTTGCGGATGACTCGCAATAGAGGGTGGAATTTCAAGAATGCGTAAGCTGATCCCATGGGGGGCAGCCGTGGGGCTGCTATGTGTGACGTCTCCGGCGTGGGCCAATCCCGCGGCGGAAGTGCCGACCGACCTTTCGGTCGGTTCGATGTTCGCGCAGGCCGACTGGGTGGTAAAGCTGGTGATGATCGGGTTGATCGTCGCCTCGGTCGTCACATGGACCGTGTTCTTCGCCAAACATATCGAATTGCGCAAGGCGGGCCGCGATGCCGACGGGCTGCGCGATATGTTCGCTTCCGCCCGCTCGCTTGCCGATCTGCCTGCCGCTGCCGAAAACTCGCCGCTGGTCCGGCTGACGCGCGAGGAGCTGACGCAATCCGCCGATGCACTGGATGACCGCGAGGGGCTGAAAGAACGCATCATCTCGCGCTTTGACCGGCATGAGGCATTGCTGGCGCGCAAGATGACGCAGGGCGTGACCATTCTGGCCACTATCGGCGCAACCGCCCCCTTCGTCGGCCTGTTCGGGACCGTCTGGGGCATTATGAACGCCTTTATCGGCATTGCCGAAAAGCAGACGACCAATCTGGCGGTCGTCGCCCCCGGTATTGCCGAGGCGCTGCTGGCGACCGCGCTGGGGCTGGTCGCGGCCATTCCCGCCGTCGTCATCTATAACCATTTCGCCCGCCAGATCGCAGCCCATCGCGCCATCGTCAGCGACAGCGCCGCCGCGCTGCTGCGCCTTGTCTCGCGCGATCTCAGCCGCGACACGCTGCGCGCGGCACAGGGCTGATCGCCATGGCGCTTCGCCTTGCCTCTGACAGCGAAGACCTTGCGGTCGCGCACGAAATCAACGTGACGCCGTTCATCGACGTCATGCTGGTGCTGCTGATCATCTTCATGGTCGCCGCACCGCTGGCAACGGTCGATACCAGGGTCGATCTGCCGACCTCTAACGCGGCCCCTGCCCCGCGGCCCGACCAGCCGGTGTATCTGTCGATACAGGCGGACGGACAGATGACGGTGAACGACCGGATAGTCAGAACGCAGGATCTGGGCGCGGCGATTGCCGATGCGGCGGGGTCCGATCCCGAACAGCGCATCTTCCTGCGCGCGGACAAGTCCATCACCTATGACACGATCATGCAGGCGATGAACGCCTTGCGTTCGGCAGGCTATCTGCGCGTGGCGCTGGTGGGCGCGGAGACGGCGCAGGCGCAATGAGCACGGCAGCCGCCCCCATGGCCACGATGCCCGATACTACGCGCCATTGGGCGATGGCGGGCGCGGTTGCGCTGGCGGCGCATGGCGCGGCGATCGCGCTGGTCGTGGGGCTCGTCGCGCAGAACAGCGATCGTGCCGAGCCGGAACCGGTGATGATCGTCGAGCTTCCGCCCGAAGGCATCGAAACCGCGGCCGAGGCGGCAGCCGCCCCCGCGGCAGCGGCAGAGCGCGAACCGCAGCAGGCCGAACAGGCCCAACCGCAGCCGCAACCGGTGGATATTCCGCCGACCCGCGCGCCCGCGCCCGAACAGGCCGTGAACCTGCCGCCGCCCGCCGTGCCTGCACGACCCGCGCCGCCGCGTCCCGTGAAACAGCCCGTCCAGACCGCCGCCGCGCCCGTCGCGGCATCGGCCCCCGCCGAACGCGCCGCCCCTGCGGCTGTGGCCAAAGGCGCACCCGATTCCCCCGGCGACAACCCGCGCGCCAAGGCTGCGGAGACGGATTATTATTCGCTGCTGTCCGCGCATCTGAACCGCAAGAAAAAATATCCGACCGAGGCGAAGAAGGCGATGCAGCAAGGCATTGTCACCGTCCGCTTTACCGTCGCGCGCGACGGCAGCGTGTCAGGCGTCTCGATCCGCAAGACCAGTGGGCACGAATTGCTCGATCAGGCGACACTCGACCTGATGCAGCGCGTCGCGCCCCTGCCCCGCTTCCCCCGAAGCATGACGAAGGACAGCGTCACCATTTCGCTGCCCATCGAATACTCGCTCAGAACAGCCTGAAAACAGAGGAAATAATCGCATGAGGAACCTCAACAAGGGCGTGAAGCGCCCCGTAAGCCTGCGCCGTCTGGGGCGCGATGGCGCCGCAGTCGTCGGCCTGTCGGCCGCGATGATCGCCAGCCCCGCCTATGCCCAGAGCGTCGAGGATGACGAAGTCGTGCTCGACACGCTGCGGATCGAGGATGCGACCGCCGATGTGAACCCCAATGCCGAACCTGGCGCTCCCTACAAGGCGCGCACCTCGGGCGATTTCCGCCTGACGCGTCCCATCGCCGAACTCCCGAACACCATCTCGGTGCTGACCGAGGAACAGATCGAGGATTCGGGCTATACCGACCTTGCCCGCATCCTCGACGCGCAGCCCGGTGTGACCGTCGCCACGGGTGAGAACGGCAATGCGTTCGGCGACCGCTATATCATCCGCGGTCAGGAAGCGCGCAGTGACGTGTTCGTCGATGGCCTGCGCGATCCCGGCATGACGACCCGCGAAAGCTTTGCCGTCGATCAGGTCGAGATTTCCAAGGGTCCCAATTCGACCTTCGCAGGCCGCGGCACGGCGGGCGGCGCGGTAAACCTGATCACCAAGCAGGCGACCACCGATTACGATTTCATCAAGGCGAGCGCCGGCATCGGTAGCGACCGCTTTGTCCGCACCACGCTCGACGCGAACATCGTCGCCAGCGACACCATCGCGGTGCGCGCCAACGCGCTTTACGGCTATACCGAAATCCCCGATCGCGGCCCCACCGACCGCGAACGTCTGGGCCTTGCCGTTTCGGGAACCTATTCCCCGTCGCAGGATTTTGCCCTGACGCTCGACTATTACGGCCTGCGCGCCGAGGATAATGCCGACCTTGGCGATTACCTCGACGGCGATGCCAGCACCGGCGATCGCAAGCCTGTCGAAACGCCGGTCTATGCGCAGAGCCAGGATTTCCAGAAATCCGATGTCGATGTGTTCACCGGCCGTCTGGACTGGCGGATTGCCGATAATATGACGCTCAGCAACCGCATGCGTTACGGCATGTCGGACAATGGCTATGTCGTCACCGGCGCGCGCGGCACGACCACCGATGCGACCGATCCCAATGGCGAATACGATACGATTTCCTTCTCGACCCATCAGGGCTGGCAGGAAGTCGACTATTTCGCGAACCAGGCCAACCTGCTGATCGAAAGCGAGATGCTGGGCGGTCATAACGATCTGATCATCGGTATCGAATATACCGACCAGCGCGTGCTGAACGGCGTTTACGACGTACAGAACAATGGCGCGACCAATTGCGTCGTGTCGGGTCGCGGCGGCACCAACCCCAGCTGGTGCGGCATCGGTCCCGACGGGCAGGTCGTGAACGGCATCAATACCCTGCTGGGCCGCGACATTACCAAGGACCGCTGGGACCAGGACTGGCAGATGGAAACCATCTCGGCCTATGTCATGGACACGATCGACCTGACCACCGCGCTGACCCTGTTCGGCGGCGTGCGTTACGATCACTTCAGCTTCGATCTGGGCCTGCAGGGCAGCGATCTGGTCGAATCCGGCTATGATTACAGCGACGATTTCTGGAACGGCCATCTGGGCGTGACCTATCAGCTGTTCGAAGACGGCATGATCTATGCCTCTGCCGCAACGGCCGCCGATGTGAACTGCGGCGAATCCGACGTTGGCACCAATGCGGGCTATGGCGGCTGTATCGTGCTCGACGGGCAGATCGGCATGGGCAAGCCGGAACGCTCCGTGAATCTTGAGCTTGGCACCAAGTTCAACCTGTTCGACGACAAGTTCCTGCTGACCGCCGCGGTGTTCCAGATCACCAAGAGCGATGTGTTCGAGGCATCGGGCGGCGGGTATGAACCCACCGGCACCGGCAACACCGGCAAGAACCGCGTGCGCGGCGTGGAGCTGGGCCTTGCAGGCAATATCACGCCCGAATGGTCGATGCAGGGCGGCGTGACACTGATGGATGCCGAAGTGCGCGAATCCGCCAGCAATCCGGACAGCGTCGGCCTGACCCTGTCGAACTTTGCCGACTTCCAGGCGCAGTTCCAGACGCGGTACCAGATCGGCGATTTCGCACTGGGCTTTGCGGTGAAGCACAAGAGCAAGCGCTATGCCGGCCAGCCCGATACGGCGCCCGGCTTTGGCACGCGTGAAGACGGCAGCACCTATTACAGCCAGCCGGTTCCGGCCTATACGGTGGGCGACCTGTTTGCCGAGTACAAGTTCAACCGGAACATGGATTTCCGCCTGAACGTCAACAACCTCACTAACGAGGATTACTATACGGCGGCCTATCGCAGCGGCGCGTTCCTGTACAAGGGCGATGCGCGGCAGATCGTGGGCACGCTGAACCTGCGTTACTGATGCAATTGGCGGGGGGCGGTTCGTTCCGCCTCCCGCTTTTGCCCTGAATGGGTTAGGCACAGCCTATGCTGACCGTAATCGAAAACCTGCTGACCGCCGACGAAGTCCGGCATTTCCGCGCCCGCCTATACGATGCGGACTGGGCGGACGGCGCCGCTTCGGCAGGCACGCGATCGATCGCCGTCAAACAGAATTTACAGCTGGGCCGGCAGGACGAAACCGCGCGCGAACTGGGCGCGGAAATCCTGCGCCGTCTGGGGCATCATCCCCTGTTCGTCTCGGCCTCTCTGGCAGAAGTGATCTGGCCGCCGGTCTTCAACCTGTATCAGGACGGCGGCCATTACGGCACCCATTCGGACGCCGCACTGATGCGCCTGCCAGAAGCAAACCTTACGCTGCGCAGCGATCTTTCGGCCACGCTGTTCCTGTCCGATCCCAAGGATTACGACGGCGGCGAATTGCTGATCGAACAGGCTTTCGGCGCGCAGGCGGTAAAGCTGGCGGCAGGCGATATGGTACTTTATCCCAGCTCAAGCCTGCATCAGGTCACGCCCGTCACACGCGGGCAGCGCATTTGCGCCATCACATGGATCCAAAGCGCCGTGGCAGACACTGCCGCGCGCGAATTGCTGTTCGATCTCGACCAGTCGGTCCAATCGCTCTCTGTCGGCAAGGCCAAGGACGATCCCGATATCGACCGGCTGATCCATGTCTATCACAACCTGCTGCGCCGCTGGGCCAAACCGTGATGCGGGGCAAACGATTGCTGTTGTGGGCCGTGCTGGCACTGCCCGCCGCGTTGATGACCTACGACCTGCTCAGCGGGCGGGTGCTGGCCATGGACCTGCTGCATCCCAGCGGCGAGTTATCGGTGCGGCTGATGGTCGCCGCCATGTTGCCCGGACCATTGGCGGAATTCTTCGGCCTCAACCGCTTTTTCCGTGCTTGGCTGGCGGTCCGGCGCAATCTGGGTGTGGCGGCATTCCTTTACGGTCTGCTCCATCTGGCGATCTATGTGGCTGATATGCGCATGCTGTCCGCCATTGTGGACGAGCTGACTCTGCCCGCGATCTGGACCGGATGGCTGGCGCTGGCGCTGATGTCTGTGCCTGCCGCGATCAGTTTCAACGCCGCGATGCGCGCGCTGAAACGGCGGTGGAAGCAGGTGCAGATGTTCGTCTATCCCGCCTTCACACTGGCGCTGGTCCACTGGCTGCTGCTCGATTGGGCATGGCAGCCAGCCATCATTCACCTCGCCCCGCTTATCGCAGCGTGGCTGTTGCGCCTGATCGCGCGTAGCCGCAAGACACCGATAGAAAGGTCCGCCGTATGAAACGCACCCGCCAGTATCTCGCCCTTGCCGCCGCGTCCGTGCTTGGCCTCGGCATAGCCACTCCCGCGCTGGCCGATGGCGATGTCGTCTGCGGCGGCGGCCCCAAGGACAAGTGGCAGCCCGAAAACAGACTGAAGAAAGAGGCATGGCTGGAAGGCTGGGAAATCCTGAAGGTTCAGGTAGAGGGGGACTGCTATGAAGTCTATGCCCGCACCGAGCAGGGTCAGGCGATCGAGGCATTCTTTCACCCCGTCACCCTGCAAAAGCTTGTCGTGTTCCGCCGCGGGCAGGAAATCTATCGCGCCAAGGGGTTCAAAGGCTGACCGGCCTCGACCGGTATGGCATGTGCCGCAGCGGACTATGCGCTAAAGCAACGGCATGAACCGCCCAGTTTCCACCGCAGTAATGCCGTGCGACATTTTAGCCGCGATGTTTACCGTGCCGGTGGCCGCCATGCGGTGTGCGATACCGCTGGCCGGAGCCCGATTATGGCCCGCCGAAGAAGCCGCCATCGCGCAATCTGTGGCCAAGCGGCGCGACGAATTCGCGGCGGGGCGGGCCTGCGCCCATAGCTGCCTTGACCAACTGGGCCTTCAGGCCGGTCCGATCCCCGCAGGCGAGATGGGCATGCCGCTTTGGCCGAATGGCGTGACCGGAAGCATCACCCATAGCGCCGGGATCGCCATGGCCGTCGCCCTGCGCAATGGCGCAGTGCGGGCACTGGGGATCGACATCGAACCCGTCGGCAGCGTCACCGAAACCATGCATGCCATCGTGCTGACACCGGCCGAACGCGCCGCCCTCCCCTCGCAAGATCGCGCCATCGCCGCCACGGCGATCTTCTCGGCCAAAGAGGCTTTCTACAAGGCGCAGTTCCCGATCAGCCGCCGTTTCGTCGACTATTGCGAAGTCGCTGTGGAACTGGCGGAGGGGCGGTTTTCAGTTCAGATCCAGTCGGATGTTCCGTCCATCGGTGCGACAGGCCAGCGTTTCTACGGTCGCTGGTGCATGCTTGACGGCCACGTCCTGACCGCCATCGCACTTTAGCGTTCCGGCCCCGTTGCCCTGCAGGCTGCGAACGATGTAATCGGTCAATCGCGTAAGTTGCGGATCGTGCAGCAGGGCATGATGGCCGCAATCGAAGTGATAGACTTCCACCCCCGCGCAATGATTGCTCCAGCCGCCGGTGCCGGTGGGATCGACGAAGGTTGCCCAGAAGTTCTCGGCAATCGTGCCGCTGGCGCGGGTCCAGTGAATGGTTGCCGCAATATCGCTGGAAACATAGGATTTCTGCGCCTTTTCCGCCCGATCCTCGGCCAGACGCAGCCGGTATTCCAGCTCGGACTCTCCCTTCCGGCGTGTCGGCAGATAGCCGAACATACGGCGGGCGCGAAACTGCAAATGGCCTGGCACCTTACGCAGGGGCAGGCTGGCAATCTCGTCGAAATGACTGCGCCAGCGGGCACGCTGGCTGGTCAGATACATTGTGCCGGGCGCATAGGCATCGACCACCCACAAGGTCTCTACCGTCTGACCCAGCCGTTCCAGCACTGCCGCCACTTCTACCGCCAGATTACCCCCGGACGAAAAGCCGATTATCGTGAACGGCCCATCGGGCTGCAGGCGCTGCATCATATCCGCGACGATTTCGGCATAATCCTGCATCGTGGGCCAGCGGGTTTTGCCAAAGTCCAGATCGTGCAATTCAAACGCATAGACCGCACGGTCATCGCCCAGTTTTTGGGCCATATTTTCGAACTGCAGTGCAACCCCGCCCGCGCCGGGAATGCAGAATATCGCTTGCTGCCCCGGACTGCCGCGCAGGCGGACCAGCCCGTCGGGCAAATCCGCCGCGCCGCCGACTGGCAGGCGTTCGGCGATCTTGCGGATCGTCCGCCCCTCTACAACCGACCGGACCGGGAAGCGTAAGCCCATTTGCTGCTCCACACGTACCAGCATTTGCAGGGCGAGCAGCGAATGGCCGCCCAATGCGAAGAAATCGTCGTCGATCCCCACTTGCGCAATGCCCAGCATGTCTTGCCAGATCATTGCCATCGCGACCTCGATCTCGTTACGCGGGGGCGCGTGGTTGCGGCTGCTCTGCGCAGGCAATGGATCGGGCAGCGCCTTGCGGTCGATCTTGCCGCTGGGCGTCAACGGCAGCGCGTCGAGCGGCATGAAAATCGCAGGCACCATATAGGCAGGCAGGCTGTTCGCCAGATCCGCCTGCCACTGCGCGACATCGGGAACCCCGCCCTCTGCCACCACATAGGCGACCAGCTGCGCGCCCTGCATCGCATCTTCGCGCGCGATCACCACGCATTGCGAGACGCCCGAAAGCGTTTCCAGCCGCGCCTCGATCTCCCCCAGTTCGATGCGCTGGCCGCGGATTTTCACCTGAAAATCGCTGCGGCCCAGATATTCGATCGCGCCATCGGGAAGATAGCGGCCGATATCGCCGGTTTTGTACAGTCGCGCGCCTTCGCCGTCTGCGAACGGATCAGCGACAAAACGTTCCGCCGTCAGTTCGGGCCGGTTCAGATAGCCGCGCCCGACCTGTACGCCGCCAATGTGGATATGGCCGACAGCGCCATGCGCCACGGGGCGCATGTGATCGTCGAGGATGTGGATCGCCGTATTGGCGACCGGCCGGCCGATCGGCACGACCGTCCTTTCGCCGCCACGCTGACAGGTCCAATGCGTCACATCGACCGCAGCCTCGGTCGGGCCATAAAGGTTGTGAAGGTCGGCATCGGCGAAGCGGGCGAAGAAAGCCTGTTGCAGATCATGGCTCAACGCCTCGCCGCTGCAGATCACGCGTCGGATCGACGTGCATTCGTCTGCCGCCGGCTCCTCCAGGAAAACGCGCAGCATCGAGGGCACGAAATGCAGCGTTGTAATGCCGCTCTGACGGATAAGGTCGGCCAGATAGGCGCTGTCGCGATGCCCTTCGGGCCGCGCAATCACCAGACGCGCGCCCACCATCAGCGGCCAGAAGAATTCCCAGACCGAAACGTCGAAGCTGAACGGTGTTTTCTGCAACACGCGATCACCCGCAGTCAGCCCGTATTCGGCCTGCATCCAGTTCAGCCGGTTCACGATACCGCGATGTTCGTTCATCGCCGCCTTGGGCCGTCCCGTCGATCCAGAGGTAAAGATGACATAGGCAAGGTCGCCGGGCGCGTTTTCGACCTCCGGGCGCGTATCAGCCTCGCTCTCAAGCCCGGCGCCATCGGGTTCCAGTTCGATGACGGCACCCGTGAATGCGGGCAGGCCATCGCGCAGATGCGGCTGGCACAGCACCACGCGCGGGGCGGCATCGTCCAGCATATCGGCCAGACGCGCCGACGGCAGCGCAGGGTCGAGCGGCGCATAGGCCCCGCCCGCCTTCAGCACGGCATAGATCGCAACGACCATCTCAAGGCTGCGATCGGCACAAATCCCCACCAGCACATCGGGCCCGACGCCCGAACGGCGCAAGACATGGGCCAGCCGGTTCGCCCGCCGGTCCAGTTCGCCATAGCTGAGCGTCTTGCCCTCGAAATCCAGCGCTATCGCGTCGGGCGAGCGCGCGGCCTGCGCCTCGAATGCGGCATGCAGACGCTCGGGCGTGCCATAATCAACCCGCGTATCGTTGAATCGATGCAACAGGCGTGTACGTTCGCCGTCCGACAAATGCTCGACGGCGTTCAGCGATGCCGCATTCTCGCCTTCCAGCAAATCGGCAAGGCTGGTCAGCACCGCCTCTACACTCGCACACAAATCGGCGGGGGCGACGGGCGCGCGGGCCTGTGCCTCCAGCATAAAATCATCACCCAGATCGTCGACCGACAATTCCAGCGCGAAATTGGTACGTTCTTCAAACGCCAGAAGTTCAAGGCCCATTTGCGCAATGGCGGCCCCCATGGCGTGAACGCCCGTATGCGCCTCGTCACCCCTGATCTGCACATGGCGGAAATTGATGAGCGCGTTGAACAGCGGCGCGCCCGCACCAAGGCCGGTGCAATTCTGCGCCATCGACAGCGCCGCATGTTCATGCCGCAACAGGCCTGCCAATGCGCCATGCATGTCCGACAGCGCATCGCCGACCGGCCGGTCGCCCAGCCGCAGGCGTACAGGCAGCGTGTTGATCATCGGACCGAAAATATTGCGCGCATTCTCGCCCGCTTGCATCCGGCCGAACAGAACCGTGCCGAATGTCACATCCTCCCGCCCCGAACTGCGTGCGAGCACGATACCCCATGCAAGGTGGAACAGGCTGGCGACGCTGACGCCCCTGCCTTTGGCGAGGCTGCGCAATCGTGCCGCCAATCCGCCGCCCAGCCGCAGCCGCGCCTCATCGATCCCGGCGTCAGATGCGGTTTCGCCCAGCGCAAAGCCGATCGTCGGCTCGTCCACATCGCCCAGAGTTTCGCGGAAATATGCACGCGAAACATCGCTTTGCGCCTTTTCCTTCGTATGCGCCACGAAATGCCTGAACGGCAGAGGTTCGGGCAGTGACGCCCCCTGATCGGCCATCAGCGCGATGATCTCGCCGCTCATCAACTCGTCGGTGGTGTGGTCCTCTATCAGGTGGTGATGCGAACGCAGGATCAGCCAGCGGTCGTTTGCCTTGTCATGCGCATAAAACAGGCGAATGGTGGGCGCGCGGTCGACGAGCAGGCGATGGCGGCGCATATCGAACCGCGCCAGCAATTGCGCTGCAATGTCGCCGCCCGCGGGATCGAGCGCGAGTTCCTCCACCGGAACCTGCGCCTGGCGGCACACCACCTGCACCGGCACGTGCAACCCTTCGCCCAGAAAGGCGCTGCGCAAAATGTCATGCCGGTCCACCACGGCCTGCATCGCCGCGGCATATCGCATCACCTGTTCGCGCGAAGTCGCCGCCATCAGCGTGGTGACCAGATAGGGATCGCCCTTGGCCGTCACACGATGGTGATAAAGGATGCCTTCCTGCAGCGGGGTCAGCGGATAGATATCCTGAATATTCGCCGCGCCGCCCGGTATCGTGCGTTCGATCGTCGCGATTTCCCCTGCCGACAGATCGACAAGGTCCAGCATATCGGGCCGGATCGACGGGCAGTTGGCAGGGATGCGGCTGTGGCCCGAGAAACCCTCGGGCACATAGACCGTCGCCATTTCCGCCATGGCCGCGACAGTCGGGTTTAGAAAGATATCCCCTGCCGACAGGGTCAGCCCTGCGGCGCGCAGGCGTTGCAGCACCTCGATCACCAGCAGCGAGTAACCGCCCAGTTCGAAGAAATCGTCCTGTGCGCCCACGCGGTCCACGCGCAGCACATCGCGCCAGATACCCGCGATCAGTTCCTGCCGCGGCCCTTCTGGCGCGACAAAAGCAGCGCTGGCCTGCGCCTCACCCGGTTCGGGCAGTTTCGCCCGGTCGAGCTTCCCGTTCTCGGTCAGTGGCAACTGGTCCATCGGCACGAAATGCGACGGGACCATGTAGTCGGGCAGACCCGCACGCAAATTTGCACGCAGGCGCGGAACCAGTGCATCCATCGCCTCGTCCGTGACGAGATAGGCCACAATCCGCTGCTCGCCCGCGCAATCGGGACGGGCAATCACCGCGACATTGGCAATGGCCGGATCGGCGGCAATCTGCGCTTCGATCTCGCCCAGTTCGATGCGGAAGCCGCGGATTTTCACCTGATGATCGGCGCGGCCCAGATATTCGACCTCGCCCTCCTCGTTCCGCAGGGCAAGGTCGCCCGTGCGATACAGCCGCGCGCCCGCCACTTCGGAAAAGGGATCGGGCAGGAACCGTTCTGCCGTCAGTTCGGGGCGGTTGAGATAGCCCGACGCCACCCCCGCGCCGCCGACATAGATTTCGCCGCACACGCCGGTGGGGGACGGCTGCATCCCCTCGTCCAGAATGTGCATGGTCAGGTCGGGGATCGGCTCTCCGATGATGCTGCCGCGTCCTGCGTCCAGATCGCGCATGGAGACCGGGCGGTATGTGACATGCACGGTCGTCTCGGTAATGCCGTACATATTGATAAGGCGCGGGGCTTCGTCGCCATAGCGTTCGAACCATGGGCGCAGCGACTGGAACTCCAGCGCTTCGCCGCCGAAAATCACGTGGCGCAGCGCGTAACATGCGGGTTTTTCCGCCTGATCGGCCTGAATGAAGCGGCGGAAGGCCGAGGGGGTCTGGTTCAGCACCGTTACCCCTTCGTCCAGCACAAGGCGGCGGAAGCTTTCGGTGGACCGGCTTGTTTCGGCGGGCACCACCACGACGCGGCCGCCATACAGCAGCGCGCCCCAAATCTCCCAGACGGAAAAGTCGAAGGAATAGGAATGGAACAGCGTCCATACATCGCTGTCGTCGAATCCGAACCAGTGCGCGGTCGAATCGAACAGGCGCAGGACGTTATGATGGCTGACCGTCACGCCCTTGGGCTTGCCGGTGGAGCCGGAGGTATAGATCACATAGGCCGGATCGTTGCCCCTGCACGCGATCTGCGGATCGGTGCCAGCCTCTGTGCTGCAATCGGCGATATCGACCAGACGCGCGCCGCTGTCGTGCAGGTTGCCGGCCAGAGAAGCGCTGGTCACGATGATTGCCACGCCCGCGTCTTCGGCCATAAAGGCGATGCGGTCGGCCGGATAGACAGGGTCCATCGGCAGATAGGCAGCGCCAGCCTTGAGAATGCCCAGAATGCCAACCAGAATATCGAGATCGCGCCCGACATGCAGCCCGACCAGCGCGCCGTGCCCCACACCCTCGCGCAGCAGGCGATTGGCCAGCCGGTTCGAGAGATCGTCCAGCGCTGCATAGCTGAGTTCCAGATGGCCGCAGCTTGCGGCGATCCGGTTGCGGTTTTCCTGCACCACAGCGCGGAATCGGCCAATCAACCCGTCTTGCGGCGCAACAAGCCGTTCGCGATGCGCATTTGAACCCTTTGCGCTTGCCGTCGCACGGCGACGTTTGCCTTGCACAGGAAAGGCAGCCCCCCGCCTTTCATTTTCCGCCAACATTATAACCGATTTCGGCCGCATCGGCCTGCCCCCTCCAAAGAACCCATCGGTCGGCACCCGTAGAAAGCGCCCACGCACCGTCAGTTCTGAACGGTCGATGGAATTTACCCCGGAGGATGAGATACGAAAAACGCACTCCAGAATAAAACAGAGACTGGAATGCGTCCCATTTCGCTACTCTCGATTTAAAGATCAGCCAAAGGATCTTCGCATTGCAGCAATTCGAAACATGGTTAATTTGGGTCTAGCGCCTTTATCATGGATTACTGCGCCGTATTCATAAGCCCTGTTTAAGGAGAGTGCGTTCAACCTGCCAAGGCAGTCAGCTATCGATGCTGATCGCGCTGTCGGCTTGATAGATCGCAGTCACCCCCATCCTGCCGCCCCAGGGCGGGCATAGGGGATAGAATTTGAGGCCCGAAACCGCCGCGGTCGGCCGCCCGTCCATGCGCAGGCCAACCGGCCGGTGCCGGACGATCAGATCACTCGCCCTTGGCTGCCTCCTCGCTCACGACATAGAGATAGTCGACATAGGCCATCACTGCTTCGTCAAGGCCGTTGACCTTGGGATTGGCGCTGCTGATCAGGAACCATTCGTTCGGCGCATGTGCCCCGCCCCCGCGGCTCAGCCCGAATTGGGAGGCCGGCAGGTTCAGCGGCGGTCCGTTAAAGATCACGCCCGGCCAGCTGCCCGCATTGCGCGGACGGATGGAGTAGGGAATGCCGCTGCGTTCGAACAAGGTCTTCTGCGCGCGGATCAGCACGCTGTCCTCGTCCGTTTCGTTCGGGCCATAGCCGCCCGAAACCGTCACCTGCACATCGTCGAACCCGCGCTTGTCCAGATGCGCCTTCAGCTTGGTGACAGCCTCGTCCTTGGTCATGGCGGGGACCAGCCGGAATTCCAGCTTGGCCTCTGCCCGTCCCGGCAGAACGGTCTTGCCGCCCGTGCCGGTATAACCCGCGATCAGACCCTGAATATTGACGGTCGGCTGCGAGTAGTAACGCTCGAGGCTGGTGATATAGGGTTCATCGTCGATCCAGCGGCCAATGCCCAGCAGGTCCTTTTCCTGCTGCTCGGGGTTCATCTCGGCCCCTTCGGCGATCAGCTGCTTCTGCCGGTCGGTCAGCGGACGCACATTTTCGAACCAGCCGTCGATGGCAGGCGTATGGCCGTCGTCCGCGACCAGCGTGTCGAGCGCCTTGACCAGACGCCAGGCCGGATTTTCGATGCGCGAATGGTTCGACGAATGAATGTCGGTCTTGGGATATTTGTCCGAAGTCTCTCCGCCCACCACCAGCTGGAATTCGACCGCGCCCTTCGCGCCCAGCGTGATATTCGCGCCGCCATCCTTGCTCTGCGCGGCAGAGGGGATGAACACGCCGATCGTCTTGGCCAGTGCATCGCGCACTTCGGGTACGGCCACGACCTGGTCGAAATGGGTGGAGGCGACCTCTTCCTCACCCTCCGCCACCAGGACGAGGTTGACGGGAAGCTTCTTGCCGCTGGCCTGAATCGCCTTGATCGCGGCCAGAAACGCCATTTCGGGACCTTTCTGGTTGACCGCGCCGCGACCGACCAAGGTCATACCCTCGCCCTCGCGCTCGACCATCTGCCCTTCCAGCGGCGGGGAATCCCATTCGGCGGGATCGAACTGTTTGACGTCATACATGAAATAAAGGCCGAGCGTGGTATCGGCCCCCGCGTCCAGCGTTGCAAAAACGGCCGGCACCCCGTCGGTCGGGATGATCTTGGCCTGCTGGAAACCGGCGTCGAGCGCCAGTTTTTTCATATAGTCCGCACCCTCGGGCGTATTGCGCTTTTCCGCTGCGATGGTCGGCAGGGCGATCCAGTCGCGCAAGGCCTGAACCGTGGCATCGTGCTGCTGCGCGACAGTGCCAAGGATCTGGTCCCGATCGGGCGTTTGCGCCGCAGCGGGCAATGCCGAAGACGCCAGCAGCGCCGCCACCAGAACACGCGAAATCCGTATTGCCATATTCAACCCCCGGTTGCCAAAGTCCGCGAAGCTAACAGCGAACCCGTCTTACGCAACTCGTATCACGGGCTTTTCAGCCTGACCGCCGCCAGGATGGCACGACACTCATCACGGCCAGCACGACCAGCGCTGCCAATGCGGCAAGGCCGAGGAACCAGACCGGCCCCAATTGGCCCCCGCGCGCCAGACAGCAAGTGACCAGGCCCAGTGCCAGAAGAAGCCAGCCGCCGCTCCGCAGCGCAAGGCGGCGACCGGCAGGCAGCTTGCCGCCCAGCATATCGCGGTAATGCCGGTCCAGCGAGAGGGCGAGCGCGAGGAAACCGAGGCAGATAAGGATCGCAGACAGAAACAGCATCGGCATTTACTCCGCAGGAACGCTGGCAACAGGCCGGGCCCGTGGCGGGCGTGCGGCAGACGTCCGGGACCGCTTTTGCCAAAGATGAAACAGCGCATAGATCAGGCTGCCCCCGAACAGCAGGGCCGTCAGGTCGAACCCGGCGACCAGCCAGTTGCCCTGCCCCACGGCAGCGGACAGCCCCATACCGCCCGTCATCGGGTTCAGCAGCGGCAGGGTCACGAACAGACCTCCCGCTACCGCCAGTTGCTCTTGCCATGCGGAGCGGGCGGGACGGACCAGCGCGTGCACCAGTGTCGCTGCCCAGACGCCGAAGAATACCGCAATCTCGGTGTCCACGCGGTCTGGCGCATCGGCGGCGACCAGACGGTTGGCCCAGAAATAGGCACCGGTCGCCAGCGGCAGGCCCGCGACGGTGGCGATATTCAACCCGTCGACCAGCCGGTGTCCGAAATGGCCAGCGGCCCCGCGCCGCTTCTCCGCACGCTTCACCGACCAAAGCACCAGCCCCGTGCCCACCATGACGGTGCCCATCACGCCCGCCGCGAAATAGAGCCAGCGCAGGCCCCATGGTGCAAAGCGGCCGAGATGAAGCGCGCTCATCACACGGTCGGCAGCGACTATTCCGTTATCCGCCATCTCGTCCGAGCGGTCCGTCATCGCGCCGCTGCGCGCATCGAACTGCATGGCCCGCCCCGGCCCGCCGCCGGGCCTGAGCAACAGGCTGTCATTGCGCTGGATTGCCAGTTCCACGCTCTGCGCTTCACCTCCGCCGCGCGTGATGGACAGGCGACCCGCCGGAACACCCCATACGGCCTGTGCTTCTGCCAGAATCCGGTCGATCGGGATCTGCCATCCGGACTGTCCCGAGCCCGTCGCTGGCGCGGCTGCAACTGCGCCGTGATCGTCACCGCGCCCATGGCCGCCGCGCCCGTCGGACGCCCATGGCAGCAGCGTTCCGCCCAGCAGCAACAATCCCGAAAAGGTGATCATGATGTGGAAAGGCAGCGACAGCACTGCCATCGCATTATGTCCGTCGAGCCAGCTTCGCTGCCCTTTCGCGCCGCGAAAAGTGAAGAAATCGCGGAATATCTTCTTATGGGTGATGATACCGCTGATGATCGCGACGAACATGGCAAAGGTCGCTAGGCCGACGATCCAGCGCCCCCAGTCGCGCGGCATGGCGTAAAGCTGGTAGTGGAAGCGATACAGGAAATCGCCGCCAGCCGTTTCACGCGCATTCAGTACCTCGCCCGTTTTCGGATCGAGAGTCAGGCCCGGATCGCGCGGACGGCCGCCGCGCGCATTGGCGCGACGCGCGGCTTCCTCTGCTGCAGCCCTGATCTGGGCATCGGCGCCAGAAATTGCGGAATTCTGGACAGCGCCTTCGCCTCTATGGCCCGATCCGGAGCGATCCGTCCGTCCGCCGGGTTCGCCGCGTTCGCTGCGTCCGTTTGCAGTACCCTCGCGACCGCCTTCGCCGCGACGTTCGCTTTCCCATGAAATGCGCAGGGAAGGATTGCGCTCGCTTGGCAGGTTGATACCCCATTTCGACGCATCGGGGGCAATGGCATTCAGCCGCTCCATCCCCAGCCGTGCAGCCTGTTCGGCAGAAACCGGTGCCGCGCGGTGCAATTCGGGCTGCATCCAGATGGTCACTTCCTGCCGGAAGAACGCGATAGTGCCGGTGAAAAAGATGGCGAACATCAGCCACCCGAGCAACAGACCGGCCCAGCCGTGTAGCCAGCTATTGCTTTGCCGGATACCGCCCTTCATGCGCCGCCTCCGGCCTTGCCAAAGGCGAAGGCCGCCACCAGCAGGACCCCGGAAGCGCCACCGATCAACATCCAAGCCCGCGTGGCGCTGCGCATGGAAAAGGCCGCGATTGCCGCCGCGCCAAACAGGATAAAGCCGATCATTTCCCCAAGCGATGTCGCGGTGCGCCCGCCGTCGGGCCACAACCGCACGACCGCCAGCAGGCACGCGCTGGCCAGCGCATAGCTGCCGAAAATTCCAAGAATGGTGCGCGAGACGATTTCGCCCCGCCGCATCGCATCAGGCTTTGCCATCGATGATCGAACCTTTTGTCAGAAACGGGCAGTCACACCCACCCAGACGCGTGCCGGATCGATCAGATAGGCATATTCGTCATAGGTAAGCTGCTTGTTGAAGACATTCTGCACGCCGCCATGCAATTGCAGGCTGGGTGTCAGGCGATAGGACGCGCCCAGATCGACCGTCGTATAGGACGATGCGACGATATTCTCGCCGCTGATCTGCGCCTCGGTCACGGCTTCCTCGCCGCGGAAGATCGCACGGACATAGCCGCTGAACGCCTTGCCCGGCTTCCAGTTCAGCGATGCGCTGGCCTGTTGCTTGGGCGTATCGTTCAGCGCCGCGCCCTCGTTCGCGCCCGAAAGCTGTTCGGAATCGGTCAGCGTGCCCGTCACCGCCAGATCCAGCGTGGCCAGCAGCGGCAATTCGACCGATGCCTCCACGCCGCGCACGCGGGCCTTGTCGACATTGACATAGGTCGTCGGCGGGCGGCCAAGCGAGCTGAGCGGCTCGTCCACGCACCACGCCCCTGCCTCTTCACAGGTTACGCGGGTGATCTTGTCGTTGAACCGCGTGTCATAGGCCGACAGGCTGGCCTGAACGGGCCCGCTTTCGAACAGCAGCGATGCCTCCACCGTGCGCGAGGTTTCGGCCTCCAGATCGGGATTGCCATAGATCGTGCCGCCACGGCTGGTCTGTCCCCAGTCCTCCAGCGTCTGGCGCAGGTTCGGCGCGCGGAAGCCCTGCGAATAACCGCCTTTCAGGGTAAAGCGTTCGGTGAAGTTCCACACCGCATAGATACGCGGCGTCCAATGCGTGCCGTAAAGCTCGTCATCGTCCATGCGCAGCCCGCCGGTCAGCTTCAGATTGTCGGTGACCGACAATTCGTTTTCGGCAAACAGGGCCCAGTTCAGCCGCGCCGTACCCGTGCGAGTAGAGCCCGACAGCCGGTTACTGGTCAGATCGGTCAGATCCTCGTTCCGGATAAATGCACCCAGGGTCAGCACATTGGACCGCAGAGGCACGGTCCAGATCGACTGGCCGACGATATTCTTGATCTGCTTCTCGCCCTCGATATGGGTGGCATCCTCATATTGCAGATAGGATTCCGATCCGACCGCGCCCCATTTTCCGCTGTGGCTCACCGACGCGACCCAGCGCTCTTCGGTCATGGTGGATTCGGTGCCGATCGGCGCGTCTTCGGTGATTTCGACCGATTTGCCTGCGGTGGACAGGGTCTGCTGGCGGTAATAACCACCTTCGACGATCAGCCGGTGACCTGCCCCCAGATCGAAACCCAGCTTGCCGCCCAGCGATTCATCCTCACGCTGCGGCGTGCCGTCGATCACCATATCCTCGGCGCGACGGTTAAGCGATCCGCTGACCTGCAGGCCCACCACATCGCCGATCAGCGGCCCGCTGACATAGAAATTGCCGTCGCCGTAATTGCCGAAATCATCATCGGTCTGCAGCGTGCCGTTGACCCGCACCGATCCGCGCCATTCGCTTGCCACGGCGCGGGTGATGATATTGACCACCCCACCCATCGCATCGGAGCCATAGAGCGAAGACATCGGCCCGCGCACCACCTCGATCCGCTCGATCGATTCCAGCGGCGGAAGCAAACCACCTTCGCTGATACTGCCGCCATTCGTGCGCGATTCCCGCGCGCTCAGCCGCTTCCCGTCGACAAGGATCAGCGTATATTGCGGGGCCATGCCGCGAATGGAGATATCGCGGCTGTTGCGTTCGCCCTGCGTGACGGTGACGCCGGGGATTTCAAGCAAGGCATCGGTCACCTCGCGGTATGGCAGACGCTCCAGATCCTCGCGCGTGATCACGCTGATCGATGCGGGCGCGTCCTTGACTTCCTGTTCGCGGCTGGTCGCGGTGACGACGATGTCGCTTCCCGTGCTTTCGGCAACGGTATTCTCCGCTGCGGCCGCCACGGGCGCGAAAAGGCTGGTGCCCATCATGGCAGAACCGGCGAAAAGGACATATCTGGCGAACACGAAACCCCCGAAACAAATGCTATTGCGATTGAATTGCAGCAGCCTAATGTTCGGAGGCAGTATTCGGGGCAAGATTCAAATATGGATATCGCCTATTCAGCGACAACGCAGGCCTCGACCAGCCTTTCGCGCAGCCATTGCGAAGCCGGATCGCGATGGCTCCGCTCGTGCCACAAGAGCCAGTATTCCATCGCGCCCAACTCTTGCGGAGCAAGGCGATAGGGGTTTCCGTGGATTGCCCCGTAATGCCGCGCCGCCCGTTCAGGCAGGGTCAGAAGCAGATCCCCCTCCACCAATTCTGGCGCGAGCGAGAAGTAGGGAGCGACAAGCGCGAGTTTGCGCCGCGACGAATGACAACCGAGCAGCTGGTTGATCCGGTCGAACCGCGCGTCGCTGACCGTCATGCCCAAATGCGGAAAGGCAAGATATTCGTCGAGCGTGAGGGGTTCGTCCGCCCCGCCGGACAGCGGATGCTCCGGCTTCATCATGCAGGCAAAGCGGTCGGAAAAAAGCAAATGGCGGTGCAATTGCGCGGGGTCGCTATCAAGCCCCGAAATGACCAGATCGACGGCACCGTCGGCCAGCGAGCTGTGCGCCGACCAGTCCAGCGGCACGATGTGAACCGATACGCCCGGCGCCTCTTCGCGGATTTCCGCCAGCGCCGGCCTTAAGACCGACAAGACGCCGTAGTCGGTCGAGCCGATCTGGAACCGGCGCTCCAGCGTCCCTGGATCGAAACTCTGCTGATGGATCACATCGGCCGTATGGACCAGCCACCGGTCAAGCCGATCGAGCAATTCCTCCGACCGCGGGGTCAGCACCATGCTATTGCCATGACGAACGAGCAGCGGATCCTTTAATTCGTCCCGCAAACGCGCCAGAGCGCGGCTGACGCTCGGCTGGCTGACGCCCAACGCCTCCGCCGCTGCGCTGACGCTCTTGGTCCGCAGCAACATCGCCAGCTTGACGAGGAGATTGGGCTCGATCGGTACATGCATGCCCACCCCGTAATGAGAGGGCTTCGCAATAGCAAGTTGCGTTGATTCGCGCTGCTTGCAGCGGCGCAGGTGCCCCGTATTGTACCCTCACGACTGCGACAGCGTTTAAGCAAGCAGATGCTTTGTGATCCGGTTCTGACCTTGCCTCCACCCGATGCCCCCTAGAAATGCGATTCGGCAGATTTCCGAGGAGTCCCGCCGACATTGATTTTAAATCAGCGCATTAAGAATACCCGAAAGGAGCATTGCACCAGCCCCGCCAGCTCATAGAATTTTCAGGATAAGGTGGGGTGCAAGCAAAGGGTAAGGATCGAGTCAGACGAACATACGACGATGCCGTCAATGGCTCCTGATGCGTTTGCGGGGCGATGTTCGTGCAACGGGCATGGACATTCCGATTTCCGGGGGGTGTGCATAGTGAATGCAAATCTTTCCATCCCGGCAGAAGCCAGCACGCTGGGTCCGCCCCGGCCAGAAGTGCGTGGCAAGTTCCTTTATGTGGATGCCCGCAAGTTCTTCGTCAAAGGCGTCACCTACGGAACCTTTGAAAAGAACTTGAGAACCGGCGATTTCCCCACACAGGATCGGGTGGATGCCGATTTCAGGGCGATGGCGGCCAACGGGATCAATTCCGTGCGGGTTTATATCGTGCCGCCCCGCTGGCTGCTCGACATTGCCCGTATGCATGGATTGCGCGTTCTGATCGGCATGCCTTGGGAACAGCATATCGCGTTTCTGAACGATCGCGGCACTGAGAAACGCATCTGCGACCGTCTGAGGAGTGAGCTGTCCGAGATCGTGGGCCATCCCGCAATCCTCGCTTATGCCATCGGGAATGAGATACCGGCGACCGTCGTGCGCTGGCACGGGGCGAAGAAGATAGAGCATTTTCTAGGCCGGCTGGCGGGCGTGGTCCGCTCGGTCGACCAGTATGCCTTGCTGACCTATGTAAACTTTCCCACGACCGAATATCTCGACCTGACTTTCGTCGATTTCGTGTCCTTCAACGTCTATCTTGAGGACAATGACCGGCTAACGGCCTATCTTGCGCGTCTTCAAAACCTTGCCGGCGAAAAGCCTCTGCTGATGGCCGAGATCGGGCTGGACAGCATGCGCAATGGCACGCAGATGCAGGCGTCGACGTTGTCGGCCCAGATCGAGACCGTTTTCGAGGCCGGAGCGATCGGAACATTCGTATTCGCGTGGACCGACGAATGGTATCGCAGCGGCGCCGAGATCACGGACTGGGACTTCGGCCTTGTTACCCGCGACCGGATACCGAAACCCGCCCTCCCCGCCGTGCGGCAGACATTTGCCCAGCTACCCCTGCGCGAGCGGTCATGGCCAAAAATGTCGGTGGTCGTGTGCAGCTACAATGGCTCCCGCCTGATCGGAGAAACCCTCGACCACCTGATGCGCGTCGACTACCCGGACTATGAAGTCATCGTGGTCAATGACGGTTCTACCGACGACACCGGGAAGATTGCAGCACAGTTCGATGTCACCCTGATCGAGCAGGAAAACATGGGGCTATCCGCAGCCCGCAATGTCGGGATGGATGCCGCGACGGGAGAATATATCGTCTATACCGACGACGATGCCTATCCCGATCCGCACTGGCTGAAGTTTCTGGCCCTGATGTTCGAGAATGGCCACGCGGCCTGCGGCGGGCCGAACATCGCTCCGCCGGAAGACCCAGACCTGGCCGAATGCGTCGCCAATGCGCCGGGTGGACCGGTTCAGGTCCTTCTGGATGACGAGTTGGCGGAACACGTTCCCGGCTGCAATATGGCATTCCGGGCCGATGCGCTGCGGGCGATCGGCGGTTTCGACCCGCAGTTCCGCACCGCGGGTGACGACGTGGACGCGTGCTGGCGCATAATGGACAATGGCGGCACGATCGGATTCGCGCATACTGCCGTCGTCTGGCACCACCGCCGCGCTTCGCTGAAAACCTACTTCAAGCAGCAACGCGGCTATGCCCGGGCGGAGTCGTTGGTCGCGCGTAAATGGCCGCAGAAATATAATGGCTCGGGCCACATGGTGTGGCACGGTCGCCTTTATGGTCGCGGCCTGATGCAATCGCTGACCGAGAGGCAGCGAATCTACCAAGGCACCTGGGGGCAGGCCCCGTTCCAATCGGTGTATCGCCAAGCGGACGGCGTGATGACATCGCTTCCGCTGATGCCCGAATGGTATTTCATTACTGGCCTGCTGCTGGCCATCGGCGCATTGGGCTTTGACTGGGCGCCCCTTCTGGCCGTTCTTGCACTTGGCGTGGTCGCCTTTGGCATTAGCCTGGCAATGGCATGGCGCGGGGCGCGCAAGGCCCGCTTCAACGTCGTCGCAGCAACTCCCAAACGCGCTTCCTCCTTCAAGCTTCGCGCGATTGTCTTCTGGCTATATCTTCTACAACCGCTGATGCGCCTGATCGGTCGCATCCGCTATCGGCTCGGCCCGTGGAGCAGCGGTCGAATCCGCCTGCTCCCCCTGCCGCTTGGCAGCGAAATGGCCGTGTGGTCGCCGCAATGGCATGCCCCGGAAGCCGTGCTGATGACCATCCAGGAGCGCCTGTTAGCCAATGGGGCGAACACCGCGCCCGGCAGCGATTTCGATGACTGGGACCTTGCCACCGGCCTGTCGATATTCGGCGAACTTCGCGTCAAGCTGATGGTGGAAGAGCACGGCCACGGTCAGCAATACTTCCGCGCCGGCACTTCGCAGATTTTGTTCACGCCCACGATACTGATCCTGCTGCTTCTCTATGCCCTGTCGGCAGGCGCCTTTCTTTCGGGTGCAGTGATCGCGGGAAGCGTTCTTGCGGCCCTGTCGCTCGGCCTGCTGCTCTCGACATGGTCCGCCCTGTCGAGCGCGACCGCAGCGTGGCGTGACCATGGCCGCCCTGTCCTTACCGCGCTTGAAAAGGGTTCTCCAGCGGATCAGCCCCACGACGTGGCAGGCTGATCATGATCGGGCGGAGGGAATTCACCTTACGCGACCGTCTGGGCCTTGTGGCCCCCGTCATTCGGACGCAATCCCACCATGTCGGCATGATCGTGGGACTATCCATCCTCGCAGCTTTGCTATCGGCGGCGTTGCCTTGGCCCATTAAGTTTCTGATCGACCATGCGCTAGGCAGTGACGCGCCGAGCGGGTCTTTGTCAGCTGCCCTCAACGGGTTGCAACCCGCCACTTTGGTGATCATTTCCGGGATTGCGCTCTTCGCCATCCATCTATGCATTTCGGGGACGGCAGCACTCCTCGACTGGTTCTGGGACGTTGCCGGCCAGCGGATGGTATACGATCTGACAAGCCGCACGCTCAACATATTGCAGCGCAAATCACTGACATTCCATATGCGCCAGACGCCCGGCGACCTGTTGAACCGTATTTCGGTGGATTGCTGGTGCGGGTACACATTCGCCTCGCAACTGCTGGTCACGCCGATGAAGTCGGTGCTCACCATTCTGGCGATCGCGGTGGCTGCTTGCACGCTCAGCATAACGCTGACGGCCATATTACTGCTGGTCACGCCGCTATTGGCCTTTTCGGTCTGGCACTTCGGCCCGACCATAAAGCGCATGGCGCATGAAAAGCGCGCTGCCGAAGCCGCTATTTCGCGCGAGACCGAAAGCGCGCTGTCGGCCATTCCCGTGGTCCAGACCTATACGTTGATCGATCGTAACATCAGGCGATACGACGAAAACAGCGCCCGAACGCTTTCGGCCGCGATCTCGCTCGCCTGGGACCAGAACCGGTTTACGCTACTGAACAGCGTGGCGTTTGCTGCGGCGATTGCGCTGATTACCTGGCTGGCTGCAGGGATGGTCAGGGATGGCTTTCTCAGTATCGGGGGCATGCTTGTTTTTCTCGCCTATATCGAAACTCTGAAAAACAATTTCCTGATCCTCCTGAATTCCTTTTCGGCGACGCGAGCCGTGGAATCCAGCATCGAGCGATTGCTCGAACTGTCCGTCGACGGTGAAGACATGCCCGAAAGACCGGGCGCGCCATCCTTGATATTTGCTTCGGACAATTCGGGACCTGAAATCGTCTTCGAACATGTCAGCTTCGCCTATGACGAACACGCACGGGCCCTGCGCGATATCAACATTCGAATTGCTCCGGGCGAAACGCTTGCCCTCGTCGGCGAAACAGGCGGCGGGAAGTCGACATTCAGCGCAATGGTCCCGCGTTTCTTCGATCCTCTCGAAGGGCGCATCACGATCGACGGACAGGATCTGCGCGATGTCAGCGTCAGCAGTCTCCGCGACAAGATCTCGATCGTGCTTCAGGATCCGTTTCTCCTCCCGCTCAGCATTGCCGAAAACATCGCTTTTGCGCGCGCGGGAGCTGGCCGGGAAGAAATCCGCAGCGCAGCCTGGGCCGCCAGCGCGGTGGATTTCATCGAGGCTCTGGACAATGGCTATGATACCGTCATTGGCGAAAACGGCCTGACACTGTCAGGCGGGCAGCGACAACGCATCGCCATTGCGCGTGCGTTACTAAAAGACGCGCCCGTACTCATTCTCGATGAACCCACATCCGCGCTTGACCCCGATACCGAGGAGAAGGTCGTAACAGCCATTGAACGGGTTGCCAGGGCGCGCACCACGATCGTCATCGCCCATCGCCTGTCGACGATCCGCAACGCCGACCGCGTCGCGGTGTTCGACAATGGCCGCATCGTCGAACTCGGCCGCCCCGCCGAACTGCTGGAACAGGATGGCAAATTCCGGCGCTATTGCGAGTTGCAGGATATCAGGATCAAGGCGGATCGCGCATGAACGACGGCACTGCCATCTTTCTCAAGAGCCTGCGTCAATATCCCGGGGCCGTCGCAGCCATTCTGTCGATGATCGCATTGCAGGCCGCCACGGTCGCACTTGTTCCCTGGCCGCTCAAGCTGATCATCGACAATGTGCTGGGCAATCTGCAATGGCCCGATGCGCTGGGCTGGATGGCGGGCATGGGCGTCTGGCTGGCTTGCGGAATACTTGTCGCCTCCGCATTCGCCTTTAGAGCGATAGGCCAGCTGATGACGGCTTGGCTGTCGGTTCTGACCCAGCAGACCAGTTCCGTGTTGAAGCTGACCCTCGCGCGGCGCCTGTTCGCGCACATGCTGGCTCTGGACCAGGGATTCCATGTCGAAGCAAAGACAGGCGATCTGACCCAGCGCATCACTTCGGATACCGCATTCCCCAATGATATGCTGACCGGGGTGCTGATTCCGGGGATCACGGCCTTCTTTACCTTGAGTTTCAGCGCTTTTGTCCTTGCGACCATGTCTCCCCTGCTTGCGATCATGCTCCTCGTGCTCGTAATGCCTGTGCCCTTCGTGCTCGCGTGGTTCCAGCGGCGGATCATTGAACGATCCTTTGCGCAAAGCGACCATATCGGGGGACTGATGGCTCTTGCCGGGCAAGTGCTGTCATCGGTGCAGGTCATCAAGAGCTTCAACCGCGAAGGTCAGACGGAGCGGGACTTTCGCCAACGCGCCGATGAAGTCGTCGATGCCGCCCTCGCCCTGAAAGCGCCGGCGGTGCAAGCCAATTTCATCGTCGGGATGATACAAGGCATGGCCATGGCAATCATGCTGGTGGCAGGCGGCCTGCTCGTGGTGCAGGGCGACGTGACCCTTGGCACACTTGCGCTATTGCTGGGCTATGTCCAATCCGTGCTGGGCCCTGTCGCATCGCTTTCCACCATTGCAAGCGCCCATGCAACGGCGCTGGGCAAGGCGCGGCGGATTGCCGTGATCCTCGATCGCAAGCCCGCCGTCCGCGACCGTCCGGATGCCCGTCCTCTGACCCGGCAGAGCAGGAGCCAGCTACCCCCCGAACTCTCTTTTTCGAACATCACATTCGGTTACTCCCCTGGCCGCCCCGTACTCCATGACGTCAGCTTCACCGTTCATCCGGGTGAGACCGTTGCACTGACCGGCCCCACGGGAGCCGGGAAAAGCACGATAGCCTCGCTCATAATGCGCATGATCGATCCGCAGAAAGGGACTGTCGCCATTAACGGTCAGGACATCCGCAATTTCCAGCTCGACAGCCTGCGCAGGGCGATGGGCGTCGTCCTGCAGGAGACATATCTTGTTCCCGGCAGCTTTGCCGAAAATATCGGACTTGGGCGCGAAGGGTTGTCACGGCCAGAAATCGAACAGGCGGCCAGGGATGCACAGGCGCATGGTTTCATCACCGCAAGCGCCGAAGGCTATGACACGTTGATCGGACCGGGCGGCAAGGGCCTCTCAGGGGGGCAGCGACAGCGCATTGCCCTTGCCCGCGCCATTGCCCGCGATGCCTCTATCCTGATTCTCGACGAACCGACATCAGCACTGGATGTCGAAACCGAGGCATCCATATTCGATGCCCTCGCCGCAGCGAGCCAGGGGCGCACGACCCTGATAATCGCCCACCGTATGTCGACCCTGAGCCTTGCCAATCGGGTGCTGCGGCTGGAAAACGGCAAGATCGCTGAAATCGCGTTGAGCGAGGCCACCTGCAAAATCGTCACTTAGTGGATTGAGCGGAAGACAAGATTCCGGTCGGGTAACCCGCCTGAGTTGCATCTTGCGACGGTGCGTCATGCGTATTTCAGGCAGTCTCAATTGAGCTTCATCAGGCTCTCACGCTCCATCCATGCGAGCGCTGTCGAGATGATCTCGTCAATGCCCGAATGGCGCGGTTCCCAGCCCAGGATTTCCCGGGCCCTGTCCGCGGTCGGATAAAGTTCTGGCGGATCTCCATCCCGCCTTGGAGCATGGATCAGCGGCACCTTGCGCCCTCCGACCCTCTCGATCGCGGCGGCAAGCTCGAACAGCGATGTGCCGACACCCGTGCCGAGGTTGAGCGCGACTGATGCGCCGCTAGCCATCAGATATTCGGCGGCACGTACATGCGCATCGGCAAGGTCGGTTACGTGCACGTAATCGCGCACGGCCGATCCGTCCTCGGTCGGATAGTCGGTGCCGAACAGGCTGAAGGACACCCGCCTGCCTGTCGCTGCCTCAAGCGCCAGGGGGATCGCATGGGTTTCGGGATCATGCGATTCCCCGATCTCTCCATCGGGATCGGCCCCTGCGGCGTTGAAATAGCGTAAGGCCGCCCAGGAAATTCCATGGGCGTGGGCGTAATCGGCCAACATTCCCTCTGCGATCAGCTTGGTCTTGCCATAAGGATTGATCGGCCGCTGGTCCGTATCTTCCGAAATGGGCATGGCAGACGGCACGCCATAGGTCGCGCAACTGGACGAGAACACGATCCGCCCCACCCCGGCATCCAGCATGGCATCGAGCAAAATGCGTGTGCCATTCACGTTCACGTCGTAATATCTGCCCGGATCGACGACCGATTCACCGACATAGGCGAGTGCGGCGAAATGCATAATGAGGTCCGGCTTATATAGCCTCATCACCTCCTTCAGCCGATCCGCGTGGCGGATGTCCCCCTGTTCCAATGGCCCCCATCGCACGAAATCGCGATGGCCGGTGGACAGATTGTCATAAACGACAACCTTGTGACCGGCGCCTGCGATTGCCTTGCAGGCATGCGAGCCGATATATCCTGCCCCGCCAGTAACGAGTATCTTCACGCAAGCCCCTTAACCCGTCTTATTCACGGGGTTGGCTACGAAGGGTTGGCGGGAGTGGCATAAGCCTCTGATCTGAATTAGGAACTGGGTGTCTACACCGGCCCTGCTGCAGGGCAGAAAATGCCACAGGCCACACCCGCCATGAACGACGATATCGCAAGCCCCTTCCGATTCCCAGCGGTCGACCGCAAGAAAGTCACAGCCGCGTTCGACGGTGGTCGGCTCACTTCGGACGGCGGCGTTCTGTTGCTGTCGCAGGCCGAGCGCGCGATGGGTATCTGCCAGCGGCTTGCGACTTGCATTGCCGATCCGCGCGATCCTGCGCGGGTGATCCATCGCCTCGACGACATCCTGCGTGCCCGCGTGTTCGCGATCGCCTGCGGCTATGAGGATGCCGACGATCTCGATGCCCTGCGCGACGATCCGGGCTTCCGCCTGGCCCTGGGCAAGCTGCCGGGATCGGGCGCGGGGCTGGCCAGCCAACCGACGATGAGCCGGTGGGAGAATGCACCGATCACGCGCGAGTTGGCGAAGATGCTGGCCGCGATGATCGACATCTACTGCGCCAGCTATCCGGCCCCGCCGGCGGCGGTGACGCTGGATATCGATGATACCTGCGATGTCGTCCATGGCTATCAGCAGTTGTCGTTCTGGAATGGTCATCATGGCGAGCGTTGCTTCCTGCCGATCCATGTCTACGACACCGCCACTGGCCGGCCGGTGGCGATGCTGCTGCGCACCGGCAAGACACCGTCTGGTGTTGAAGCTGCCGGTCACATCCGGCGCCTCGTGCGCCACATCCGCCGGCAATGGCCCGAAACGCACATCACCATCCGCGGCGACGGGCACTATGGGCGGCCCGAGGTCATGGCCGTCTGCGAGGGTTGCGGCGTCGACTACGTGTTCGGCCTGCCGACCAACGCCGTGCTACGCGCCGATCCCGAAATCGTCGTTGCCGCCGATGCCTGTGCGGTCAAACGCGCTCAGCGCCAGTACCCGGTCCTGCGCACCTATGCCGAGACCCGCTACGGGGCCAAAAGCTGGAAGTGCCAGCGCCGCGTCGTCGCCCGGATCGAGGCCAGTACGATGGGCATGGACATCCGCTATGTCGTCACTTCGCTGACCGAAGGCTCGGCCGAGCACATCTATGATACGCTCTACTGCGCGCGCGGTCAGGCCGAAAACCTGATCAAGCTGCACAAGACCCAGCTGGCCAGCGATCGCACCTCGTGCCGCTCTCCCAACGCCAATCAGATGCGCCTCATCCTGCACACCGCCGCATACTGGCTCCTGTGGCGCATTCAGCAGGAAATCCCCAAGGCAGCCTCGCTCGCGACCGCCGAGTTCGCAACGTTGCGCCTCAGGCTGCTCAAGGTCGCTGCCCGCGTCATTGAGAGCGCCACTCGCATCCGTGTCGCCTTCGCGTCAGCCTGTCCCGATGCCTCCGTTTTGAAAGCCATCGCCACCAATCTCAGGCCTGCACCTACTTAGGCGGTGCGGCTGTGCCGCCGAACTCCGAGCTCCATTCCATCAACCTCGAAAAGCCCATTGATCCTGACGCGGTGAAAAATGCCGTCGAAGACGCTCGCCCGGACTACGCCGCCAACGTCAGATCAAGGCCCATCCACTTCGCTGCTGCGGCCTCATGAATAAACCGGGTTAATGCGCCTTGCGAGCCGGCTGGGCCATTGCAGTCCGAAAATATTCGAACGTCCGCAGAAGTCCGCCATGCAGCGGAATTGCCGGTTCCCAGCCCAGTTCTCCTTTGGCCAGGCTGATATCCGGGCGCCGACGCTGCGGATCGTCGGGCGCGGCAGGCAGGCAATTGATCGCGGTGTCCACGCCGCCGTACTCCAACACCAATTCGGCCAGTTCGCGGATCGTGAATTCGCCCGGATTGCCCAGATTGATCGGCCCGGTTCCGGCAGTATCGGAGCGCATGAAGGCGAGAAATCCGGCGATCAGATCATCGACATAACAGAATGATCGGGTCTGCTCTCCGTCACCATAAATCTCGAGCGGCTGTCCATTGAGGGCCTTCACGATAAAATTCGAGACAACGCGGCCGTCGTCCGGGTCCATGCGCGGACCATAGGTATTGAAGATACGCACCACCCTGATCTCGACACCGAAGCAGCGGTGGTAATCGAAGCATAGCGCCTCGGCAGCCCGCTTGCCTTCGTCATAACACGCGCGCGGACCGACCGTGTTCACGCAGCCCCTATAGCCCTCGTGCTGGGGATGCATCTCGGGATCGCCATAGACCTCGCTGGTCGACGCCTGAAAGAAACGCGCTCGGCTGGTTCTCGCGACATCCAGCAGATTGCGGGTTCCCACAACGCTGGTCATCATCGTGTGGACAGGGTTCGCCTGGTAACGTGGCGGCGACGCCGGGCAGGCGAGGTTCCAGACCTCGTCGACTTCCATTTCGGGAAGCGGATCGCAAACGTCATGCTCAATGAAGGAAAACTTCGGATTGCCGACAAGATGCTGAATGTTCTGGAACCGTCCTGACAACAAATTGTCCAAGCAGAAAACTTCGAGCCCCTGCTCGATAAGGCGGTCGCACAGGTGGCTACCAAGAAAACCGGCACCACCAGCAACCAAAGCACGATTCTTGACGACTCGCATCACCCGCACCCCCACGATTTGAGTGTAGCCTGGGTTAAAAACCAGACTGCGGCGACCCGACTGGAAACTTACGTCACGAATTTACATTAGAGCGGTTTTCGACCGATTTGAATCGATGAGGGATTCCCACCAGGTGTGATTTCTGATTCAGAATCCGTGCTGGTGAAGGAGGCCAGCATGGATGGGCCAACCTCTTTCGATGGATTTGCGTTCTCGGCTTCTGGCGGCAGTGGATGGCGGTATGAGTTGCCGCGCTGCTGCGGCCCGGTTTGGCGTTGCGCCTTCGACGGCGATCCGCTGGCGGGTGCAGCGGCGCGAGACGGGCGCCTTCGCGCCGAAGCCGCAGGGTGGCGACATGCGATCTCGCCGGGTCGAAGAGCGTGCGGGGGACATCCTCGCCATCTGGGAAGAGCGCAAGGACATCTCGCTTGAGGAACTTCGCCTGGCGCTGACCGAAGTTGGCCTGACCGTCTCCGTGGCCGGGCTGCATCGCTTCTTCGCGCGCAGGGGGATAACGCGCAAAAAAAGACTGGCCATGCAATCGAGCAGGACCGGCCCGACGTCCTGAAGCAGCGCCGGGAATGGTTCGAGAGCCAGATCGATCTGGAACCCGAACGCCTCGTGTTCATCGACGAGACGTGGACCGCCACCAACATGACCCGCAGCCATGGCCGCTGCCCGAAAGGCGAACGGCTGCGGATGGGTTTCCCGCACGGCCACCGCAAGACCACGACGCTCGTCGCCGGTCTACGCTTGACCGGCATGGTCGCGCCGATGGTGCTGGACGGTCCGATCAATGGCGACTGGTTCGAAGCCTATGTCACTCAGGTGCTCATTCCCGAACTGCGTCCCGGCGACATCGTCGTCATGGACAACCTGTCGAGCCACAAACGTGCGGCGGTGCGGGAAAAGATCGAGGCGGCAGGCGCGACACTGCGCTTCCTCCCGCCCTACAGCCCGGACTTCAATCCGATCGAGAAGGCCTTCTCACGCCTCAAGGCCATGCTCCGCAAAATCGGCGAGCGAACCGTCAGTGGCCTCTGGGACCTGATCGGCAAACTCGTCGATATCTTCCAGCCCGGCGAATGCGCCAACTACTTCAGCTCGTGCGGTTATGACCCGGAATGATCGAAAACCGCTCTAATTTTCGAATTATGGTCCGATTGTTAGAAATGTATGTGCCGTATTTTCGATGGTCAATCGAACCGGATTGACCTGCGTGAGTGCAGATGGCGCACTACCTCGTCCTCGCTCGAATATTCCGTTATTTCTTAAAAACTTCTGTTAACCATTCTTGATTTTAGCCCTTTTGGACTAATTCCAAATCTTTAACCGCCCTGACAACAGCGCCCATCGCGTCCACAGCGAAGCCTGAAACAGGACCGTTCGGGGGAGCGCGACGGACCGGTGTAACCAGACTTCTACGCACTGCCGTGTGGAAGGCCGACATCCGCCAGCGATCGAGCGCTTGGCCAGCCGCGCCGAAAATCGAGCCGGCTTCGGCCATTTCATCGCATGCCTGGATCAATCCCTGAACCGACCCTCTTCCGTTCTCGGAGTATCCGCGACTTCCGCAGCGACAAGGCAGGTTTCTCGATCAGGTTCCACGACAGATAGGCAACGACCAGGGCAATGGGCAAGCAAACTGCAAAGAACGACCAGCCATTCCAGCCGTCGCCAATGAAGTGGCGCACGATCTGCTGCACAGGCCAGCCGAAGATGTAGAGACCGTATGAAAGATCCCCGTACCGCCCCCAGTTCCCGAAATTGGGCGCGCTGTCGTACCCCAACCAGAGGGTCGGATAGGCCGCGAGTAGCGCGAAAACATCTGCCTTTCGCTCGGGCATAAGCCCGACCGTGGAATGATCGACGAACTGCGAAGAGATGCTGAGTGCCGCCAATATGAGAGCGATCCGTCCGTCAGGCTTGTGGCGCTGGAACAGGAAATAGCAGAATGAACCCGCGAAAAACCCTGGCGCCGCCAAGCTTAACCCGGTTTATTCATGAGGCCGCAGCAGCGAAGTGGATGGGCCTTGATCTGACGTTGGCGGCGTAGTCCGGGCGAGCGTCTTCGACGGCATTTTTCACCGCGTCAGGATCAATGGGCTTTTCGAGGTTGATGGAATGGAGCTCGGAGTTCGGCGGCACAGCCGCACCGCCTAAGTAGGTGCAGGCCTGAGATTGGTGGCGATGGCTTTCAAAACGGAGGCATCGGGACAGGCTGACGCGAAGGCGACACGGATGCGAGTGGCGCTCTCAATGACGCGGGCAGCGACCTTGAGCAGCCTGAGGCGCAACGTTGCGAACTCGGCGGTCGCGAGCGAGGCTGCCTTGGGGATTTCCTGCTGAATGCGCCACAGGAGCCAGTATGCGGCGGTGTGCAGGATGAGGCGCATCTGATTGGCGTTGGGAGAGCGGCACGAGGTGCGATCGCTGGCCAGCTGGGTCTTGTGCAGCTTGATCAGGTTTTCGGCCTGACCGCGCGCGCAGTAGAGCGTATCATAGATGTGCTCGGCCGAGCCTTCGGTCAGCGAAGTGACGACATAGCGGATGTCCATGCCCATCGTACTGGCCTCGATCCGGGCGACGACGCGGCGCTGGCACTTCCAGCTTTTGGCCCCGTAGCGGGTCTCGGCATAGGTGCGCAGGACCGGGTACTGGCGCTGAGCGCGTTTGACCGCACAGGCATCGGCGGCAACGACGATTTCGGGATCGGCGCGTAGCACGGCGTTGGTCGGCAGGCCGAACACGTAGTCGACGCCGCAACCCTCGCAGACGGCCATGACCTCGGGCCGCCCATAGTGCCCGTCGCCGCGGATGGTGATGTGCGTTTCGGGCCATTGCCGGCGGATGTGGCGCACGAGGCGCCGGATGTGACCGGCAGCTTCAACACCAGACGGTGTCTTGCCGGTGCGCAGCAGCATCGCCACCGGCCGGCCAGTGGCGGTGTCGTAGACATGGATCGGCAGGAAGCAACGCTCGCCATGATGACCATTCCAGAACGACAACTGCTGATAGCCATGGACGACATCGCAGGTATCATCGATATCCAGCGTCACCGCCGCCGGCGGGGCCGGATAGCTGGCGCAGTAGATGTCGATCATCGCGGCCAGCATCTTCGCCAACTCGCGCGTGATCGGTGCATTCTCCCACCGGCTCATCGTCGGTTGGCTGGCCAGCCCCGCGCCCGATCCCGGCAGCTTGCCCAGGGCCAGGCGGAAGCCCGGATCGTCGCGCAGGGCATCGAGATCGTCGGCATCCTCATAGCCGCAGGCGATCGCGAACACGCGGGCACGCAGGATGTCGTCGAGGCGATGGATCACCCGCGCAGGATCGCGCGGATCGGCAATGCAAGTCGCAAGCCGCTGGCAGATACCCATCGCGCGCTCGGCCTGCGACAGCAACAGAACGCCGCCGTCCGAAGTGAGCCGACCACCGTCGAACGCGGCTGTGACTTTCTTGCGGTCGACCGCTGGGAATCGGAAGGGGCTTGCGATATCGTCGTTCATGGCGGGTGTGGCCTGTGGCATTTTCTGCCCTGCAGCAGGGCCGGTGTAGACACCCAGTTCCTAATTCAGATCAGAGGCTTATGCCACTCCCGCCAACCCTTCGTAGCCAACCCCGTGAATAAGACGGGTTAACGTCCACCAGTTCATATAAAAATAATCGAACACACTGAAATATAGGAGATAGTTTAATTGATTAAAAACAAAAAATATCAGCGATATGGCGATTACAACTTTGGCACGTAATATTCTAAGCAATCCTAGAATGGCCACGAATATATAAAGAAGAACCTCAGCCTGAATTGTCCACAATACGCCATTCATCACTCCATTCAGATCCGAATCGCTTTGATAGAACGCAACTCCGCTAATCCAGTATTCTTCGTAGTCAAAGTGAAGCGCATTATTCAGCGCCCACCATGTTTCACCCGATCTGAAATAATCCACCGGCGCTTGCACAGCCAAGAGCGGAACGACAACAAGTGTCACGATCAATATGCTGGCCAGATAGGCAGGGTAAATTCGAAGAAAGCGTTTCCAGAAATAGCTGGCACCGCTTGAACTGGACAGCCAGCTTCGGGTGACCAGAAATCCGCTCAAAATAAAAAATACCTCGACCCCATAACCCCCAAGCCCAAGAATAAAGCCCTGATACTTGTCCGGGTCGTTGACCTCGGCGATCAGAAACCCATGGCTGAACAACACAGCCACCGCCCCGATAAGTCGAAGTGTATCGAAGTTACGATAATGGACCTTTGCTTTAACGGAAGAGATCTCAATATCGGACATATTGTTGAACGCTCCGAACGTGGCGACCCCAAAATTTTACCTCAGGCGTTTAGAGACAGCATTTATTCTAAAAGCACTATAATCAAACTTCGCGGGAAGAGATTACTCCAGCTATCGAGAAGTGATCTTTCCGTGATCGCCGGCGTCCCGTTATCATCGGAAAACTCCCAGCAACTTACCGACCTACCAGGCTTTCCGCAGGCTGATCCCGACGGCGTTCGCAGCATCCGTCCATCCAACCTCTCGACGCCGCAACACGGCAGAAGCGCGATCGTCCACATAATAGTCGCGCATGGTCCGCGAACCACGCAGCCCGATGTTCGTGAACAGGCGAAGGGTGATTTCGCCATCCATTTTGTACCGGATGTGGGCCTGCAATGTCTGGCTATCCCGGCTTCGAACCAACTCCGCGACGCGATACTCCTTTGACGGAGCCGAGACGGAATATTCCAATCCCCAGCTGATACCCGTTTCCGCAAAATCCTGCGTAAAACTGATCGTCGCGGCGACCGGACTCTGGCCGGAAATCCGCCGCTTTTCGCCCGTAATCGGATCGGTAATGCGCGACCAGCTACCGATCGCCTCACCCTTCAAGATGGCATTGTCCAGGCCCACCATCCCCAAGGGTAGCGAGACATTGGCGGTCAGTTCGGTCAGTCTGGCCTTACCGACATTGCCCTGAGCGTTGAATCCCCCCGGCAGCACAAGATTGTCGATTGCGTTGTCGATCCGCTCGTGCAGCAGGGTAAGCTCTACCGATCCCTCCTTGCCGAAGCGCCGCTCGGCAGATGCCTCGAATTGCCAGGACCGTTCCGGGACCAGGGATGCATCACCCGCATTGACCAGTTCGGTATCCAGCGCGGCAGATGCAGCAAAGCCGGTCAGGCTCAGCTGTGCCACTTCCCTTTTTACCGACGCGCGGATCGTGGTGACCTTGTCTGGCGTATAGGTGGCCGTGAACTGCGGCTTGAAGAAGGTGAAGCTCTGCGCCTGATCCAGGTCATCGAAGTTCACTGAAATCCGGGATATGTCGAGGGCGCCGCCGGCCACGATCGTCAGCTTGCCACCGCCCCGCCACGTCGCCTTTGCCAGAAACAGGCCGCGATCCTCGCTGATGTCGGCCCGTGCCAGCGGGATGGGAACTTCGAATCCGTTGGAGGTGAGCGAATAATCCTGCTCTGCCCGATTGAACGAGCCCTCTCCGCTTATGTCCAGGGTGACGGCGTCTCCGATCTTCTGGGTCAACAGCAGGCGCGCATTGGTTTGCTCTATCCGGAACCGGCTGGAGGATCGGGAGACATAGTACGCGTCTGCATAATCGTCGTCGGTGCGACTGATCGACAGGCTGTGCATCGCAGTAACCGTCAAGGTTGTAGCCGCACCCAGCGGGCTTTCGACTTCGATGCTGATATCGGTGAAATCGGTCTTGCTGTCGGTCAAATAGGCCCACACGAAATCCGATCCATCGACGACGTCGACATCGCCCCGTATATCCGACCTGTCGTTGGAGCCGGAATAGCTGGTATTTGCGTTAAGCCGTGCCTGCCCGATATAGATTTCAGCGCCCCCGGACGCATTCGCACCCCGACTGACATAGCGTGTGCGCATGGCTTCGGTCTGCTGCAGCGCCCCGGACGGGAGGAAGGTCTGCTGCCCCGATCGCGAGTGCCGTCCATCGTAATCGAAATAGGACGCAGACAACTGGGCGGTATCCCCGTTGCGCCGCATGCCTGCATCGACGCTAAAGGTCGCGCCCAGACGGTGGTCGATATATTCGACCTCTTCCTCAGCCACGAGCCATGTTGAACCGGATGAACGGCGGATCACATTGGCCACCATCTGCCAGCCATAAAAATTGATGCCGGGTGCCGATCCGCGCAAGACCTCGATTCTCTCGACATCGGTGGCCGGAATTCGTTCGAGCACGGCCGAGATCGAACCGCCGCGCGAAAGCGGGTAGACGCTGTCGATCAGGACATTGGGTTCATTTCCGGTGATCCCGCGTATATTGGCGCCACCGTCGATGGTAAATCCCGGCAGGCGTTCAACCATATCGAGAGCCGTGACCGGGTTCTGGCCTGCGAAGAATTCGGCCGGATAAACGGTAAGGGCTGCATCATCGGACGCCTGAACCTGATCGTCAGTCCCGGGACCATCCTGCTCCATATCCTGGGCTGCAGCGGTACGAGGCCACATCTGTGCGATCATCGCAAGCGCCAGGCAAGCATGCCACGCGCCGAAGTACCGACGATGATCCAGAGCAGCTTCTCCATGCAGCGCCGAGCCCGCTTTGATGACAGATTGTCGCACCCCCACTCCCTCAAAAATCAGGCGGCGGGCTTTCCGATCCCCTCTCCCGCAAAGCGGTAATCAATCTGCGACAAATCGACCGCCCCGATGCTCAGCGCGGTCCTTCGACAATACGGCTGTACGGCCAAAAACTGCGCTGTCTGGATCGGTTTGTAGCACGGAATTGGGCGCCCCATTGACGGAAACGCACCAATAACCCCTAGGGGGAAGATCGACCGTTGGCCCCATACCTCCAATTAGCGGTAGACTTGGCGGCGACGAAGGCAGCTATTTTCGGGTGATGGCACGCTCGGCTCCTTTGCTTGCACCCCCCCCGTCACCACCACGGGTCAGCATCGGTTTACCGGTATTCAATGGTGCCAATTATCTGCAGCAAGCCATTGATTCTATTCTCAATCAGTCCTTTACCGATTTCGAACTGGTCATCGCGGACAATGCGTCGACCGACGCAACACCCCGGATCATCAAAGAGGCCGCAAGCAGGGATTCTCGCGTGAAGCCCATTTTCGGCACAGAGAACATCGGGGCTGCACCAAATTACACACGCGTGTTCGAAAACTCTTTTGGAGAGTATTTCAAATGGGCGTCCCATGACGATGTGTGCAGCCCGCACCTTCTCGAAAAGACAGTCGCCGCACTGGATTCCAATCCGAAACTTACAGTGGCTGCAGCTCGGACCGACACGATCGATCAGGACGGAAAGTTCCTCTTCGCATATGAACCGCTTGCAGGCTTTACTTCCGACGATCCGGCCGTCCGGCTCGAAACGGTCTTCAAGCTGAGCGGAGACATTTATTACGTCTGGGGCCTGATGCGGCGCCATATGCTTGAAGAGACTGGGCTGCTCGGCTCATTCATCGGCCATGACAGGGCTCTCCTTGCCAATCTGGCCATGGTCGGTCCCTTTTGGTGCAGCAAAGATATCCTGTTCCACATGCGAGAGCATGAAGACCGCTCTATCCATCGGCACAGCTGGCGCGATCCGGAGCAGTCGATGAACTGGTACGATCCGTCAGCGAAGCAGGCCGGCAAGCAGCCAACCTTGCGGTTGTTTCGGGAATATGTTGCCTCTCTGACCAGGGCGAAGCTTTCACCATCCGACAGCATACGCTGCGCGCTGGTGATGAAAGATTGGTGCAAGACGCAGGCCCCTTCGCTTCGGAACGAGCTTAGCGATGTGCTGTCTTCAAAGGCATTTCCGGCGTCATTGCTTGCCCCCTTGATAGCCCCTTCCAAATACAGGCTTGAAAGGCTCATGCCCCCCGGATCGAAAATCATCCTGATCGACGACGAGAAGGCGGAGCTACTGATGCTGAGAGGTCGAAGTTTTCTTCCGTTTCTGGAAAGAGACGGTCGATATTACGGCCCTCCGCCTGATGAGGCGACCGCGATTACCGAGTTGGAGCGCATGCGTTCAGAAGGGGCAGAATTTGTCCTGTTGGCTTGGACGTCCTTCTGGTGGCAGGACATCTACCCTGACCTCTTCAGCTATATGAAGGTCAACTGCGCGGAAATCTACAAAGACAAGAACTTTCGGGCCTTCAAATTGTGATGAGGTCGAACCGTGACGATCCCTTCACAAGCAGCAAATTGCTCATTCCGCTTAAGGCGGTGTCAGAGCAAAATCAGACCGTGCCATCAAGAACATCCGGAAGGATGATTGCGACGATGCCCGCTGCCCACAGATTTGCCGGACAGTTTGAAGCACGCATGAGAACGGCGGTGCAAAATTAGACCACGGTAGCGGCGGCGAAGTGCTGCTGCGGGCGGCGTAAAAGTCGTCCACTTTTTCCCTTTTCGCGATGCTGGCGAGGAGGGATGAGGGATTTACACCGTGGAACTTTACCTGAAGGTTCGTCTTGCCTGCGCGGGCGGCATGAGCGCCCGGGCGGCAGCGAAGCATTTCAACATATCGCGCGACACGGTCCGCAAGATGCTGTCGTATTCCGAGCCGCCCGGTTACCGTCGCAGCGCCCCGGTGCGGCGACCGAAGCTGGAAGCGTTCATACCGATCATCGACGGCTGGCTGGATGGGGACCGGTCGGTCCCGCGCAAGCAGCGCCATACGGCGAAGCGTGTGTTCGATCGCCTTCGCGAAGAGCATGGCTTCACCGGAGGCTACACGATCATCAAGGATTACATCCGGGATCGGGATCAGCGCAGCCGGGAGATGTTCGTGCCGCTGGCACACGCACCCGGCCATGGGCAGGCAGATTTTGGAGAAGCTCTGGTCGAGATCGGCGGGGTGGAGCAGAAGGCGCACTTCTTCGTGCTCGATCTGCCGCACAGCGACGCCTGCTACGTACGCGCCTATCCGGCTGCCGTTGCCGAGGCCTGGATGGACGGCCATGTCCACGCCTTTGCGTTCTTCGGCGCGGTGCCGCTGTCGATCGTCTACGACAACGACCGCTGCCTGGTCTCGAAGATCCTGCCTGACGGGACGCGGCTGCGCGCGAGGCTGTTCAGCGCCTTCCTGTCGCACTACCTGATCCGTGATCGTTACGGCCGCCCCGGCAAGGGTAACGATAAGGGCGGCGTTGAAGGCCTTGTCGGCTATTGCCGGCGCAACTTCATGGTGCCGATCCCCCGGTTCCCGACATGGGAGGCGTTCAACCTGTGGCTCGAGGAGCAATGCCGCAAACGGCAGAACGACCGGCTGCGGGGCGAGAGTGAGACGATTGGCGAGAGGCTGCGGCGCGATCTGGCGGCGATGCAGGAACTGCCGGCTTCCCCCTTCGAGGCCTGTGACCAGACCAGCGGCCAGGTCTCATCGCAGGCGCTGGTGCGTTACCGGACCAACGATTACTCGGTGCCGGTGCGCTTCGGCCACCAGGAGGTGTGGATCAGGGGCTATGTCGACGAGGTGGTGATCGGTTGCCGGGGCGAGATCATTGCCCGCCATGTGCGCAGCTACGAGCGCGAGGATGTGATCTTCGATCCGATCCATTACCTTCCCCTGATCGAACAGAAGATCAATGCCCTCGATCAGGCCGCACCATTGCAGGGCTGGGACCTGCCCGAGGTATTTACAACGCTGCGCCGGCTGATGGAGACGCGCATGGGCAAGCATGGCCGGCGCGAATATGTGCAGGTACTGCGCCTGCTGGAGAGCTTCGCTCTGGCCGATCTGCATGGCGCGGTGAAGCAGGCCCTTGATATGGGCGCGATCGGCTTCGATGCGGTGAAGCATCTCCTGTTATGCCGGGTGGAGCGCCGCCCGCCCCGACTGGACATGGCGATCTATCCCTACCTGCCCAGGGCCAGAGTGGAGACAACATCGGCGCGCTCGTACATGCGGCTGTTGACCGGCGGAGCAGCGGCATGAGCAGCCAAGCTCCCGAACTGCTGCTCGCCAGCCACCTCAAGACGCTCAAGCTGCCAACCTTCCTGCGCGAGCATGACAAGCTGGCCCGGCAATGCGCAGCAGAGGGCGTAGATCATGTCCGCTACCTTGCTCGGCTTGTCGAACTGGAACTGATCGACCGGGAACGCCGGATGGTCGAGCGCCGGATCAAGGCCGCGCGGTTCCCGGCCGCCAAGAGCCTCGACAGCTTCGACTTTGCCGCCATTCCGAAGCTCAACAAGATGCAGGTGCTCGAACTGGCGCGTTGTGACTGGATTACCCGTCGCGAGAACGTCATCGCCCTTGGCCCGTCGGGGACCGGCAAGACCCATGTCGCGATCGGTCTTGGCCTGGCGGCCTGCCAGAAGGGCCTGACGGTCGGGTTCATCACTGCTTCCGCGCTGGTCAGCGAGATGATGGAGGCACGCGACGAACGCCGCCTACTGCGCTTACACAAGCAGATGACCGGCTATAAGCTTCTCATCATCGATGAGCTGGGGTTCGTGCCCCTCTCCAAAACCGGCGCGGAACTGCTGTTCGAGCTGATCTCACAGCGCTACGAACGCGGCTCGACGCTGATCACCAGCAACCTGCCGTTCGACGAATGGACCGAGACGTTCGGTTCCGAGCGCCTGACAGGCGCGCTCCTCGACCGGCTCACCCACCACGTCAGCATCCTCGAGATGAACGGCGAGAGCTATCGCCTGGCCCAGAGCCAGGCACGCAAAGCACGTCCCAACCCCTGACAGAAACGGCAATCCGGGTGTTGGCGACCCCCGCTCGGGCTACGCCCTCCCGGCGCTCGCCAACACCCGGATCAAGTGGCCTGGTTTTGCTCCGCCCAATGGACGACTTTTACGCCGCCGTTGACACAGGGACCGAACCTGCGCGGCAATTTGGCGATGAAGCTATGATCGAACGGACTGTGTCGGCGTGACGGTGAAGTCCCCGAGTCACTGATTGGTAGCACTCATTTTTCAAGCAAACCGCTACCAACGCTTTGCCCACAACTCTTTGAAATTTAGTAATTTATTCCCGCCGAAGCGGTGAAACTAATTTCAAAAATCATTGATTTTATTGGTGTTTTGGTAGCGGAGGAGGGACGCATAAATTTCTCTTATAATGTTGATATAGATATATCATTTTTTACTTTTCGAGAAAAATACCCCCACCGATACCCCCGCAGAAGCGATGCGATGAACCGTTACGATTGCACGACGAATCGGCGAAAAGCCTACAGTCTCTCATCGGACAATTCGCGGAGCACCTGAATGGATAGAGCCGCCAAAGGACTGGATCGCACGAAACCTGGCGCGGTTTGGGGCGGCACGTCATGGATTATGTCGGATCGCTCTTCGTCGTGCGAGAACTCGTCGCCGCGTTTCTGTTCGAACGTCGCGAGCCTTGCCTCACCGTCGATCGCGACCAGTTTGGATCGAAAGTTCAGATGCGCACCGTAGCGTTCGACGTGTTCCATCAGCGCGCGCACATAAATCGGCACGCCGAGCAGCACAGCACCGACCGTGTGGAACCGCACGTCGATGTCCTTGAGGACCCAAACCTGATCCTGCCATGGATCAACGGTTGCATTGTCATCCTGAATGAGACGCCCACTGGTCAGGATGATAGCCCGCACGAGCCTGGTTTCAGGCGTTCGAAACCCCGCCGGTAGCGCATTTCGGCTTGCGGTCACAGACTGATGCCCTGCAATCACATGTGGCCGGTGGCGATAAAGTTCTGATGCCAAGCCAGCGCCTCGCTTAGCAACGAAGGGGAATGCTTGCCGAAGGAATCGCGCAGTGCGCGCTCGTAATAGTCGGCCAGCCTGTCGCGATAGCGCGGGTGGACACAGGTCTCGATGATCAGGCAGGCGCGCTGTCTGGGCGCCAGTCCGCGCAGATCGGCAAGCCCCTGTTCGGTCACGATCACCTGCACGTCCTGGTTGATGTGATCGACGTGGCTGACCTGCGGCACGATCGTCGATATCGCCCCTCCCTTGGCCGTCGAAGGAGCCATGAAGATCGAGATATAGGCATTGCGGGCAAAGTCGCCCGAACCGCCGATGCCGTTCTGGATCGCCGAGCCCATGACGTGGGTGGAATTGACGTTGCCGTAGATGTCCGCCTCGATCATCCCGTTCATCGCGATGCAGCCCAGACGGCGGATCAGTTCGGGGTGATTGCTGATTTCCTGGGGGCGCAGGATAATCCGCTCGCGGTAGCGGTCCATGTCGGCATTCAGCGCATGCGCCGCCTCGGGGCTCAGCGAGAATGCCGTCGAGGATGCCATGCGCAGCTTACCCGAGGTGAGCAGGTCCAGCATTCCGTCCTGTAAGACCTCTGTATAGGCGGTCATGTTCTCGAACGGACTGTCGATCAGGCCGGTCAGCACGGCGTTGGCGATATTGCCGACGCCCGATTGTAGCGGTAGCAGATTTTCCGGCAGCCGCCCCTGCGCGACTTCATGCGCGAAGAATTCCATCAGGTGGCCAGCGATCCGCTGGGCGCAATCGTCGGCTGGCTTGAACGGCAGGTTGCGATCGGGCGTGTCGGTTTCGACAATAGCGACAACCCTGGCCGGATCGCAGCGGAAGGTGGGCTGGCCGATCCGGTCATCGGCGCGAACCAGAGGGATCGGCATGCGGTGCGGCGGCAGGGCCGTACCGTAATAGATGTCGTGCATCCCCTCCAGCGCCGGGTTCTGCCAGCGATTGACCTCGAGGATGACCTGCCCCGCCCGGTCCAGCCAGGTCTTGTTGTTCCCTACCGACGAGGCGGGGACCAGCGAGCCATCAGGCAGGATCGCCGTCACTTCGACAAGCGCCGTGTCCAGCGGACCGAAGAATCCCTGCCAGGCCATTGGCGCCACCTGGCTCAGATGCATGTCGAAATAGTTCATCTCGCCGCGATTGATCTGCTCGCGAGCAATCGGATCGGAATTGTAGGGCAAACGAAAATCGATGCCCTTGGCCTTGGCGAGTGCGCCGTCCAGTTCAGGCCCGGTCGAGGCGCCGGTCCACACGCTGATCGCGAACGGATCGCCGGCCGCGTGTGCCGCCTCGATCCGCCGCGCCAGCGCCTGCGGCACCGCCTTGGGATAGCCCGCGCCGGTAAAACCGCTCATTCCCACGGTCGTGCCCGGCGCGATCAGCGCCGCGGCCGCCTCGGCGTCCATCACCCGGGACTGGAGCAATGGATGGGCAATTCGTGAGGTCATCAATCTTGGGTCTCCATCGGGCCTGTCGGATTTAAGGGTGCCAATAGGGCCAACTTGGCATGGATCTGTGTAGACCTTGAATTGGAGCTCAGAGCGCGCTCTTCAATCGCTCATAGGAGGCGCGCAGTTCCTCGGCCAGCACCTCGATCGCCGACTTGATGTTCTGCCCGCTGTCATGAAGGCGCGCTTCGGCCACGAAATGGTTCCATTTGGTTTCGGCTTCCTGCCATTCCTGCTGGGCTTCCATGCTGCCCAGATGGGCCTGCACCTTGGCCTCATCGCGCAACGTGGCGAGTTCCGGCTTCAGATTTTCCAATGCGCTCATCATCTTCCTCCTGTGCTGATTTTCGCTGGTCTAAATTTCAGATTGCCGCAGCCGGTCGATCGCGCGCGCGAGCTTTTCCCGAACCGTGCTGGCGGCTTTGACCAGTTCAGGATTGCTGATCGCCTGCATCGACGCCACCGGGTCAATTGCGGCGACTTCAACTTCGTCCGAACCTGACTGCTGCACGATGACATTGCAGGGCAGCATCAGGCCGACCTTGTCTTCCAGCTGCAGCGCCTCGTGTGCCAATGTCGGATTGCAGGCGCCAAGGATCGTATAGGGGCGGAAGTCGACGTCGATCTTGGATTTGAGGGTCTGCTGGATATCGATCCAGCTGATCACGCCGAACCCCTCCGTCTTCAGCGCAGCCTCTGCGCGCGCTGGCGTCATCGAAGGGGACCTTCAACCTGGCGGAAATATAGTAGCTCATCGCCTGCCTTCTCCTGTCGGGGTGCGGGTTTCGTCAGCTTGCCGCAACCGTAGTGATCACCGGCGTGCCCTCCAGCGTGCGCTGCACCGGGCAGCGGGACGCCACCGAGATCAACTTTTCCCGCTGCTCATCGGACAGGTCCTCGCCAATGACACGGATCGTCTTGGCGAAATGGTCCGTCTTCGCCGACTTCCCCTCGACCGTGCCCTTGGCATGCGTAAGGGTGACTTCCACGCGTTCGAGCGGCCAGTTCTGCTGACGGGCATACCAACGCACCGTCATGGCCGTGCATTCGCCCAGTGCTGCCAGCAACAGGTCGTAGGGCGCCGGTCCCAGGTCCCCGCCACCCTGTTCGACGGGCTCATCGCCGATGAGGTGATGGCCGGACACGTCGATGCTGACGGCAAAAGCACTTTCACCGGTCTCGACGATGTGCGCTGTTGTCGTGCCTGTACTCAAAGAACGTCTCCCCTCATGCCGTGGCCATGCTGGGACCATAACAGGTCATTTCTCGACCTGTCTGACAAAATGCCACTTGCTTGGCGTGAGGGTTGCCGGGGTCGAGAACAGTGCGGGCCTGCCGTCACAGGCGTTCTGGTTGAAATGCGCGCAGGTGCGGAAAATCCCCCTTTTGCAGGTATGCCTTTTCCGCAGGCGTCGATTGCCTATCGAGGATTTGATTGCGGTGCGGGTGGCGGCCAAACGCAGCAATCACCTGGCGCACGTCTTCTGCCTGTTTCACCAGGGAACGATAAATCGGCTGCAAATGATCCGGGGCGCTTGACGCAATTTCTACCCGCAGGCGGATCAGAAGGTCGATCCGCTCGAGGTGGTCGTGGCCTTCGCAGTGACCGAGTGGCTGGGTGAAGGCGATCTTGAACCACGGCGTATCGAGAGCTTCATAGTGGTCAGTTGCCAACCCCGTCAGCGCCAGTTTCAGGGCGGCGGCATCCTGCGCGAATGCCCGCGTCGTGCCCCGCCAGAGTGACCGTGAAAACTGATCCAGCAGGATAATGAGCGAAAGTCGTCCCTCCGGATCGCCTGCCCAGTGATCGAGCCCGCCTTTCGCCCCACGGGTCGTCAGTTCTGGAAACCGGGCGACGATCGACTCGTCGGCGCCTCCCTGCATGCGCCAGAACCAATGCTTGCGATGAGTCTCTGCGTCCACATCCTTGCTGCGCCCTTCCGGAAACCAGAAGTCCAGAACGTCGTGCCACGGCTGAGCAGGGGTTTCGATCATGCGCTTTCAATCGGACGATATCATTGCTCGCTGCTTGCGCAGGAAATGCAGAGTGCGGCTTCCGGGCGCGCCTCAAGACGCTTGGGAGCGATGGCATCGCCGCAGCGAACACATTCGCCGTAGGTGCCATTTTCGATGCGTAACAAGGCGCGGTTGACCGACGCGATTTCGCGCGCGACCAGCGCGGCCTGCGCTTCGAGAGAGGCGTCATCCTCCATCTCGACCGCCTGTTCGGACGAGTCGGGGTTCAAGGGTTCCGCCAGATCCTGAGCGAGGCGCTGCTGCCGGCCTGCGAGTTCGGTGAGTTGTTGCGAAAGGCGTGCTCGGGCGGCGTCGGCATTCGGCATGGACAATAATCCTTTCAAGTCTCCAGCCCTTTGGTAGCAAGTGCCGCCGCTGCCTGACAACGAGAAGTCCTTCGGCGCAAAGCCGGCAGGCAAAGATTGGTTGTTTTATGCCGGCCTGCAGGATTTCTTCCGGCCTTCAAGCGACGTCGACAGTTGTGCTCGCCATCCCTAGGGTTAAAGAACGGCCAGTTCCGGCGCGGCGCGAGGGAATCTTCCAGCCGCATTTGAGACTGGGCCGTGATTGCGATTGGAGAATGTGAATGTCGAATACCCCCCACACTCTGGGCGATGAATTTCCTGACCAGATGGACCAGATCCACGCTCTGAAGGTGTCGAACACCCGGTTCGCCAAGCTCCTGGTGGACTATGACGCAGTTAACGACGAGATCCATCGCGCGGAAACCAACATCGCGCCGGTGTCGCAGGATCGCGAAACCGAACTGCGCAAACAGCGCCTCGCGCTCAAGGACCAGATTGCCCAGGCTCTTACCGAAAACGCCTGACCGGGATCGCGTGTTTGCCTCCTGCTCCCTCTAATTCAGCGTTGTGGGAGGCAATACCGATCAGAGCATAGCAGTACCGTGCCGGCAACCAATTGGACATGGTTCCTGCCCGTAACCACTGCGGTCTATCCCATGTCAGATCGGTGGTACGTAATCGCTTCGCTGCAATGATATCATGTAGGCAGCAAGGTTATCGATCTGGTCGGGATCGATGGCAAAGTTCATCACATCGGGAAAATTGTGTGATTTCTGCAGCCAGGGCTTGATCGTCGCGCCGGTCAGGCCTGGCGTGTTGACGACAGATTCAAAGGTCGGGGCATCAACGTTCGGGGAGTATCGTCGTCCGGCGCTCACAGCATGGCAACCGGAACAATGCTGTTGCGCAAATGCCAGCCCCCTGGCCTCAGCAGATTCTCGGATTGAGCCGGCACCTTCCGCAGTCGTGGCGGGGTTTGGTGCCCCTGCCTTGGGTATCATCTCGGGCGTGCACGCCGTTGTGAACAGCAAAAGAATGGTGAGACCTGGAAATTTACACATGGTCGCGACCTACCCCGATCACCATGCGGGGTCCAACTTCGAATGCGTGAAAGTCCCCCGACCACTCGCCCGCGGATATTCCGCAAGCGAGCAGTCGGGGATCAGGCTCGAGCGGTCGCCCGATGACTCGGGTAGCGATCGCTTAGCGGCGATCGCTCTCCATCACTTTCGTCCAGACCCTCACGAAATGATCCGCGAACATCTGCTTTGCGTCATCCGAAGCATAGACCTCGGCGACAGCCCGCAACTCTGAATTGGAACCGAAAACGAGATCAACCGGCGTTGCTGTCCACTTGGCAGCGCCCGTACCTGCGCACGGTCAAAATCGATTGAGCGCGAACCTCATTTGAATTTTTTTAACAGCGGGATCGGTTCGCGCCGGTCCCGCTTTTTGCTATGTAGGGAGACAATATGCTGCGCGAAAAAATCAAGACGCCCGGTCTGTCCCACTTGTCCTACCTCATCGGCTCTGGCGGCAAGGCCGCGGTGATCGATCCACGTCGCGACTGCGAATGCTACCTTGAACTGGCGCGCGCGGAGGGGCTGGAAATCACGCACATATGCTCGGAGGATGCCGAAGGCATGGATGAGAGGCAGCGGCGGTGGCAAGCATTCTTGAATGCTGCCAATGTGGTCTCGGTCAACCAACCTTCCCTGCTACAACCGACTAAACCTTGCCGACCTTCGCGGCTTGAGTCCCAGGCAGCGCGCACCGGTCATCATCGCGAACTGCGCCCATCCGGACTACCGGCCGGCGTTGGCCGACTATCTCGCGCGAGCACGCAAGGATTCCTATGGCCAGCAATCGCCCAGGCTGCTCAAGGAGGCACTGTCTTGGCACCAGCGCTTCATCGCGACGAGCACGATTCTGGCTTAGCGCGCTTGCGTAACCAGAGACGAGAGAGCGCATGGCCGATCCGACCGAGTTGATCGACCTCGACGATCCATCCACCGGATCGCCGGAGGAAGCCGCTTCCGCGCTGGGCGTCGATCCTGCAAAGGGATTGTCCGCGCATGATGCGAGCGAGCGACTGGCCCGCTTTGGCTCCAACGAACTACGGACGGTAAAGGGGCCGCCGCTGTGGCGCCGTATTCTTGCGCAGTTCCGGGATCCGCTGGTCTACCTCCTCCTCGCAGCGATTGCGGTGACGCTTGCGATCTGGCTCATCGAGGGGGAGCGGGAGTGGCCTGTCGACGCCTTGGTCATCGCGATTGTCATCCTGCTTAACGCGGTTTTGGGCTTCGTCGAAGAGAGCAAGGCAGCAAGCGCGGTAGCGGCACTTGCGAAGATGACAGCGGTGACCTCGTCGGTAATGCGTGACGGTCGCAGGCAGCGGATACCCGCTAGAGAACTGGTGCCTGGCGACGTGCTGCTGCTCGAGGAGGGCGACGCAGTCGGTGCGGATGCGAGGTTGATCCTGGCGGCCTCGCTGCGCGTTCAGGAGGCATCGCTCACCGGCGAAAGCGAAGCGGTCGCAAAGGATGCGGCCACCCTGCCCGCTCCGGCGGCCCTCGCCGACCGGACTTCGATGGTCTTCAAAGGCACCGCGGTCGCACAGGGCACCGGCCGCGCAATCGTCACCGCCATCGGTATGCGAACCGAGATGGGCCGCATCGCCACCATGCTCGACGAGACACGCGAAGAGGCTACGCCGCTACAGCGCGAAGTGGCTCGGCTGGGGCGGATCCTCGGCACAAGCGTGGTGATCATCGCGGCAGTTGTCATGGCGACGCTGATTATCGTCCAACCGGTCGAGACGCCGAACGACATCGCAACTGTCCTGCTCCTGGGCGTCTCGCTTGCGGTCGCCGCCGTGCCGGAGGGACTGCCGGCGATCTTGTCGCTCGTCCTAGCTCTCGGGGTTCAGCGAATGGCGGCGCACAACGCCGTGGTGAAGAAGCTTTCCTCGGTCGAAACCCTGGGTTCGGCGACGGTCATCTGTTCCGACAAGACAGGTACGCTTACCCGCTCGCAGATGACCATCCAGCGCGTCATCACGGCTTCGGGCGAAAGCCGGGTGACGGGCACGGGCTACTCGCCGCACGGCACTTTCGAGGCGCAAGGCAGTGCATCGCTCGATGACGCGCTGAGGGCGGAGCATATCGTCGTGCTGAGCGGCGGCAGCCTTGCCGGCAACGCCGGTCTTCGCATGCTAGCCGACGGGACCTGGGCCATCGATGGCGATCCGACCGAGGCGGCCTTCCTGGTTGCCGAAAAGAAGTTGGGCGCCGACACCCGACGACAGGCACGGTTCGAACGCACTGCCGAATTGCCCTTCACGTCTGAACGCAAGATGATGTCGACGATCGAGCGCGACCGGGAGCACGGCGGCGAACTCGTGCTGATCGCAAAGGGTGCCCCCGATGTGCTGATGGATCGATGCACGGGCATCCGCGTCGGCATGGACATCCGGCCCTTCGACGACATTGTCCGGGCAAAAGCTCGCGCCGATGTCGAGCGGCTTTCGAATGACGCGCTTCGAACGCTCGCGGTTGCCTATCGTCCGCTTGTTCCCGGCGAAGAGGCAAAGCTGGATGGATCGCTTGAACGCGACCTGATCTTCGTCGGCACGGTGGGCATCATCGATCCTCCGCGCGAAGAGGCCGCCATCGCGATCGCCGAGGCGCAGCGCGCGGGCATTCGTGTCGTCATGATCACCGGCGATCATCCCCGCACTGCTGCCCGGATCGCGGCGCAACTTGGAATAACATCGAATGATGCAAGGGTACTGACCGGGACCGACCTCGATGCGCTGGATGACATGCAGTTGGCCCGCGCGGTTCGCGAGACGCAAGTCTATGCGCGGGTTGCGCCGGTTCACAAGCTGCGGATCGTCGATGCCTTGCAGACAGATGGCGAGATCGTCGCAATGACCGGCGATGGGGTGAACGATGCCCCGGCACTCAAGTCTGCGGACATCGGGATCGCGATGGGCCAGACCGGCACCGAAGTGACGAAAGAGGCCGCGAAGATGATCCTGGCCGACGACAATTTCGCCACGATCGTTGCGGCCGTGCGCGAAGGCCGGGCCATCTTCGACAATATACGCAAGTTCCTGCGCTACCTTCTTTCCTCCAACATGGGCGAAGTGCTGACGGTATTCCTGGGCGTTGTCGGCGCAGGGGTCATCGGCCTCGACGATGCGAGCAATGGTGCTGGTCTGGTCTTGCCATTGCTGGCGACGCAGATCCTGTGGATAAACCTTATTACCGATTCCGGGCCTGCCCTTGCCATGGGGGTCGACCCGGAGATCGGCGACGTGATGGAGCGCCCGCCCCGCCGGCGCAGCTCGCCCACCATTGATGCGCGGATGTGGCGCGATGTGTTGAGTCTCGGGCTGGTGATGGCGCTAGCCGCCCTTGGGACAATCGACATCTATCTGCCAGGCGGTCTGGTTGAGGGCAGCCATGATATAGACCACGCCCGCACCGCCGGCTTCACTACTTTGGTGTTTGCGCAGCTCTTCAATGCGTTCTGCGCACGATCCGACGTGATCAGCGCATTTACCCATTGGTTCGCAAACCGCTGGCTATGGGCTGCGGTTCTCCTGTCAGCCTTGCTGCAGGTAGCGGTAATCCATCTTTCGCCACTGAATGCGGCTTTCGGCACGGTTCCGCTGGCGTTGGATGACTGGCTGATCTGCCTGGCCATGGGTAGTGCGGTCCTGTGGTTCAGTGAAGGGCGCAAGCTGCTTCGCCGACGATCGACCATGTCCCTGTGATATCAGGTCCGGCGCGCGGGGGAAGCCTCGAGCTGCAGCTCCTCGATCGTCACGCCATCGCGGATATTGTAGAGGCGGCGGAAGGTCGGGATGATCTTCTCGTCATGTGTAACGACAATGATCGCGGTTTCGAACTGTTTGGCCATGGTGTTGAGCAGATCAACCACAGCCAGTGCGCGAACGCTGTCGAGCGGCGCAGTCGGCTCGTCGGCGAGTATTACCGGCGGTCGGTTGACCAATGCCCGTGCAATGGAAACCCGCTGCTGCTCGCCGCCCGACAACTGCGAAGGCATGGCCGCTGCGCGGTGCGCGACATCGAGCGCCTCCAGCAGGTCGTGCGCCTCCTTGCGGGCCAGAGCATTTGGCTTGCCCGCCAGCATGGGGAGCAGCGCGACATTGGAAGAAGCGTCCCCGGATGGTCTGGACCTGGTTCTCGACCTGCCCTTTCTCCCATCCCGCCGCCGGAGAGCAGGCGGTCGGCTCCACCATATAATGATCGGCCATAACCAGGAACCGGCGGTTGAACACGCGCTCCTTGCCAGCGAACACGGCGGTGACCGCGGTCTTCATGTTATCGTAGATGCCGCGCAGGGGAACGCCGCCAAAGAACGCAAACCCGCGAGCATGGGCATCAAACACCATCTCCTGCGTCTCGCGCGGATAGGCCCGGACGTAGACTGCCCGTGACGCGCACAGCCGCATATGCGCCACCTTCACTCGCATCGGCTTACCCGCGATCTCCACATCCTCGTGGCTCCAGTCAAACTGGTATGCCTCGCCAGGCTTGAACATGAGCGGGATGAAGGCTGGCGCGCCGTCGCCCGCATCCTTGCGACGCGCTTCCCTCCAGCGCTGGGCATAGCGCCGGACCGCATCATAGGAGCCCTCGAACCCCTCACGGCACAGCAGATCATGGATCCGCGTCATCCGCAGCCGATCGCGCCGGTGCCGGGCCTCATTCTCCGTCAGCAGCGTATCGAGCCGCTCCTGGAACGGCCCAAGCCGAGGCAGCGGTTGAACCGTGCGGCGATAATCGAATGCGCCTTCTGGTGCCCGGATCGCCTTGCGCACCACCTTGCGGGATAACCGCAGATCGCGCGCAATCGCCTTGATCGCCTTCCCGCTCGCGTGTTCCCGCCTAATCCGAACGACCGTCTCCACCACCAACATCCCGATCTCACCACCTGGAAAACCAGGCGGTCAACTACACCATCAGAATGAGGGGTCCCTTTTAGACGCCGATCACCCCGCTAACAGGGTCCCTTTTGCACGCCGATCCACAAGCTCTCGCTTTGTCGAGCGCCCTTTCTGAAACGTCGGTAGCGACGACGCGATGGCCATGCTGGGCCAGAAATACGCTGTTGCGCCCCTCGCCATCGGCGACAGCCAAGACTTTCGATCCGGGAGTCAGGCGGTGCGCCTCGCGCGCCAGAAAAGCGTTGGGCGCGGTCCCGAACAGATACTCGTCCGCTGCGTAACGCTCGTTCCAGAACTCCGCCTAGCTCGGTTCAGTCATGGGCCGCTTTCCATGCACCCATGGAGCCGAGATAGACATCCAGCTTTTCGAAGCCGCGGCTCGCAAGCCATCCTGCAGCAACCGTGGCCCGCATCCCGCTTGCACACATCAGGGTGTAATGCTGTGACAGATCGAGATCGTGATACTGCTCGTTGAGTTCACCCACGTAGATATGCTCGGAACCCTCGATCGCGTTTTGCGCGCGTTCGTCCGCATCCCTCACATCAAGCAGCGTCCAGTCACGTTCGTCGCTCTCCAGTCGCCGTTCAACTTCGTCGGTCCCGATCATCGGGATAGTCCGCATCGCCTTGCCTTGGGCAGCGGCAGGCACGACGCCGACATAACCGCCTTCGATATTGTCGAGTGCGATCCGCACGAGATGCGTCATAGCAGCTTCGAGCTGGTCTTCATCGGAAGCGACAAGAGCGACATTGTCGCCTTCACGGATGAACCATCCGGCGAATGCCGAGATCATCCCGACTGGCAGGTTCATGGAACCGCGAAGATGGCCTGAGGCAAACGCGAGCGGCTCGCGCACATCGACCAAGTGGTCGACGTCAAGCTTTTCCAATTCGGACAGCGACAGGCGCTTGGGTCGCATCACACGAGGCGCAGCTTCGCCGCCTTCCAGATTAAGGCGCTCCATCAACCGGAAATACGGCGGCTGGTAGTGGTTCTCTTCCACCTTAAAGTCGATGAACGCATCCCGGCTTTCGAATTGAAGGCGCGGATTGTTCGCGCGTTCATGGCCGAGTGTCGAGAACTCGCGTTCCGCCATTCCCGACCCGCAGACGGAACCCGCTCCATGCGCAGGATATAGAATGACCTGGTCGCCAAGATCGAGAATCTTGTGGAGGGAATCGTAGAGAAGACCTGCGACCTCGCGTTTGCGTTCGGGATAGAAGTCCGTCCGTCCGACATCGCCAACGAACAGCGCGTCTCCCGTGAACACTCCAACTGGCCCATCGGGATAGGCAGTGTCGTGAAGAACGAAAGCAAGATGATCGTCCGTGTGCCCCGGTGTCTCCAGCACCCGAATTTTCAGCTGTCCGATCTCAAACTCATCACCTTGGTGAGCCGTCTCGGCATATTCGACCGTGCCCACAGAATTGGGACCGTGCAGGACGCGCGCGCCGGTCAAATCTCTCAGGATGGGCGCCCCCGAAACCAGATCCTCGTTGCGATGGGTTTCGAAGATATGAGTGATCTCCAGCCCCTCGGCGCGCGCCATTTCGACATAGCATTCGCAGTCGCGGCGCGGATCGATGATGGCCGCCTTCCCGCCCGAACCAATCAGGTAGGATAGGTGGGACAGTCCGGATGTCTTAATTTTCTCGAGCAGCATGGTGCCTCCTTCATAAGGAAAAAGCGGGACCGGCGCGAACCGATCCCGCTTTCAAAAGATTCGATGGCGCGTCACGCTCAATCGATTTTTACCGTGCGCAGATAGGGGCGCAGCGTGGTGAAGCCCTGCGGGAAGCGGGCTTTTGCATCCTCGTCGGAAACCGATGGTGGAATGATCGCATCCTTGCCTTCGCGCCAATCGGCGGGAGTGGCCACGCCATGCTTGTCGCTGAACTGGAGCGCATCGATCGCGCGCAGGATCTCGTCGAAGTTCCGTCCTACGCTCATGGGATAGGTCATGGTGAGCCGAATCTTCTTGTCCGGATCGATGATGAATACCGACCGCACAGCCGCCGTTTCGCTCTGATCCGGATGGATCATGTCATAGAGCTTGGCGATCTTGAGATCGGCATCAGCGACGATCGGGAACACGAGATTCGTGTTCTGGGTGTCGTTCACGTCTTCGATCCACTTGGCGTGTTCTTCGGCAGTGTCGGTCGAGAGGCCGAGTGGCTTTACATTGCGCTTGTCGAACTCGCTGGCGAGCTGCGCAGTGCGGCCCATCTCCGTAGTGCAGACGGGGGTGAAGTCGGCCGGGTGGCTGAAGAAGAATACCCAGCTATCGCCAGCCCAATCGTGCAGGCTGATTTCGCCATTCTGGGTGTCGACGGTAAAGTCGGGGGCGGTGTCACCGATGTGAAGGCTCATTTCAATTTTCCTTGTTCCGTGTCGATGCATCCTTTGTAGAGAGACCCAGGCACGCTGCCCAATTCAAATTATCGATTGCGATAAGTGATAAACCAAACAGAAGGGTAGAGAGGCCGGAGAGGCACACCTTTTCCTTTAGATGATGACCTCATAACTTAACCAATACCTATAACTGTGTTGAGCATTGATAACGTCAATTACGCTTTCAGCCAGAACCTGATGACCGAGGCTACGAGACCCAGCACGGTTATGCTGGCGAGCCAGATCACGAACATCCAGCCGAGCCGCTGCCAAAGTGGGCGATCCTGAGGCTCGTCCATCAGTGATATCCCTCATCCGCCACCTTGCCGCGGAACACCCAGTAAGCCCAAGCGGTGTATGCGATGATGAGCGGCATGGTGATCGCGACGCCAACCAGCATGAAGATCTGGCTGCGTTCGGGCGCGGCGGCGTCCCATATCGTGAGGCCCGGTGGAACGACATAGGGCCACATCGTGACGCCCAGACCGGCCATGCCGAAGAAGAACAGCGCAAGGCTCAGCCAGAACGGCTTGCTGTGCCGGTCCACTGAAAGAGCCCTCAGCAGCATGACGGCAATCACCGCTGTGAGGATCGGGACCGGCGCGGCGAAGTAGATCTCCGGCGCAGTCAACCAGCGCTCGGCATATTCGGCGTTCAGGAACACATTGTAGAGGCTGACGCCTCCCATCAAAACCAACGTTGCCCATGCCGCCCGCTTGCCCAACTTTCGGGCATGATGCTGACTCTCCCCATCCAGTTTCCACACCAGCCAGGTCGCGCCAAGCAGAGCGTAGCCGGCGACTGTGCCTAGGCCGGTCAACAGCGTGTAGGGCGTGAGCCAGTCGAACCAGCTGCCCGCATAGGATCGATCCACGACCTCGATCCCCTGGAGAAGCGCACCCAATGTCATGCCCTGCGCCATCGCCGCGACCAGCGAGCCGCCAGTGAAGGCCGCGTCCCAGTATCGGCGGTGCCCGGGGTCGCGCCAGCGATACTCGAACGCGACACCGCGGAACACCAGTCCCAACAGCATGGCGATGATGAGCGGGTAAGTGGCGGGCAGGATCACCGCGTAAGCCAATGGGAAGGCTGCGAACAATCCGCCGCCGCCCAAGACCAGCCAAGTCTCGTTGCCATCCCAGACCGGCGCTATCGAATTCATCGCACGATCGCGCTCCGGCCCGACCTCGAAGGTAGGGAAAAGAATGCCGATGCCGAGGTCGAACCCGTCCATCACCACATAGGCGAAGACGGCGAAGGCGATGATGAAAGCCCAGATCGTCGTCAGGTCCAAGTTAACGTCCATCGGTCGCCTCCTCGTGATCGCGCGGAAGTGTGTCGGGATCGCCCGGATTCTGGGATGGGCCAGGCGTAATGCCAGCAGTCCGGATCGGCCCGGTGTCCCCGCGCTTGACGCCATGTTCGCCTGCGTGCGGTGGCTTGTGCATCAGGTGCAGGATATACCAGACACCCGCGCCGAAAACTGCGAAATAGACCACGACGAATGCAAGCAATGACGCGGCGACGGCGGGGGCATCCAGCGGACTCGCAGCATCTGCCGTGCGCAAGAGATTGTAGATCACATACGGTTGCCGGCCGACCTCCGTCGTGATCCAGCCAGCGATGACCGCCACGAAACCGCTGGGAGCCATGACCAAGGCTGCGCGATGGAGCATGGGCCATTCGTAGAGCCTCTTGCGGAAGCGAGCGAACAGGCTCCACGCTCCGATACCGAGCATGGCAAAGCCGATCCCGACCATGATCCGGAATGACCAGAAAACGATGCCGACCGGCGGTTCCTCGTCGTCCGGGATCGTGTCCAGACCGGCGAGCGGCGCGTCGAGATCATGCTTTAGGATCAGCGAAGATGCCTTGGGTATCTCAATTGCGTAGTCGACCCGCTTTTCCTCGCTGTTCGGAATGCCGAACAGGATCAGCGGTGCACCATCCGGATGGCTCTCGAAGTGGCCTTCCATCGCCATGACCTTCTGCGGCTGATGTTCGAGGGTGTTGAGCCCGTGCATGTCGCCTGCGAAGATCTGGATCGGCGCAACGATGGCCGCCATCCACATCGCCATCGAGAACATCTTGCGCGCGTGCAGGTTTGTCCGGTCCTTGAGAAGGTGCCAGGCCCCGACCCCGCCGACCACGAAGGCGGTCGTGAGGTAAGCTGCGATGACGGTATGGACCAGGCGATAGGGGAAGCTGGGGTTGAAGACGATGTCCCACCAGCTTTCACCCGGCAGGTATTGCCCGTTCGCCCCGATTTCATATCCTACGGGGGTCTGCATCCAGCTGTTAACCGACAGGATCCAGAAGGCGCTGATGAAGGTGCCAACAGCGACCATGAGCGTGGCGGCGAAGTGCAGCTTCTTGCCGACCTTGTTCATGCCGAAGAGCATGACGCCAAGGAAGCCAGCTTCGAGGAAGAACGCGGTCAGCACCTCGTAGGCCATCAGCGGGCCGATAACCGGCCCCGCAATATCAGAGAAAACCGACCAATTCGTGCCGAACTGGTAGGACATCACGATGCCCGAAACGACGCCCATTGCGAAGGCGATGGCGAAGATCTTCAGCCAATATTTGAAGAGATCGAGATAGACCGCCTTGCCTGTCTTGAGCCACAGACCCTCGAGCACTGCCAGATAGCTTGCGAGACCGATGGAAAAGGCCGGGAAGATGAAGTGAAAGCTCACCGTGAAGGCGAACTGGATACGGGCCAGCAGCAGGGCATCTAGCTGTTCGAACATGTCTTTATCCGTGTTGCTTTTCGGCGCGTGCCTTGCGCCAGCGATAGAAGGTCTTTTCGGAAATCCCGATTTCGCGGCAGCTCTCGCAAACGCCATTCCCGGATGCGATCAGAGCTTCGATCTTGCGGCAGCGGGTGTCTTTGTCAGGAATGGCAGGCATCAGATCATGCCCCTCGCAGCATCGGGGATTGGTTCAGCTGGTGGTCCGCCGTTTGTCGCCAATTCCCGGAACGCGCGGTTCTGCGACAGGAAGACCTGCCCGTTCAGCTCGTCCACAAAATGGGTTCGTTTCAGGCGGTCCATGACCGGACCCTTCACTTCGGAAAGGTGAAGGCCGATCCCCGCGTCGATCATGCGGTGATTGATCGCTTCGAGGCTTTCGAGACCGGATGCGTCGATTTCGTTGACCGCGCTACACATCAAAATGACGTGCCGCACATCGGGGCGGTCGGCGATCTCCTCCAGCACATATTCCTCGAGCCACCGCGCATTGAGATAGGTCAGGCTTTCGTCGATCCGGATCGAGAGGACGTGTGGGACGGTGAAAACCTGATGCCGGTCGACATTGCGGAAGTGCTCGGTCTCGGGGACACGGCCGACGATCGCAGCGTGCGGGCGGCTGGCCCGCCACAGATAGAGCAGCAGGCCGACGCCGACGCCTGCGATCACGCCCATTTCGACGCCTGCAAGCAGCGTGATGACGATCGTCGCCATATGCGCGGCGAAGTCGGCCTTGGAGTAGTTCCACAGCTGCCCCGGCGTTTTCAGATCGACGAGGCTTAGCACCGCGACGATGATCGTCGCGGCCAGTGTGGCGATAGGCAGGCTGTAAAGAAGCGGCGTGAGGAACAGTCCCGCGAGAGCGATGCCGACGGCGGTGTAGGCCCCGGCTGCGGGCGTCTCCGCTCCGGCATCGAAGTTGACGACCGAGCGGGCAAATCCGCCGGTGACGGGGTAGCCCCCAGAAAAGGCGCTGGCGATGTTCGATGCGCCTAGGCCGATCAGTTCCTGGTTCGGTGCAATCCGTTGACGGCGCTTCGCAGCAAGCGTCTGCGCGACCGATACGCTTTCAACAAAGCCGATGATCGAAATGAGCAGTGCGGGAACCCACAGCTGCCCGATCAGACCCAGATCGGTCGACGGCAGGGCGAAAGGCGGAAGACCCTGCGGAATTGCACCGACGAGGTGTCAACGGCGGCGTAAAAGTCGTCCATTGGGCGGAGCAAAACCAGGCCACTTGATCCGGGTGTTGGCGAGCGCCGGGAGGGCGTAGCCCGAGCGGGGGTCGCCAACACCCGGATTGCCGTTTCTGTCAGGGGTTGGGACGTGCTTTGCGTGCCTGGCTCTGGGCCAGGCGATAGCTCTCGCCGTTCATCTCGAGGATGCTGACGTGGTGGGTGAGCCGGTCGAGGAGCGCGCCTGTCAGGCGCTCGGAACCGAACGTCTCGGTCCATTCGTCGAACGGCAGGTTGCTGGTGATCAGCGTCGAGCCGCGTTCGTAGCGCTGTGAGATCAGCTCGAACAGCAGTTCCGCGCCGGTTTTGGAGAGGGGCACGAACCCCAGCTCATCGATGATGAGAAGCTTATAGCCGGTCATCTGCTTGTGTAAGCGCAGTAGGCGGCGTTCGTCGCGTGCCTCCATCATCTCGCTGACCAGCGCGGAAGCAGTGATGAACCCGACCGTCAGGCCCTTCTGGCAGGCCGCCAGGCCAAGACCGATCGCGACATGGGTCTTGCCGGTCCCCGACGGGCCAAGGGCGATGACGTTCTCGCGACGGGTAATCCAGTCACAACGCGCCAGTTCGAGCACCTGCATCTTGTTGAGCTTCGGAATGGCGGCAAAGTCGAAGCTGTCGAGGCTCTTGGCGGCCGGGAACCGCGCGGCCTTGATCCGGCGCTCGACCATCCGGCGTTCCCGGTCGATCAGTTCCAGTTCGACAAGCCGAGCAAGGTAGCGGACATGATCTACGCCCTCTGCTGCGCATTGCCGGGCCAGCTTGTCATGCTCGCGCAGGAAGGTTGGCAGCTTGAGCGTCTTGAGGTGGCTGGCGAGCAGCAGTTCGGGAGCTTGGCTGCTCATGCCGCTGCTCCGCCGGTCAACAGCCGCATGTACGAGCGCGCCGATGTTGTCTCCACTCTGGCCCTGGGCAGGTAGGGATAGATCGCCATGTCCAGTCGGGGCGGGCGGCGCTCCACCCGGCATAACAGGAGATGCTTCACCGCATCGAAGCCGATCGCGCCCATATCAAGGGCCTGCTTCACCGCGCCATGCAGATCGGCCAGAGCGAAGCTCTCCAGCAGGCGCAGTACCTGCACATATTCGCGCCGGCCATGCTTGCCCATGCGCGTCTCCATCAGCCGGCGCAGCGTTGTAAATACCTCGGGCAGGTCCCAGCCCTGCAATGGTGCGGCCTGATCGAGGGCATTGATCTTCTGTTCGATCAGGGGAAGGTAATGGATCGGATCGAAGATCACATCCTCGCGCTCGTAGCTGCGCACATGGCGGGCAATGATCTCGCCCCGGCAACCGATCACCACCTCGTCGACATAGCCCCTGATCCACACCTCCTGGTGGCCGAAGCGCACCGGCACCGAGTAATCGTTGGTCCGGTAACGCACCAGCGCCTGCGATGAGACCTGGCCGCTGGTCTGGTCACAGGCCTCGAAGGGGGAAGCCGGCAGTTCCTGCATCGCCGCCAGATCGCGCCGCAGCCTCTCGCCAATCGTCTCACTCTCGCCCCGCAGCCGGTCGTTCTGCCGTTTGCGGCATTGCTCCTCGAGCCACAGGTTGAACGCCTCCCATGTCGGGAACCGGGGGATCGGCACCATGAAGTTGCGCCGGCAATAGCCGACAAGGCCTTCAACGCCGCCCTTATCGTTACCCTTGCCGGGGCGGCCGTAACGATCACGGATCAGGTAGTGCGACAGGAAGGCGCTGAACAGCCTCGCGCGCAGCCGCGTCCCGTCAGGCAGGATCTTCGAGACCAGGCAGCGGTCGTTGTCGTAGACGATCGACAGCGGCACCGCGCCGAAGAACGCAAAGGCGTGGACATGGCCGTCCATCCAGGCCTCGGCAACGGCAGCCGGATAGGCGCGTACGTAGCAGGCGTCGCTGTGCGGCAGATCGAGCACGAAGAAGTGCGCCTTCTGCTCCACCCCGCCGATCTCGACCAGAGCTTCTCCAAAATCTGCCTGCCCATGGCCGGGTGCGTGTGCCAGCGGCACGAACATCTCCCGGCTGCGCTGATCCCGATCCCGGATGTAATCCTTGATGATCGTGTAGCCTCCGGTGAAGCCATGCTCTTCGCGAAGGCGATCGAACACACGCTTCGCCGTATGGCGCTGCTTGCGCGGGACCGACCGGTCCCCATCCAGCCAGCCGTCGATGATCGGTATGAACGCTTCCAGCTTCGGTCGCCGCACCGGGGCGCTGCGACGGTAACCGGGCGGCTCGGAATACGACAGCATCTTGCGGACCGTGTCGCGCGATATGTTGAAATGCTTCGCTGCCGCCCGGGCGCTCATGCCGCCCGCGCAGGCAAGACGAACCTTCAGGTAAAGTTCCACGGTGTAAATCCCTCATCCCTCCTCGCCAGCATCGCGAAAAGGGAAAAAGTGGACGACTTTTACGCCGCCCGCAGCAGCACTTCGCCGCCGCTACCGTGGTCTAATTTTGCACCGCCGTTCTCACCTGGTTCCTTAATGGCGAAGCCGGCGCCAGCGCTGGTGTGACGAATGGTGTGGCTTCCGCGAATATCGGAGCGAAGGGCGGGCGAAACCAATCGTGGACTGACAGCGACATCGGCATCGCATCCGAAGACCGCTCACGCATCTTCGGGAGCCTCGCGCAGATGTCGGACAGTCGGAACTGGTCGAGCACGCGCGATGGATTTGTTCGCAGTGTCAGCACCTCGTCGAGTTCCTCGATTTCGTCGACCGCGAGCGGCATGAACGCTTCGCTGACCGAGGCCCAGAGTTACAGTCGCGAAGCACGGCGGGCTGAGGAACTGGCGAACCGCCTCGAAAGCCAGGCATCGTTCTTCGAAGGTAACAGCGCCGCAGGCAGCCTCAACCTGTCACAGGCCTACCGCGAATGGGGCTTGGTCGAAATAGAACGCAATCGCGACTTCTACGGCAATGTCCGCTTCGACGACCTGTCCTTCCAGCTCAGCCCGGAAGGCCAGGCGCTGCAGGGAAAATTCATAGAAAGCTACGCGGAACAGCTGCACGACGGGATCGAAGATAGGCTTGTTCTAACGCCAGGACAGCCAATCTCGCGCCCTTCGGTGACAGGACCCGGATCTGTACGCGGCCGCGCCCAAATTGGTGGAGGGGGTTCAGGAACCGTGCCGCAGTTGGACCCGGGCACTATTCACGACGAAGTGCTGCGCGCTCAGGATGCCGGTCGCCAGCGGATCCGCGGATCCAGAGGCCGTCTGGACGCAGTTACCAAAGGAGCGCAGGGAGCAAGCGCGGAAGCAGCCGATGACGTCAAGGAATGGTAGAGTTTCAGCCCTTCAAGACATCCCAGTAGAGGATAAAGGAGGCGAAAATCGCGAGAATTAGAAATACCGCGATTGTGAGTTTCCGTCCCCACGGATCGGCCCAAGACTTCTTGATCCGATACTCCATCACGCGATTGTCACGGATCGCCTGATCGATTTCGGACAGCCCCTCCCACTTCGGAGTACGATGCTCAGCGGTGTCGATGTCAAACTTGGTCATGATCGCATTCATCTCGCTTCTCCTTAGAACATAGCAGAAACAAGGGCCCACGCCATAGAAACATGCCCCACGAGAGACGCGCAGCCTTTCCTCAGAACCCAGGCAGGACGGTCACGTACCGGCGTTTTCATCCGGCAGAAGCATGATCTCACTGCGGATGCCAGGCCGGGTCATCATTTCGGCGATAGTTGGCAAACTTGCCTTCATGGACGAAAGAAGACTCGCCTCGAGTACCTTCAGTTGCTCGCCGTTCACAGAAGGTGGTTTGGGATTGTCTGCTCGTCCCAATGTGTTGAGCATCTGCAGAACCTCCCAATCCCGCAGGACATAGGTCTGCCCTTCATGATCGCGCCATGCCCCCAACACAATCCTGGTAACCGAATGGTCTTGGCCGGTGACTTGGTCCTCGACAGAAGCAATGAGCAAGGGAGCTGGCAATCGCAGGCAAATCGCCAGCGTGCTTTGCAGGCCCTCTCCTTCCTTCAAAGCGCGATCGAAAAGCGTATGCCCCACACCCACGAGACGCATTGGGCCTTCCCGATCGCCTAGCGGACATGATCTACGCCCTCTCGGGCGCGCTCGCGCTGGTTGTGCCCGCGCAGCTCATCGACCAGTTCCGGTAGTGTCACGAGCATGGCCCCGCGCTCATGCTTGCGCTCTTTCGAGCGACTGCCGAAGCGCGCTGCGAACCAGTAGAACAACACAAAGGCCGGCACGAGAAGCAAGGCCGAACGCACCAGAGCATCGCCCAGCAAGTCGAGCAGATGATCCCACGCACGGATCACCGGCGGATAGGCATCGAGCATTATGATGGGGATCTGGACGGTTCCTCCGAACCCCGTTTCGAGTGCGACCTGTTTGGCCGGATCGAACTCCATGAAGCCGTAGATGGCAGCATAAATTCGCATCCAGACGAGGTAGGCTTCGTGATCGCTCAGCCCTGCCGAAATGGTCCACCAGCTAGTCCAGGAAATGCCGATGGCGGCGATGATCAGCGGCCCCTTGAGACCTGCTGCAAACATGAAGCTGAAGTGCCCGAGCAGCTGGCTTCCGCGCGTGAAGTTGACGAGGTTACGCTTCATCGGAACCTCCCTCGCCGGCGTTTGCGGAGAGCCCCAGTTCCTTGCATTTGCGCGCGTAGGCCTGATGGGCTCGCTCACGCAGCCCGTGGTCGGCATGCCCTGCGAGAAGGGCATCGACGCCGACCATTGTGAACACCGATTGACGGCTGACGCGGTCCACAGATGTTTCGAGCTTTGATGCAAGATCGTCATTTTCGCATGCCTGCGAAAGCAGCGAGCGGATCCATTCGCTGACGCTGATATCGCGCCGCTTAGCTGCAGCACGAACCTGCTCAGCGAGCTCGACGGTGACATGTACCTGGAGAGATTTTGGCCGTGTCATGCACGGACTCCTTGTGGTCAGGAGCCCGGAACGCACTGCGAAAGGCAGTTATTGTCTAAATCAGAAACGAGAACATGTCAAGAACATGCGAGATGCGCAGGAATGCGCCATTTCTGGCTGCCTTCAATCAGATCCGATTGGCGAATTGGCGACTATTCATTTCTGATTGAGAAGCCGCCATTTTTGCAAAAATCCATCAACACGCTGTCTCTAATATCTTTTTTACCGCCTCCCGCTTGCGATTTGTCGCGTACGGTGTGCGCGAAGTTGTTCCCTATTTGGACCGATGTGATCGACCACTGCCCCGCTCGAATTTGGACGGCAAAGGTCTTGGTTTTACGCGAATTTCCTAGCCCAAATCGGGCTTGAGGAGAAGAGTCGAGAATAGCTGTTTGATCTCCCCGGGACCAAATTGGTAACAGATAGCCATCGTGTTAAGGCAATCTGTGGGTCAGCATGGGCATCAACAAACTTGTTGATGTTCTGACAAAATTCACAGGTCTAGGCCAGATCTGCGGTGGAGCGTTTGCCCATGTCCGAAGCGTCGAAGCGCCTAGAATGCCAGCAGAATTCAAGCTGCAGATTATTGGGGTCGAAGAAGAAGATAGAATCGGCATGGCCAAGGTCGATAATGTCTGACACCTCTATACCCTGGTTAACGAGCGCATTTTGCCGCGCTACCAATTCTTCGCGGGTTTCAAGGTTGAAAGAAAAGTGGAACATCCCAGCGGGCGTGCCGAGAGCTTCGTTGATCCCGGTCGGAAAATTCTCGGGAATTTCGGGTACGCCCTTCGATTCCATGAACACGAAATATGTATCCGCACCGATATCGAAATAGACCTGACGTACCCTTCCTCCCTGGCCAATCTCGGTAACGTGATCGGCAACGACGGGAAAGCCGAGAATGCCGGTATAAAAGGCGATAGTCGCTTCCATGTCGTGGGTAGCAACGCCGACGTGAGACAAGCCATGATGCTGAAGAGGGGCGGCGTTCATTTTTAGACTAACTCCGCAATGTGATCGGCAAGGCGCAGCGTACACTGCATAACCGTAAAGGTGGGATTGGCCCAGCCGACCCTAGGAAAGATACTACCTCCCGCAACGAAAAGATTGTCCACACCGAATACACGGGCATTGCGGTCCACCACACCTTGCTTGGCGGTGGTGGCCATGCGTGTAGTGCCCAGTTGGTGATTGGAGTGCAGGATGAGCTCAGACCCGATGTCGCCTGGGTGGAGCTCGCGGACTAAGCGTCCATGGCCGGCACGACTAAACGCCTCAGACAGACTGTTAGCTATGGCCGCCAACTCCTCGATATCCTGTTCAGCAATGCGCCAGTCCAGCACCAACTTGCGCACCCCGCTGCTATCGCAGCCGTCCGCGAGAGAAACCCTGCTCGCGATAATCGGCGACTGCTCGCAAAAGATGCCGAGTCTGGGAACGGCGTCTTCCGCCATGGCAGGCGTGCGGAAAAAGTGGGCTCGTGCGTTGAGGTCTGCCGCACCTGCATCAAGCGCAAAGTTGACGATTGCAGGCGAGCCATCGCGCAGGACGCCGGTAGTCGCGTAAGCGTTCAGTGGGCTGCCGGTCGCCAGTTCGAACCCTGGAACCGTGAGGTGCGGATGTTCACAGAAGCATGTACCGACCAACCCTTCATAATTGCCGACGCCAGCAGGGCTCCGACTTTGCGATGCCAACATTAGACGCGGCGTTTCCAGCCCACCTGATGCCAGCACAAAAAGGCTTCCTCGAACTTCGAAGCGCGATCCGTCCGCAGCCATGCAGGTGATCGCCTCGACCTCATTCTGCGCGTGGGTCAGTAAGATTTCGAGCGCGCGTGCGCCTGTCAGGACGGCGATTTCAGGGCTTTGCGACAGATATTGGAACCAGTCGTTGCCCATCCGCACGATGGGCTTGCTGAAGCGCCAATACTGCGGACCAACCCCGTGGGGAGAGAGTTGCCGGCGCAGCGTTTTTGGCAGATCCATCAGGTCGGGTGCGAAGTCCGCGCTGGAAATGTTAAGTAATGATGCGGCTTCATCGGCGTAGATAGCCAGTTCGTCAAATTCGATCGGCCAACCGCCAAGTTCTGTTCCAAGGCCGATTGCGAAGTCGCGACGATCAAGTTGCGCGATATAACCTGCCCAGACAGAGCTGGACCCACCCAGCCGAAAATCGCGGATTTCGCCAAGCGGATAGGGTAACCCGACAACCTCGCCGTCAGCGCAGGTTGGGTCAACCGGCACTGACCCAGGACCGCCCCGCTCAAGCACAATGACGCGGCGACCGGGAGCCAATTTGCGGGCCAGGGTGAGGCCGGCCATTCCGCCGCCCACCACAACAATATCGCCCGCAACTTCGTGTACGGGGGCTGTATTTATTGCCGTAATAGTCATCCCCGCGATACGTCCCTCACGCCTGCCCCTACTTGCATAAACCGAGCACCTAGTTATCATAGATTTCGCGATTTTTTCGTTTGGATCAACGCTCAATATGACGCAGGCCGCCATGGTATCCGCGATTTCCTGGCTTGATGGCGCGCAACTGCCCGGCATCCGGCAATCCATCGAATGTTTCGGGTTTCATTGTCTTCCTGATGCCATACCCTCCGAAATGCTCAAAGAGCTTGCGGGGGAGGCCCGTTTCAGGCGCGCCGAGGCGAAGCCCGCAGTATCGGAGAGCGCCGATCTGGCTTACAGTTCGCACGTAGCATCGCTTGGTCCATCAGCAGTCCACGTGCTCGGCAGCATGGCCTCTGCGGCCCTGCTCGAACCCGTATTCGGGCGCCCGTTTCGCTATTGCCCCGGCGCCAGTTGCTTTACCTTTTTCGAGGCGGGGGATTTCCTCGAAACCCACCGCGACGATGCTTCCAACTGCGAGGTCACCCTGCTGTTTTATCTAAATGCATCGCCGCTTCGCCCCGACAGCCAGGTGTCGGGCCTGAATCTTTCAGTCTACGCTGATGAAGGCGATGCTCCCGGCGCGCTGCTCAAGACCATTGCCACGCCGCAGGGCGCGATCATGTTCGGCCATGGCAGCCGCTTCTGGCATCGTCGCCATCGCTTGCAGGAGGGCGAGCATATCTGGATGCTGACGGCCTGTTTCACTTCGGAGGCCGTGCCCGATTAGCCACGCGTGGACTACCTCGCCAGAATGACTTCGAGATCGGCAATTCGCCGTTCGATCTGTTCGATGAGGAACCGCCAATGGCGCGCGCTGCAAAAGCCGGGCGACACGCCGATAGTCCAGCATGCGATCGAGACGCCAGATCGGGTTAGGGCGGAGAAGAAATGATCCAGCCGCTCAAGCGCAATTTTGTGCGTTGTAACCAAGTCGATCTCGCCCACCTGCCATGCGTTTCCGTTATAATCGTTGATGAAATAGTCGAGGTCGATATGGATCGCGGCGAGGCGACCTTCCGCCAGATGCGCCAGCAATTGGTGCGCATCGTTCGACCGCCGGTAGAGGCGTTGCGGGCTCTCTCCGGCGGCGCTGTCGGCTAGCTCGATCGCGTGGAACCGATACCGCGCGAGCAACTCATGACCTGTCGTTTGCGGAGCGACCGCAAAGGACTGGGCCTTCTCCAAGTCGGCCTTTAGGTGGAACACCTCGACGATACGATCAAGCGCGAAGAACGGCGTTAGGAATGAGCCTATGCTGATCGCTCCACTGGCGATGGCGCTGTGCCAGCTAGCGGGCGAAGCGGGATCGAATGCGCATCCAGAGAGTGGATCTTGGAGAACCAGCGAGCCATCCGCGTCACTTTCGACGGCCAGTAAAGTCGACATCATATCCGTATGGTCGTCGAGGTGGATGATCGTGAGCGGCTCGTCGTCCCGCAAAGTGGCAAGGTGACGGGCAAGAAATACCCCGCACCAGCTATCCTCAAGTGCAAGCGAGAAGTGCTGCCGCTCTTCGCGAAATCTGAGCCGCGAACCTGCGTCTGAGCCGACACCGAGCCATTGCAGCCCTACTTCCAAATCCGGATCGACCTCTTGATGCGAGGCATCCGGCCCGTCGATCTCGATCGCCAACTTGTCCGGATCGACCCGGTAGATATTGCTGCGAATGAGGGGCAGCACTGCCTCGCGAATTTCGCCAATACTCAGCCCCGCTGCAACCTGTCCATCGAGCAACAAGCGACCCGCGATCCTTGCTTGCGCACCGGTCACGTATCGCCCCCCAGCAATTCGTTGCGGCGCTGAAGAAAGCCCGAGAACGTAAGGATCGAAAGTGAGATAACTATCCAGCCGAAGAACGCATAGATGGCCTTGATGATCTTCAGGGTAGTCGCCTCCGCCGCCGTAGCTTCGGAGCCGTCGGCTACTCCGATCTCGCATTTCGATTCCTGTCGCAGATCGACCAGCGGAATGAACACGTCGAGCGCAAACAGTCTCGGGTCAATCATGTCGCCGCAAGGTACCTTGTCAGCTACTTCGGTGCTAAGTCCGGCGCCGATTGCCGAACGGTCGGACAGCGTTGCCACAGGCTGCTGGTCGACGATCATCAGATCCCTGCGGTTGGCGTCAGCGAACACGGTCCAGCCCAACAAAAAGGAGCCAAGCAGCGTCACTACGGCACGGCGTGGATCCAGCCCGAAACCGAAAGTCAGGCGATAGATCTGCATCATCACATAGTGGGCGAGATCTGAAATCTGCGCGAGTGAATAATGGGGAGCATTGATCGCAAAAGCCGTCGCGCGCGACCAGAGCGTTCGAGGATCGGCCTCTTTCTGCTCCGTTTGCACGGGGACGGCTTTCCGATCCCGTACCCCGCGCACCAGCATGGTCAACTCGCGGCAGAAGCGCGCAATCATGATTTCGCGGGCTTCGTTGGTCAAGGCGCTGCGTCGCAGAGCACGGGCCAGCGTCGCATAATCCTGTGCATCAAAAGGGCTGCGCTCGAGCCAAGCCTTGCGCGCCTTGAGCGTTCTGCGCAGATCCGCGGGACAGTTCCGGGCCTCCATGTCGGGCAACATGAGCACCCGGTAGGTGAAGCCGACAAGGTGTATGTCGTCCGTCCCGTCGGAGGCGGGCTTCGGGTATCCATTGTTCGTATCCCACAGAAAATCTGTGTCGGAGTAGTAGAGGTTCACAGACCCATACAGATCGTTGTCGCCGATAATCAGAATACCACCAACCTTTGAATAGCTGAGGTCGAAGGCCGTGTTGTCGGGCGCGGAACCGGACGCGTCAGCGGCCTCGGAGTTAAGGGGCTTTCTTTTGGGCGCGATGCCCACGACCTCCGTGTTGAAAAGCTGGATGTCTTTGCCAGCCTCAACCCGCTGCATCCGCAACGCTCCGTTTGAGACCAGGCTGCGCTGCCCGGGCGCCAGTTGCGATTTTTCCCCCAGCTTGATGCACCCGCCGACACGAAGATCGGAAGCGAGCAGCGCCGAATGAAATTGCTTGTCACCCACCTCCTCGATGTCCTCGAACTCGCCGTGCAGATTGGCGCCGCACAGGGTAAGGTCATTGCCAATGTGACAGCCGTGGAGGATCACCCTTCCCTTGACGAAAAAGCGGCGTTTGGTCTCGGGATCTGCCGACAGGTGCAAGCTCCCAAGAATTTGGGCGTCCTGGGCGAGGATAGCATCGCGTTGGCTGACAGCAATTTTCGCCCCGAGCAGGCTGAAATCACCTTGGCAGCGCAGCCCGGCAAAGCCGAGCCGCCCCTCCAACTCCACATTGTTGAGGCATACGCCTTCACCGATCTGCATATTGTTCATTGACAGCGCCGTTGCTTCTCTGGCGATTAAGCGGGCCTTACAGAGATTGATCCGTGATCGGACACGCGCGCCGTTTAGGGCGACGTACCCTTCAGCTTGGAGCGGCTCTCGCGTAGCATAGATCGCCCCGATTTCGGCATCGTTGGCATTGAGCGCCCACCCGTTGGTAGCGACCAGGCGACACTGGCCGAGCCACAAATCGCCCTTCAGACGCGCGAGATAGAGCGACAACCCACCAATCACCTTGCTTTTGTAAAGGTTGAGCGTCCCGCCGATCTGAGCTTCCTGCAAGACGAATCCCGTGCAGGTCGGCGCCTCATCTGGATCGGCATGCGCGATCATTGCCGATTGCAAACAAGCGTCGACCGCTACGACGTTTCCGCCGATAGCAGCATTGGACATGTCGATCCAGCAAAGCCCGCCCTCGTTCACCGGGCCGACACCGGATAGATCGACCTCGGCGCAGCAAGCCATTCCCTTGCCGGAAAAGCTAGTGAAGCGCGAACCTTGCAAGGACAGCGAGGCGACGTGAGAACGTGACAGATCGATCGAGACGGTATCTGGCGCGTCTCCGGTCAGGGGACTGACGATGCGGCATTGCTCGATCCGCAAGGCTGGCAGAGGATTTCCAGCAGATCCGCAATCGCGCAAGTCCAGCGTACCTGTGATCGTCAGGCCCACAACCCGCATTCCTGCCGGCAATCCGCCAAGTGCTAATGCACGTAGATAACCCGCATCGACCTCCCGATCCTTTTCTGGAAACTGACGGCAATCGGCAATTTGACCAGCCTCGAGAGCTCTACGGATATAGCTCTTCACTGCACGAGAAGTCATAGTGCGCAACCCCCGCCTTTACGCTTTTGCCGGCCCTAAACGCTGCGATTTTTTAGTTCTCGCTCGCAGGCGAAGGCAACACAATTTGATAGCGACCAAAGGTTTGACTCCCGGATGGCGCGCGTTATCATCTGAGTCCGGCGCAAGTCGGCGTCGAACGCAAAGGAAAAGGAAGGATATCGCATGGCCGAAGCAATCAAGAACTGCCTCAACGAGATCAAGAATGCCGCCGCTTCCGGACGCTTGGACACCGTTATGCTCTCCGATGCTTCTATTCAGAGGAGCTGGGGTCCAGCGATGCGCCGCTGATTTTTTGGTCTGTCGGCTGCCTAGTGGCGCCGACAGACCAGCCGACCACCGCCGCATGATAGCGTGCGGGCGAAGGAAATACCGAGGCGCTGTTTGTTGCAGGGCGGGGCAGTTGATACGTGCTTGATTCGAAACGCGCTGACCTTCTCCCGGTCGAAATGATTGTTCTGCAGGGGACGCCGCTGTGCAATCTCAATTGCAGTTATTGCGATCTGAGTCCGGTCAGCCGGAAACTCTCGCACAGAATGCCGATCTCGATGATCGGCACGCTTTTCTCACAGATCAAGCAGCTGGGCCTGCTCGCTGACGAGGTCTCGATCGTTTGGCATTCAGGCGAGCCGCTCTCACTACCACCCGATTATTATGACGAAGCGATCGAGCTCATCCTTGCGCTTAACAGCGACGGTCCGGGAATGCCCGCACGGATCACATTCGATTTCCAGACCAACGCCACTCTGATCGACTATAAGTGGTGCGAATTCTTTCATCGCCATCGAGACCATTTGCGGCTTGGCGTTAGCTGCGACGGCCCGCGCGAACTGCACGACCCCCTGCGCGTCAATTGGTCTGGACGGGGCTCGCACGCGCAGACCGTGCGCGGAATGGATCTGCTGGCGGAGCGCGGCATTGCATTCAACGCGATCGCAGTTGTGACAGCAGAGACATTGGCGCAGCCGCAAGAGTTCATCGACTTCTTTCTCGCCCGCGCCGATGTCCTCACCGATTTCCACTTCAACATCCTCGCCAATCACGCGGATGGAGGGCTACAGATTGGCTATTCGCGCGACGACACCCAGAAATATGCCGAATTCTACCGTGCTATGCTGTCGCTTGCGCAAAGTGCTGAGGGAAGCAAGTTGCCGGTGCGAAATTTCTCGCAGACGTTGGGGCGTATCCGTGCTGCGACTGGGCCGGATGCGCCCGATTTCGTCCGCCTAGGAACAGCGCCCTTGCGCCAGCTTAACTGCGATGCTCGTGGCGAGATCACAACTTTCTACGCCGGTCTCAACGCCGAGTTTCTGGCCGATCTTTACGGCGATGGAAAAGGACTTAGCCTCGGCAATATCGAGAAGCAGACGCTCGCTGAAATGCTCGGCGGAGACAAACTTGAGCGTATGATGGACGATTTCGGCAAGAGCCATCGTCATTGTGCACTGAGCTGCGACTATTATGCCTTGTGCCCTGGCGGATTCGAGCTCACCCAGCTAGTAGAAAACGGTGACTTCGCATCAGGCGAGACCACTGAATGCGTAATCCACGTCAAGACGTTGACCGACGCGGTAGCCACTTTCGTGTCAGATCAGTTGCGCCAGCCAGCCTAGGCCTTAGGCGTAGCCAAGCCTTTGTTGGTAGTCGGCAAAGCGACGCTCGATATCGCTCAAGACTTCGGCTGGCAGTTCATTCTGCCAATTGCCCGATCCTGGATTGCGCAAATGGCCGCGCCGATACATCTTGCCGACATACCCATCGCGCGGCCCGCCTGCCTTTCGCAGCCTGAAGGGCTCGAAGGCTCGCACCGCGGCCGCCACGCGCGCTTCGGGCACGCGAATCCGCCAGGCATTGAGGACCTTGGTCAGGGCCCTCTGCGGATCCGCGACCATGTCCTCATACCTAATCAACGGACAGTAATTCGCACAGTTGCGATCAATCCAACCGACCAGGTCCCCGCTAAAATAACGATCCGATTTCCCGATTAGCCCGACAAAGCATTCGAAATAAAAGCTAGCGATATCGGGGTAGCGCGCGCGCTCGAAGCCGGTTCTCAGATCGGAGGCAGCAACATCGTAAAACCAAGAGACGACAACGTCGCGCATATCACGGACCAACGAAACCGCACCGCCGAGATTTGGCTGATTCTGGTCGAAGACGAGATCGGCGCAATGCGAAATGCGAACCCGGTCAGAACCGGAAACGTCCAACACATGTTCGAGCATCCCGCACAGCCACACTGAGCCCGATTTGGGCAGGCTGTTGACTAGAAAGACCAATCTCGAAGGTAACGGCAAATGGTGCGGTTCGATCAGCGTATGATGCGGCTCGGTCTGGCCGACTGGGTCGAGCATCGCGGGAACCCTGCTGCCCGCAAAACCAGGCGCAAGCGCTACCAGCAGCCGCAGCTTGGCCGACATCTCGCGCGCGATTTCGTTGAGGTTGTAAACGTGGGCATAGCCCGCCAGAGCCAGCTGATCGATCCGCTTCGAAACCAACGGACCGCCAACTAGGAACACGGAATCGGAAGGCAGAGTCCGACCTAGGTCTTCCAAGGAAACACGCTTGGTGCTGGTGGGAAGTGCGTGCGCCCACGTATCATCCGAACCGTCCAGAATGGCATAGTCGAAAAGCTGCGCCAGAATATCGCCGCCGCGCGCGGCGATTCCCGTCAACGCTTCCAGCGATTGTAGGTCGGCATATACGACGATGGTCGGCTCACGATTACCCGCCGGCGGCCAATTTCGAGTTTCCATGCGCTCCGCTTCTCCTGCGTTGCTGGCCCAGTTCAAGCCACCGCATCCAGCCCACTGCGCTGGATAATCGACAGCAGCCGCAGAGCCGGACCTCCCGGCTTTTTCGCTCCTCGTTCCCAGTCGGAGACAAGGTTCTTCGACACGTTGAGATAGCGCGCGAACACCGGCTGCGAGACATGCTCTGCCTCTCGGATGGCCTTGATTTCGTCCGGTGACAGAACCGGCGCAGGCGCAACGCAGGCGTCATCGAACTCGCGCATGGTGCGCTTGTCGATGCTGCCAGCGTCGTGGAGGCCTTCCATCATTTCGTGGACGGCGGCCATCGCCTCGCTCTTGTAGGTCTTTGCCTTAGCTTTGCTCATCGTCTTTCACCTCGACCAATCGGCCTGCTTCAACTTCCGTTTCGATCTGGTCATCGCCTAGCTCCAGCATGATGCCGGCAGCCTTGCGATAGGCCTTAAGTTCCGCCGCACTCAGGTTCGCCTTGTCGCTCTTGGCGAAGGCAAACACGAATATGGCCCGCTCGCCCGAGCGGAAGATCAGAATCGAGCGATACCCGCCCGATTTCCCTCCGCCCTGGCGCGCGATGCGCTGCTTGATGAGGCCGCTGCCAAGGTCAGCATCGATCAGGCCGGATTTAGCCCGATGCACGGCACCAGCAAGCATGGCATCGCTGATTTTTTCCTTTGCCGCGAACTTGGCGAACCAGCGGTTGGCGTAGATGCGGATGCGCGGGTTGTCAGTCATGCAGCAACGGCCGACTATCATACTTAGTGTTACGGTTCAATGAATATGAGCCGCTCATGTTTTGCTCGATCTGGTCGCCGATGCGCTGCGCTGCCTCGATGACGTGCCCATCGTCAAGATGGGCATAGCGGGTGGTCGTCCGCACGTCTGCATGGCCAAGCAGCTTGCCGATCATCGGCAGCGTTTCCGAATGGGCGGCGGCGTGGCTGGCAAAGCTGTGCCGCAGATCGTGGATACGAACGCCGGGAAGGCCTGCCTCGTCGCGCAGCTTGCTCCACAAGTTGCCGATGTCCGTGATCGGGCGCTGGGTGGCCGGGTTCCAGAACACATACCGCTGCTTCTCCCGGCGCGGCAGCGCGTGGAGGATGGTTGCAGCCGCTTCGGCCAGCCAGACCGTGCGCGGGCCGGTCTTGCTGTCGGTCAATAGCAAGCGCCTTCCCCGCACTTCGCTCCATTGGAGGCATGTAATCTCCGACTTGCGGCAGCCGGTCAGGATCAGCAGGCTGATCGCGGCGCAATGCAGCGGGAAAGCCTTGCGGTGCCGGTCGAGCACTTCGCCAATTCGCTTGAACTCCTGATCGGACAGGAAGCGCTCGCACTTCCGCCCCTTGTTCTTGCGGATGTAGAGGCAGGGGTTCGATCCTTCGGGCCGCACGCCCCATTGCTCGGCCTTGTTGAACATGGCGCGCAGGATTTCACCGCAACGGTTGGCAGCACCGGGTCCACCGGTGTTGGTGATCCGGTTGAACCATTCCTGGACATGGCGCTCCTCGATCTCGTCGAGGAACAGGCCTTCGAACGCGCGGTCTAGATATTTCCGCTTGTAGTAGCGGTGGGTGTAGAGCGTGGACGGTTTCCATTTGGGCGAAACCCGCTCCCAGTAGGTTTTCAAGAAATCCCGGTAGGAGGGAACCTTGCGCAGCCGCTTGCGCTCCTCTGCCGGATTGTCGCCAGTCTGGGCACGGATCAGCACGCGGCGCGCAACATCCATCGCCTGCGCACGGCTCAGCACCTTGGCATTGCCGATCGTCACCGTGCGGGTGCGTCCTTCCATTCGTGCCTGGACGATATATACCTTGCGACCGCTGGCGTAATGCCGCGTCCCGAAGCCGGGCAGTTCGCGCGTCCAGCAGGTCTTGCGCAACTTGCCCAGGCCACCGCACTTGCCAATGACATGGAGCCGGAGGCTGCCCAGCTCTTCGGCGACGATCCCTCGCAGGGTCAGCGCGTTCATGGCGCAACTCCGATCAGGCGTGCGATAGAGCCGGATACGCGCTCCGCTGCATCTGCGACGATCTCGTCGGAGAGGTGCGCGTATCTGGTCGTCGTTTCTGCCAGCGCATGGCCCAGCAGCTTGCCGATGACCATGAGCGAGATGTTGTCCCGGATCGCGACCGAGGCAAAGCTGTGGCGCAGGTCATGTAGGCGCACATCCGGCAATGCTGCGCAATTGCGGATTTTCGACCAATGGATGCCGAGCGTGATCGGCTTGTCGGGATTGCGGAACGAGGGAAACAGCAGGCCGGTTGCTTTCCGGTCTGGGAGCGATTCAATCACATCGATAGCCTGTCGATTGAGATAGACGATCTTCGCGCCGGTCTTGCTGTCAGGAAGCATCAGCCGCGGTTCCTGCACCCATTCCCAGCGCAGTTGCTCGATCTCTCCGCAACGTGCGCCGGTGAAGATCAGCAGGCGGATCGCCGTGACATAGAGCGGCTGCTCCGCCTCGTAGTCGCGCAATGCCGTGGCTAGCCGCGCGTATTCATGTGGCGACAGAAACCGCTCCATCGGTTTGCGCTTGTAGCGCGGCGTGCCCTTGCAGGGGTTGGAACCACGGGGCCGCAAGCCTAGGCGCTCCGCGTATCCCATCATCACCGAGAACACCGGCAAGGTGCGGTTGAACACGCCGGGGCGTTCGGCAAAGCTGTCGCGCCAAAAGAGAATGTCGCCCTTCGCCAGATCGTCGATCCGCCGGTCGCCGAATGCGCCGAGAATTTCCTTGAAGATGGCGCTCTCATTGCGCTTTCGGGTCGATGGCTTCCAGTGCCGCGCATAGTCAGCCCAGAAGCGCTCGGCGTAGTCGCGCAGCAGGGGCGCATCCCTCTTCTGCGCAGCGCGGGCCTTCTTGCGCGTTGGCAGACCGTCCAGCGCTACCTCCACAAGCTTCGCCCGCGCGAGGCGGCGAGCGGTGGCGGGCGAGATATCGCGGGAAGTACCGAGCGACACACGCCGTAGCTTGCCGCGCTGGCGGAACAGCACGAACCATGTCCGCCTGCCGCCGGGATTTACTCGCAGGCCAAAGCCCGGCAGGTCGATATCCCAATACTCGCGAATGCGCTTGCCCGGTTTGCGCCGGGCAATGTTGCCGTTGAGCCGAACCCGGTTGGACGGCTTTGCCTTTTCACCAATCCCACGCCCGTCACCGGATCGGGGCAGCGAATGATTCGGGGCTTCTTTCGCTGGTAGCAGATAGCCATTTGCTTGCATTGATTTGCTCCTCTCTGTAGAGGAACAACTTCGCGTAACCTATTACTTAACAATCTCTTTCTGCCGCATGGCGGCGTACGGTGTGCACCTCTGTCCCCAGCTTAGAGGGTAGGTCCCAGTGTCATAACCAGCACGGGATCGGCGGTTTTGAAGTCCCAAGTCCAAGGGATGAAGTTGATGCCGTTCGATTGCCGATCGTGTTAAAGATCGATCGAGTCCACCGCAGGAAGAATGGTGCGCGGGCATCTCTCCGGGAGTATGGCTATGGCGGACGTAACACCGAGCGCGACACCCAAAGGCAATGGTTTCCAGGCAACCGTGACCTATTCGAGCGGCGTGTCGATCAGTTCGGCAGAAGCCTTTCCGACGAAGGCAGAAGCCATTTCAGCAGCGGCAATGAAGGTACTCGACATGCCCCATCAGCTCGAGATATTCGATGCGTCGGACGCCGAGGACTGATGCTGCAGGGAATGCTCGCGCGATACCTACGGAAGCGACAATACGGGACCCGAGCAAAAGGAAAGGAGGAAGCCCTGACGGACTTCCTCCTTGTTTGTGGCATCAGAATTCATCGCTCAGCTTTCCGGGCACTGTGTCGATGACCCGGTCCAGCATGGCCTTGGGCAGTGCGCCGTAATCGCCCTCATCGACCGCGATGTAACCTGCCTCACCATCGGTCAGGACATATTGGGTGAAGTAGCTGTGAAGGGACCGGGCATGAGCCTTGTCGAGTGCGGCAACGAAAGCTGCCTGATCTGCCTGGAATGAACCCTGCGCGATATTCAGTGAAGCGTACATGATCTTTCCTCCTGATGTTCGATGCGTCGCATCAGGAGCTGCGAGGATGTGGGTGACGGGCCGGGTCAGGGACCGCGCATAGCGCGGCCGCGAAGCGGCGATGGGGGAAACGATTTTTGCCGGGCTTGCCCGGCAAAAATGGTGGGGCCCCGTCGTCCTTGACGCGGCCCCAAAGCCCGCATCACACTTGGACTTTCTGCGAGAGAGACCTCTCCAACGTCAGCGTGAAAAGCACTGGCATCGCGGCAAAAACCGTTTTCCTACATCGCCCCATGCTGGCACTGTCGCGCGTGGAGGGGACCAACGGCCAGCGAAAGGACTAACTCATGGCCAGGTCCAAACCGAGCGCGCGGAATGCGCTCAAGAAGCTGCGCGAGCAGCGCGAAGAACTCGATGCACAGGAGGCCAGGCTCCGCGAGGAAGCGGCAGGCGAACTGGGCAAGGTTCTTCTCGAATGCGGAGCCGAGACTATCGAACCTGCGCAACTGAAGCAGCTCATCCGCGCATCGCTCACCATCGGGATCGACGATGCTCTCAAGCGGCTCTCCCCCGCCTGACACTTCAACCGCGGCGGGGCGCGGGCTCGATGCCCCGCCCCGCCGTCCAAGCAGCGAGCACAAAAAAGGCCCCGATGGCGCGAACCATCGGAGCCTTGTTGTTTGCGGGAGGCACTCAGTCCTCATCGATGTCGGGCGCACCTTCATTGTTCGACGTCCGGCCCTTGGTGAGGAAGTCCACCTTGTCAGCGATGATCTCGCAGCCGTAGCGCTTGGTGCCGTCCTGGTCTTCCCATTGTGTATAGTGGATGCGCCCCTCAACCGTCACGAGCTGGCCCTTGGTGCAGTACTTGGCGACGTTCTGGCCGAGACCGTTGAAGCAGGTCACGCGGTGGAATTCGCTGTCCTTGGCGGTGTAGCCGTTTTCGTCCTTGTAGGTCTTGCCGTCCTTGCGAGCGGGACGGTCGGTGACGACCGAGATCGAGGTGATGCTGGTCCCGCCCTGGGTCGTGCGGGTTTCGGGGTCGCGAGCGATGCGGCCAACGAGGATTACGAGATTGGTCATGGTCTTTCTCCTGATCGAGCATTCCGGGTCCATCCCGGCTGCAAACCCGACTAGGAAGCGGCCACGGCGAAGCGCACCGAAGGGAAACCTCGATCTGGTTCGGGTGGTGCGGGCAGCCGGGCGCAGCCCGGCAACTCGGCCGGACCTGATCGGGGTTGCGCGTCTCGACGGGGATGCTTCAGGAAAGGTTTGCTTACAGGCCGGGTTGGTCCCGAGTGCCTTGCACAGGCCAAGCCATGACTTTTCGTATTATCGGGATGCCACGTACCCCTGACCTCGCCTGCCTCGAAGGCGACATCATATCTCGACTACGGACGCTCCTCCCGAAGCGGACGAAAGACCCCCTGAAAACGCACCGCCAGCAGCAGTCTCCACAGTGCCAAGCGGCATAGGCTCTTCCAGACGATGACCCCGCAACATCCAGTCTTGGGGCGTGATTAGGCGCCCCCAATCCGCAAAGGAAGGAATCGTACCCAAGTCCTCGCGGACGTGCTGTTCGCCTACAAGGCGAACGGGCACAACACGGCTATCGGCGTTGACGATAGTAGGCCCGAACAGCGTTTCGAGCATGAAGATGCCTTCGGCATGGTGCCGAAGGGCCCGGTGCCGCGGATCAGCAAAGATCGCCTTTGACTGGTCAAACCATTGGTGGAGCGGGAGGTAATCGTCCACCCCCCCTCCCCATTTCCGAACCGACGATAGGGCGTGATAATAGCAATGAGCCATCGCACTTCTCCTAGAGATCAGTCGAATGGTCGTCGGTCGCCGTGTAACGCAGCTGGCAGTCCAGAACGAAACTCGGCGTAGCCACGTCGACGACCAGTTCGCCGCAGGCACCATCATTGATTTCCCATCCGGGATGATGGCGTTCGAGAGCAAGGTAAGTCAGTTGCTCGAGGGCGGAATTGAGGCTCTTGTCGTCGCCTTCTCCAGCACAGTCGATCGTCACTTCGGGACACGGAACACTCGCCCCGACGGCGTCAGAGAATACGCATTCTTCGACCGCACCGCTGTCGCCGCACCCATCGAAACGGATTTCTACGCGGGCAATTTCGGCATTGCGCAGCGGGGCAATGATAGCTGCCTTGAGCCGTTGGATTTCACTTTGTGCCTGCGCCGCGCGCTCGGCCTGGCGGACAGCAAAATCCGCCATGATCGCCTGAAAATCAGTCATCAGATTTCTCCTGCAATGTGGGGGGAAGGACCGATCGTCTTGCCCACGATAACAGGCGATCTCTTTCCTCTGACGGCCTGCGCCAGCGCCGATGGCGCTGGCGCGATGCCGGACGCATCAGTCGGTATCCAGAGCCGCGCGCTTGGGAGAAGTTCCAAGCGGACCGCGGCGATCTACGACGGTAATCCGACGGGATTTCGCTTCGATGACGAGGCGCTCCAGGACCCCGTTTCCGGGAAAGGCGACGACATAACGGGGGTCAAGCGAGAGCATACGCTCATTGCGCTTGAAGCCTGCGCGTGCCCCCAGGCGCATGTCGAGGGAGAAGCTGATTTGCGGGATGTTGTGAGAACGGCGGTGCAAAATTAGACCACGGTAGCGGCGGCGAAGTGCTGCTGCGGGCGGCGTAAAAGTCGTCCACTTTTTCCCTTTTCGCGATGCTGGCGAGGAGGGATGAGGGATTTACACCGTGGAACTTTACCTGAAGGTTCGTCTTGCCTGCGCGGGCGGCATGAGCGCCCGGGCGGCAGCGAAGCATTTCAACATATCGCGCGACACGGTCCGCAAGATGCTGTCGTATTCCGAGCCGCCCGGTTACCGTCGCAGCGCCCCGGTGCGGCGACCGAAGCTGGAAGCGTTCATACCGATCATCGACGGCTGGCTGGATGGGGACCGGTCGGTCCCGCGCAAGCAGCGCCATACGGCGAAGCGTGTGTTCGATCGCCTTCGCGAAGAGCATGGCTTCACCGGAGGCTACACGATCATCAAGGATTACATCCGGGATCGGGATCAGCGCAGCCGGGAGATGTTCGTGCCGCTGGCACACGCACCCGGCCATGGGCAGGCAGATTTTGGAGAAGCTCTGGTCGAGATCGGCGGGGTGGAGCAGAAGGCGCACTTCTTCGTGCTCGATCTGCCGCACAGCGACGCCTGCTACGTACGCGCCTATCCGGCTGCCGTTGCCGAGGCCTGGATGGACGGCCATGTCCACGCCTTTGCGTTCTTCGGCGCGGTGCCGCTGTCGATCGTCTACGACAACGACCGCTGCCTGGTCTCGAAGATCCTGCCTGACGGGACGCGGCTGCGCGCGAGGCTGTTCAGCGCCTTCCTGTCGCACTACCTGATCCGTGATCGTTACGGCCGCCCCGGCAAGGGTAACGATAAGGGCGGCGTTGAAGGCCTTGTCGGCTATTGCCGGCGCAACTTCATGGTGCCGATCCCCCGGTTCCCGACATGGGAGGCGTTCAACCTGTGGCTCGAGGAGCAATGCCGCAAACGGCAGAACGACCGGCTGCGGGGCGAGAGTGAGACGATTGGCGAGAGGCTGCGGCGCGATCTGGCGGCGATGCAGGAACTGCCGGCTTCCCCCTTCGAGGCCTGTGACCAGACCAGCGGCCAGGTCTCATCGCAGGCGCTGGTGCGTTACCGGACCAACGATTACTCGGTGCCGGTGCGCTTCGGCCACCAGGAGGTGTGGATCAGGGGCTATGTCGACGAGGTGGTGATCGGTTGCCGGGGCGAGATCATTGCCCGCCATGTGCGCAGCTACGAGCGCGAGGATGTGATCTTCGATCCGATCCATTACCTTCCCCTGATCGAACAGAAGATCAATGCCCTCGATCAGGCCGCACCATTGCAGGGCTGGGACCTGCCCGAGGTATTTACAACGCTGCGCCGGCTGATGGAGACGCGCATGGGCAAGCATGGCCGGCGCGAATATGTGCAGGTACTGCGCCTGCTGGAGAGCTTCGCTCTGGCCGATCTGCATGGCGCGGTGAAGCAGGCCCTTGATATGGGCGCGATCGGCTTCGATGCGGTGAAGCATCTCCTGTTATGCCGGGTGGAGCGCCGCCCGCCCCGACTGGACATGGCGATCTATCCCTACCTGCCCAGGGCCAGAGTGGAGACAACATCGGCGCGCTCGTACATGCGGCTGTTGACCGGCGGAGCAGCGGCATGAGCAGCCAAGCTCCCGAACTGCTGCTCGCCAGCCACCTCAAGACGCTCAAGCTGCCAACCTTCCTGCGCGAGCATGACAAGCTGGCCCGGCAATGCGCAGCAGAGGGCGTAGATCATGTCCGCTACCTTGCTCGGCTTGTCGAACTGGAACTGATCGACCGGGAACGCCGGATGGTCGAGCGCCGGATCAAGGCCGCGCGGTTCCCGGCCGCCAAGAGCCTCGACAGCTTCGACTTTGCCGCCATTCCGAAGCTCAACAAGATGCAGGTGCTCGAACTGGCGCGTTGTGACTGGATTACCCGTCGCGAGAACGTCATCGCCCTTGGCCCGTCGGGGACCGGCAAGACCCATGTCGCGATCGGTCTTGGCCTGGCGGCCTGCCAGAAGGGCCTGACGGTCGGGTTCATCACTGCTTCCGCGCTGGTCAGCGAGATGATGGAGGCACGCGACGAACGCCGCCTACTGCGCTTACACAAGCAGATGACCGGCTATAAGCTTCTCATCATCGATGAGCTGGGGTTCGTGCCCCTCTCCAAAACCGGCGCGGAACTGCTGTTCGAGCTGATCTCACAGCGCTACGAACGCGGCTCGACGCTGATCACCAGCAACCTGCCGTTCGACGAATGGACCGAGACGTTCGGTTCCGAGCGCCTGACAGGCGCGCTCCTCGACCGGCTCACCCACCACGTCAGCATCCTCGAGATGAACGGCGAGAGCTATCGCCTGGCCCAGAGCCAGGCACGCAAAGCACGTCCCAACCCCTGACAGAAACGGCAATCCGGGTGTTGGCGACCCCCGCTCGGGCTACGCCCTCCCGGCGCTCGCCAACACCCGGATCAAGTGGCCTGGTTTTGCTCCGCCCAATGGACGACTTTTACGCCGCCGTTGACACCGGGAAGAGAAACTCGCCAGGCGCTGCTGCTATCATGGATTTTGCGATGTGCGTTGCCTGCTGCGAGAGGGGTACCAAATGCTCTCGTCCCATCTTCATTCGCTCGGCTGGTATCCTCCAGACAGGTGTTTTTCCGCCAAGGTCTTCAAACTCGGATTTGACGGCGAAACGCAGTTCCTTGGTTCGAACCCAAGTCAGGAGCGCAAAGAGAACTGCGTCACGGGTGATCGCGGACCGTCGTTCGCCCTCTTCCTGGTAGGCATGCAGCTTCTCGATGAATGCGGGCAACTCGCTGAGCGGCAGCCGGCTCATATGCTTCACTCTTGGTCGCGGCTTTAGAGCCCCGCGCAAATGCGTCGTCGGATCGTTCGAGGTCAGACCACACGCGATTGCGAACTGGAAGACTTGCCCCACCCCTTGTTTCGCACGCCGACTGATATCGAGCGCGCCTCTTGCTTCGATCTTGCGGATCATTGCCAGGACGTCGGGTGCCGTGATTTCATTCACGAGTTTCTCGCCGATGACTGGAAAGACGTCCCTTTCCATGCGCGACCAGACGCGTTCGGCGTGCGCGGCATTCAACGCGCTCTTTCGATTTTCATGCCAGCGCTTTGCGACCTCGAAGACGGTGGCTCCTTCCTGCGAGATCACTTCTCCCTTGGATTTCATTGGATCCTTGCCCTCGGCTAGCAACGCCTTTGCGGCTGTGCGCTTGTCGCGCGCGGCAGCTATCCCGAGATCTGGGTAAGCGCCGAACGAGAGCAACTTCTCCTTGCCCGCGAAGCGGTACTTCATCCGCCATAACTTTGACCCGTTCGGCTGTACGAACAGGAATAAGCCCTCCCCGTCGGCCATCTTGTAGGCGCGCTCGCGTGGCTTGGAATTTCGGGCCTGAATCTCCGTGAGAGGCATTGGGGGTATCGCTCCTTTCCGATACTCCGCGAAAATACCCCCAAAATACCCCCACACCAAATCTGGCTGCATGTGGAAGACCATGGGCGCATGCGGACGCGAATCACCCGCAACCCTCTGCTTTTCTTTCAATTTTTGGAAAAATGCGGAAGCTAGTGGAAGCTTCCGGATCAAGGAATGGTAGCGGAGGAGGGACTTGAACCCCCGACACGCGGATTATGATTCCGCTGCTCTAACCGGCTGAGCTACTCCGCCCCATGGGCTTTGCGCCGGTGCCTGAAATGGCACGTTGCGCGTCCGGCAGGCGCGCCTCTTAGGGGCAGTGTGCGTGGCGGTCAATATGGGAGTTTGCGGGTTTTTCGCGATCGGCCGATTTTCATCCCCCCGCCCTTCCCCGCAACGGCCAGCGCCCTGCCGCTTCCCACGGCCCGCCACGATAAAAATGAGCCTGCAACGCAGGTATGACGAACGAGCGCGGGGTGAAGTCGGGCTGCAGACTAGCCTGCAAGGCTCGGGCTTCTTGCGGGCTGACCTTGTTCTGGATGGTGATGTGAAAACGCGGGCGATGGTCGTCTTGCGCCGTCAGGCAACCGGCGAAACGGTCGGCAATAATATCGCGCAGGTCCATCAGTGGCTCGCTCTCGACCGCCAGCGCCGTTCCGCGTCCCAATGACACGATACGTGCCAAACGGGCCGGCAATGGCGTATATTCAGCCGCCAGATCGGCCAGAAGTGTGCGCAATTCGCGCTCCAATGACGGCGGTATGGCGTGAAACATGGTCAAATGCGCCGACAGAATGTTTCGGGCTGGCGGAAAATGAGCGCGCCGCAGCGTATCGGCCATGCCGAATATGTCGGGCGGCAGGGCGGCGGTGACGATGATGGGATCGGCCATGCCCTGTCTGATGCCAGCCCGTGCGAAAAGGGGAAACAGATCTTGAACGGAGCAAGCGGCGACTGGAGGGGGGAGTGTTGCCGCCTGCCCCGTTCAAACGGTCTCTTGCGGACCGCATTCGTGTTGATACGAGCAGGTGACGGCAGACTGCTTGGGGGCGTTCTGCATTTCTGCGGGGCAAATTTGCCGTCACCTGCTATGACCCAAGAACGCACGGGGGCTGCCGCCCGTTCCGCATCTGCGAAACGACCTGTCGCCTCTCGCGCACGGCTGGTGCCCGTTCGGGCGATATTGAGGTGGAAACGATGCGCACATTCTGGATCGTCAGCGGGCTGCTGTTCGTATGGGCCCTGATCGGGGACA